>JAMHUH010000876.1:0-20782 GCA_035904925.1 Nannocystaceae bacterium
TGGCCCGCGGGCCATGTCTACGTGCTCGACGGGACCACGGGCAGCCAATTGCTTCGCTTCGAGCATCCGGTCGATGGCTCGATCACGCCGGCGATCGCCGACCTCGACGGCGACGGCGACCCCGAGCTGGTCGCGATGGAGGCCGAGCACGCGGCCTCGGCTCAGACCTCGGTCGCGCGTCGCTTGGTGGTGTTCGAGCACGATGGCAGCGTGCGAGCGATCGGACCTTGGAGCGCCCCGCAGCCGAGCGGCGGCGCGATCGCGATCGCCGACCTCGACGGTGACGGCAGCCCCGAGTTGCTCGGCCCCGGCGTGGTCGCCGACGCCGACACGACCCCCTCGTGGTGGGCCGACCCGGTCCAGCCCAACACCACCCCGGTCGCGGTCGACCTCGACGGCGACGGTGAGCTCGAGGTGCTGATCGGCGGCAACGCGTACACGGCCGCAGGCGTCGATCTCTTCGACGCGCCCGGCACCCAGCCCAACGCCGGATCCGTGGCCGTCGCCAACTTCGACGCCGACCCCTGGCCCGAGCTCTACGTCCAACAGAGCTCGCACCGCGTGCTCGAGCACGACGGCACGGTCAAGACCAATTGCCAGGGCGGCGGTGGCTCGCCGGTCGCGGTCGACGACCTCGACAGCGACGGCCAAGCCGAGATCCTCTACGCGAACAAGAACTTCGTCCGCGTGCTCGAAGTGTTCGGCGACGACGACAAGGCGAAGTGCAAGGTCGCGTGGTCGAGCAAGATCGACGAGAGCGAGGCCGGCTCGAGCGGGACCGCCTTCGACCTGCTCGGCGACGGCGATCCCGAGAGCATCTACGCCGATCACTCGGCGCTCCGGATCCGCTCGAGCGCGGGTCTGGTCGTGGCCGAGCTGCCCCGACGCGCCCGCTCCAGCATCGCCTACCCGGTCGTCGCCGACGTCGACAACGACGGCGCGGCCAACATCGTGGTCGTCAGCAGCGAGCCGCTCGCGGGTGATTCGAGCGGCGAAGCGACCCCGAGCGTGATGGTCCTGCGCAACGCCGACAATCGCTTCGCGCCCGCGCGGCGAATCTGGAATCAGCACACCTATCACGGCACCAACGTCGGCGAAGACGCGAGCGTGCCCTGGCACGAGCAGCCGCACTGGCTGCAAGATCGCGGCTTTCGGACCAACCAAAGCCCCGAATCGATCGACTCGGGGATGTGCATGCCGATGGCGCAACCCTGAGTCGAGCCGCGTCGACCCGCCGCTCGCGCCCGCGTGCAGGTCGGTGCACACACGCGCGAGCGCCTGCGCGTGGTGATCCCGAGCACGCCCTGGTGTAGAGTCGCCGCCGACGGAGCGCTCGTGATCAACGCCTATATCTCTGGAACCGGGTTCTACGTGCCACCGCGCGTCGTCACCAATGATGACCTCGTGCGCGACTTCGGCATGGAGACCAGCGACGAGTGGATCCAGCAGCGCACGGGCATCCGCGAGCGTCGCTTCGCCGACGATGGCGTCGGCTCGGCCGACCTCGGCGCCCACGCGGCCAAGGCTGCGCTCGAGCAAGCTGGGCTCGAGCCGCAGGACCTCGACATGATCGTCTTCGCCACGCTCTCGCCCGAGCACTGCTTTCCGGGCTCGGGCGTGTTCTTGCAGCGGCAGCTGGGTCTGACCGAGGGCAAGCGGGTCAAGTACGTGCCTTGCCTCGACATCCGCAACCAGTGCTCGGGCTTCCTCTACGGGACCCAAGTTGCGAGCGCGCTGATCCAGTCGCGGCAGTGCAAGCACGTGCTCTTGGTCGGCGCCGAGACCCACTCGCACGCGCTCGACCTGACCACCCGCGGCCGCACGGTCGCCTCGCTCTTCGGCGATGGCGCGGGCGCGGCCGTGTTCTCGGCGACCGAAGAAGACCGCGGCGTGCGTGGGGTCTGGTTGGGCGCCGACGGTAGCCACGCCGAGGTGCTCGCCCAGCGAATCTGGGACATCCGCAAGTTCCCCTTCGTGCCGCTCGACGAAGAGGGCAAGGGCCACATCGAGCCCGAGATCCTCTACGCGCAGATGGACGGCAAGACCGTGTTCAAGCACGCGGTCACCAAGATGTCGGGCGCGCTCTTCCAAGCGCTCGGCGAGACCCGGCTGGGGCTCGGCGACATCGACCTCTTCTTGTTCCACCAGGCCAACAAGCGGATCAACGAGTACGTGGCCCAGAAGCTCGGCATCCCGAACGAGAAGCTGGTCCACAACATCGAGCGCTACGGCAACACGACCGCCGCGACGATCCCGATCTTGATGGCCGAGTCGGTCCGCGACGGCAAGCTCGTGCGCGGCATGAAGGTCGCGATGGTCGCGTTCGGCTCGGGCTTCACCTGGGGCTCGGCCATCCTCGACTGGTGAGTTCAGTCAGCACGGGCTCAGCGATCGCGAGGCCGCGCCTCGGCTTGGTCGCGCTCGCGTGGCCGGGCCACGACGCGGGCCCAGACTTCGGCCTGCTCGGCGTCGGCGAAGCCACGCATCGCTTGGCCCGAGGCCAGCGCCATCCCGGAGATCACCACGTGGTAGAGCCGGTTGCTGGTCACGATCGCGACCTTGTGGATCCGGTCGCGCCAGCGGCTGTTCCACTCGACGAAGGCATGGCGCGCGTCGAGGTCGTAGCCAGCCATCTCCCGGCAGTCGATCAGCACGGCGACCTTGGCTTCGACTCGCTCGAGCTCCGGCACGATCCGAGCGAGCGAGCGCTCGAGCTCGTCGCGGGTCAGGTGACCACGCAGCTCGGTGACGAGCAGTTCGGTGGAAGGCACGCCGGGAGCATGGTCCGGCTCACGCTCGATGCCAAGAAAACCACGGCAAAGGGCTTTGGTTCGCAGCAACTTTGATCCCGCCGAGACCGCGAGCGAAGCCCGAGTTCCGGCGCAAACGCGTGTCCGTGCGAGCTTCGGGCGCCAGTTTTTTTGGCGTGATCGTCCCCCCACCCAGGGCCGGCCGATCGCTCGGCGTTCCGCGATAGCGTTCGATCCCGTCCACTGGAGATCAACGACATGAGCGAAGTGAAGTACGAAGAGGGTGTGTTCTGCTGGGTCGATCTGAGCGCGCACGATGTCGCGGCCGCGAAGCGCTGGTACGCCGAGCTCTTCGGCTGGGCGATGCAGGAGAGCGCGGACCCCTCGATGCCCTACGCGATGGCCACCCAGGCCGGCAAATTGGTCGCGGGCTTCGGCCAGATGCCCGGCGAGATGCAGCAACAGGGCGTCCCGCCGATGTGGAACAGCTACGCCTGGGTCGAGGACTGCGCCAAGGTCGAGGCGGTCGCGCGCGAGCTCGGTGCGAAGGTCGTCGCGCCGACCATGCAGGTCGGCGAGTTCGGCTCGATGGCGTTCTTGCAAGATCCGGGTGGCGCGATGTTCGGGCTGTGGCAGCCCGGCGCCCACAAAGGGGCCGAGCTGACCAGCCAGCCCAACTCGCTGTGTTGGAACGAGCTGATGACCACCGACCTCGAGCGCGCGAAGGGCTTCTACGCCAAGGTGCTCGGCTGGTCCTACCAGACCATGCCGATGGGCGGCTTCGACTACAGCATGATCAAGGTCGGCGAGCGCGACAACGGCGGGTTCATGCCGATGGCCGGGCCGGAGTGGGAGGGCGTGCCGCCGCATCGGATGGTCTACTTCGCCGTCGCGGACACCGACGCGATCTGCACCAAGATCAGCGCGAGCGGGGGCAGGGTCTGCGTGCCGCCGACCGACACTCCGGTCGGTCGCTTCGCGGTCGTCAATGATCCGCAGGGTGCGGTGTTCTCGGTCATCCAGCTGAACCCTCGCTGAGCGGTAGCGATGGCGCAGGACGAGCGCCCCCGAGCCCTCGCTCGCGGCGGCGCTCGTGCGTTACCCTCTCGCCAAGTGCTCGAGGTCCTCATCCGCGAACCCGCCCGGCGTCGGCGAGTCCGCCTCCTGCTGATCCCTCCTGCTGCTCTTGGCCGTGATCGCCTCGCTGGCCCTGTGCGCGGACGTATGAGCTGGTTCCAATGACCCGCCTGGGCAACGTGTTCGAATCGCTCGAGTCCGACCGACCGCGCGGACCCGACTTGCGCGTGACCGTCGAGGTCCCGCGCGAAGCCTTGGGTGGATCGCTGCGGGCTCGCGTGCCGCTGCGCTTGGCGGCCGAAGGTGACTTGATCGAGCGCGCCGCCGAGCCGGGCGATCCCGAACACCTGATGCTTCACCTGCCGGCCACGCTGCCCACGGGCGCGCTGCTGCGCCTGCGTGGCCAAGGGGGTGTGCGCGAGGGCGAGCAACCGGGTGATCTCTTCGTCGCGATCGAGCTGGTCGAGCGACCGATGTCGGCGGAAGAGCGAGTCGCGGGCGCTTTGGCCCCGAGCTTCGACCCGACTCGAGGCTCCACGACGCTCACCTGGCTGCTCTTGCTCGGATTCGCGCTGCTGGCCGCGGGGACGCTCGCGCTCTTCTTCGCCTGAAGTTGGCCGGGCAAGGAGGAGGGGGACCCGCTTGGACTTCGCATCAAACCTAGTTCCAAGAAATTCGTCGCTGGTCTGTAACAAGTGCTGGGCTGAGGGCACGCAAGCCTACGGCGTGGTGTCTGCGCCGTTTGCCCCCCTACCCTGCACCGAAGGACGATCGATGACGACCCCCCGCTGGACTTGGCTCAATACCCTTCTTCTCGCCGGAACGCTGGCCCCACTCGGCTGCGGCAACAACGGCGCAGGCGCCGATGGAACGGCGAGCGGCACCGCCGGCGACGAGGTCGGCACGATGGACACCAACGCCGAGGCCGGCACCGCCGGTGGCTGCTCGGCCAGCGAGATCGACTGCAGCGGTGAGTGTGTCGACGTCGACCTCGACGCCGACAATTGCGGCGCGTGTGGCAACGACTGCGGCATGGGCAACTCCTGCCTCGGTGGTCAATGCGTGACCGGCTGTCAAGGTTCGACGGTCGAGTGCGCGGGTGAATGTGTCAACATCACCGAAGACGTCAACAACTGCGGTGGTTGTGGCGATGCCTGCAATGGCACGGACATGTGCGTCAACGGCCAATGCGTCGGTGGCTGCGCCGATGGGGCCCTGCTGTGCGGGACCGAGTGCGTCAGCACGGCGTCGGATCCCAACAACTGTGGCGCTTGCGGCAACGTCTGCGACTCGTTCTGCGCCGATGGGGCCTGCGTCGGCGAATGCCCGATGGGGACCTTGCAGTGCGGTCAGGCCTGCGCCAACCCGGCGACCGACCCGGCCAACTGCGGCCAGTGTGGGAACGACTGCAACGAGGGCCAGGCCTGCGAGGCCGGCAACTGCGTGTGCAACGACCCCAACCTGGTCCAGTGCGGCAACAACAGCTGCGTCGACCTGACCTCGGATTCCAACAACTGCGGCGAGTGCGGGAACGACTGCAACAACAACGAAGCCTGCGTCAACGGGGTTTGTGACTGCGGTCCCGGCTCGATGCTGTGCAATGGCATTTGCGTCGACACCGACACCAACGAGAACAATTGCGGCAGTTGTGGCAATCAATGCAACAACTTCGAGCAGTGCAACGGTGGTCAGTGTGAGTGCGCGAATGGGCTCGACAGCTGCCAAGGCCAGTGCGTGAACACGGACAACAACCCCAACAACTGCGGGCAGTGTGGGAACGACTGCGGCGACATGTTCTGCGGCAACGGCGAGTGCCTCCCCGACTGTAACGGGTTCCCCGACCAATGCCAGGGCTCGTGCACGAACACCGACAATGACCCGCTGAATTGCGGCGACTGCGGGAACGTCTGCGATCCCAACGAGCAGTGCGACAACGGCAACTGCCAGGGCGGCTGAGCCTCGCCTGACAACCGAGTCAGCGCCCGCGGCTGACGAGCGCGACCGAGGTCGGCCACTTGGGCTCGGCTTCGGTCGCGGTTTTTTAATGTCTGCGATTCGACGATTTCGCGCATCGTCGGCGCCCCCACGAATTGTCACGAACTCTCGTAACGCCGCACGCCTTCGGGTCACGGAGTCACTCGAGGAATCCCTCTTCGCCCCCCCGACGAAAGATCAAATCATGAATTTCGCACGAAGCACTTGGTTGAGTTGCTTGTTGAGCACGCTCTTGCTCCCGCTTGCCGCCTGCGGCGACAACAAGACGGGAGTCACCGGTTCCGACACGGCGTCGAGCACCGCGGCCGACGAGGTCGGCACCGCGGGCACCGAGCAAGGGACCGACGCGGCGACCGACGCGGGCACGACCGACGCCACGACGACGGGACCGGGCTGTGTGGCGCCCGAGATCGACTGCAACGGCAACTGCGTCGACACCACGCTCGACCCCAACAACTGTGGTGCATGCGGGACGGCCTGTGGACCCGACGCGACCTGCGACAACGGCATCTGCGTGAGCACCTGCGCTGGCGTCGACTGCAATGGCGCCTGCGTCGACATCACCTCGGATCCCGAGAACTGCGGCGAGTGTGGCAACACCTGCGGGATGGACGAGACCTGTACCAACGGCTTTTGCGTCGGTGGCTGTCCGGTCGGCGCCTTGCAGTGTGGGATCGAGTGCGTCAGCCCCGACTCCGACCCGAACAACTGTGGGACCTGTGGCAACCAATGCCCGGCCTTCTGCGCGAACGGCAACTGCGTCGACGTCTGCCCGATGGGCACCTTGCAGTGCGGAATGGCCTGCGCCAACCCGTCCGATGATCCGCTGAACTGCGGCGGCTGTGGCAACGACTGCGGCGCCTCGCAGGAGTGTCTGGCGGGCGCGTGCGAGTGCGTCGACCCGGGCGACACGCAGTGCGGCAACGACTGCGTCGATACTCAGACCGACCCGAACAACTGTGGGCAGTGCGGGAACGACTGCAACAACGGCGAGATGTGCATGGCGGGCCAGTGCGTGTGCGGCCCGGGCACCGAAATGTGCAACGGCAACTGCATCAACACGGACATCAACCCGAACAACTGCGGTCAGTGCGGGAACCAGTGTCAGAACGACGAGGTCTGCAACGGCGGCAACTGTGAGTGCTGGCCCGGGTTCAGCGACTGCAACGGCAACTGCGTCAACACGGACAACGACGCCAACAACTGCGGTCAGTGTGGGAACCAGTGCCAGGACGCGTGCGGCGGTGGCAACTGCGTGAACGGCTGCAACGGCTTCCCCGACCAGTGCGGCGACTCGTGCACCGACCTCGAGACCGACCCGCTCAACTGTGGCGACTGCGGCAACACCTGCGACAACGACGAGGTCTGCTCCAACGGCAACTGTCGGAACTTCGTGTTCGCGCCTGGCTGCGACTCCTGCCCCTGCGACAGCTGCTTCGGGAACACCGACAACTGCTGCGACTCCGGCGTCTACGGGGTGATCTGCGTCGACGGCAACAGCTGCCCGCCGTGATCCGAGTTCGAAGTCTCGCGGCTACCCGGCCCGGCCCTTCCCACGTGGTCGGGTAGCTGCGAGCCCTTCGAGCGCCGAGGACGACATGGGTCGTGCTCGGCGCTCGATTCTTGTGGCACGCTCGCGATCGTGCTCGGCTCCCTGCTCTCGCTCTTGCTCGCGCTGGCGCCCCCCGCCGACGCGGCTGAACCACCGCCCACGGATGCCTACGACGCCGAGCAGGCGAGCGCCGACGTCGAGATCGTCCTGGTCGATCGCGGCAAGGGCTACCTCGACGCGCGCGCGCGCCTCGAAGATCACCCGGCCGAGGCGGCGCCGGCCGTGCTCGCGCGGCTCGACGCCGTGCCTGCGCCGGGCCCCGAGCAGCGCGATCGTCTGCTCTTCGTGCTCGCCGCGCTCGAGCAGCCCGAGCACGCGGCCTTGTTTGGCGAGCAGCTGCGCTCGGCGTTGATCGGCAAGCGCGACCCCGAGCTGTGGTTGCAGCTGCTGCGCCGCCAAGGTGAGGCCGCGACGCCCGTGTTGATCGGCTTGGTCGGCGATCGCGAGCTGGCCAACGAGCGGCGCGGCGAGCTGCTCGAGCTGCTGGTCGAGCTGGCCCCCCGCGAGCAGCTCGGCGACTTGATGGCGATGGTCGGTCGGGGCTCGAGCGACCTGCAAGACTACCTGCGCCGCGCGGTCGTGCGCCGGGCCAAGCAGAGCGAGGCCGATGGGCTCGCGGTCATCTCGGGGCTCGACGCCGCGCTCGACAGCGATCCGGGCGAGACCGATCGCCACGCGAGCTTGCTGATCCTGCGCGCCGCCTGTGCGGTCGACGACGCGTTCACGGCCCGGCTCGAGCAGCTGGTCGGCGACGAGCAGGCCGCGTTCGAAGTCCGGGTCGCGGCGATCGATGGGCTCGGTCGACTCGAGCTCGGCCAAGCTGCCCTGGCGGCGCTGGTCGGGCGCGAGGCCGAGGCCGCGCTCGCGGGCAAGCAAGCCGCCGAGCTGCTGGTCACGCTCGCGCTCGAGGCCCTGCCCGAGGCCCGCGCCCGCGAGCTCGTGGCCCCGCTCGAGCTGGTGCGCGCCGAAGCCCCGCGCCTCGCCGCGCTCGGCTACCAGCTCGCGCCTTTGACCGCGGATCATGCATGGCTCGACGAGAGCCAGCAGCACGCCTGGCCCGAGGTCCGCAAGGCCGCGCTCGATCGGATCGAAGGCCGCTGCGACAAGCTGGTCACCCGGCGACTCGGCGAGGCCGCCGGCCCGGAGTCCAAGGGCGGCGACATCGACACCCGGGTCGGTCGCGCGGCCGTGGTCGCGCTCGGGCGCTGCTCCGAGCACGACCCGGGCGTGTTCAACCTGCTCGGCAAGCTGCTCGACGACGGCGCGGTCGAGGCCTCGCGCCGAGCCGAGGCCGCTCGTCAGCTGGTCCTGCACGATCCCGAGGGCCCCGATCGCGTGGCCAAGGCGCTGATCGACGGAGGCCACGCCGAGCTCGGTCGCGAGCTCGCCTCGGCGCTGGCCAAGACGCCCGAGCCGAGCGAAGCGGTCGCCGACGCGCTGTGCCGAGCCGCGCAAGGCAACCCGATGGTCGCGGGCACGGCCTATCAGAGCTTCCAGGACTTGTTCCCGGGCGAGTCCTGCGACGAGTGATCCGCCCGGCTTCGCGCGCGGCATGAAAAGACCGGGCCCGAGGCAAACGCCTCGAGCCCGGTCGCTCCCCTCTCCTCTTCGACTGCCGAGCTCGACCGCTCAGCTCGAGGTCGTCGCGCTGCCCTCGGCCACGTTGGCGCCGCCGCCGATCAGCTCGAGCTTGGGCTCGCTCGGCGCATCCTCGAGCGCCGCCGCGAGGACCTGGCTCATGTCCTCGGCGAACACGAACTCCATCTGGCTGCGGATCTCCTCGGGCACCTCGTCGATGTCGCGGGCGTTGCGGTGCGGGAGGATCACCCGCTCGAGCCCGGCTCGGTGGGCGGCGAGGACCTTGGCCTTGATGCCGCCGACCGGCAGCACGCGGCCTCGCAAGGTGCACTCGCCCGTCATCGCAGTGTCGCTGCGGACCCTACGACCCGTGAGCAGCGAGGTCAGGGCGGTGAAGATGGTCACGCCCGCCGAAGGCCCGTCCTTGGGCACCGCACCAGCGGGGACATGGATGTGGATGTCCTGGCTGTCGAGGAAGTTGGGGTCGACGCCGATCGCCTCGGCGTTGCTGCGCACGTAGCTGAGCGCTGCGTGGGCCGACTCCTTCATCACGTCACCGAGCTGGCCGGTGATCTTGAGGTTGCCCTTGCCCGGCATCCGCGAGGTCTCGATGAACAAGATGTCGCCGCCGACCGGGGTCCAGGCCAGACCCGTCGCAACCCCAGGCACCGCCGTCCGCTCGGCGACCTCGTTGAAGAAGCGCCGCTTGCCGAGGTACTGGTCGAGGTCGCTCGCGGCGATGTGGATCGCTTCGAGCTTGTCCTCCTTGCTGCGCGCGACCTGCAGGGCGATCGCACGAGCGAGCTTGCCGATCTCGCGGCCGAGCTGACGGACGCCCGCCTCGCGGGTGTAGTCGGTGACGATCTCGCGCAGGGCTTGGTCGTCGATCCGCAGCGCGTCGGGTCCGATCGCGTTCTCGTCGAGCTTGCGCGGCAAGAGGTGATCGCGAGCGATCGCGAGCTTCTCGTCGGGCGTGTAGCCGTTGATCTCGACGATCTCGAGTCGGTCACGCAGGGGCGGCGACATCCGCGACAAGTCGTTGGCCGTGACCACGAACATCACCTCGCTCATGTCGAAGGGCAGCTCGAGGTAGTGATCGGTGAAGGTGTGGTTCTGCTCGGGGTCGAGCAGCTCGAGCAGCGCGGCCTCGGGCCAGCCCTGGTAGCCCTGGGCCAGCTTGTCGACCTCGTCGAGCAGCATGACCGGGTTCTTGACCCCGGCCTTGCGGATCGCGTTGACGATCCGACCCGGCAGCGCACCGACGTAGGTGCGTCGGTGACCACGGATCTCGGCTTCGTCGCGCACGCCACCGAGCGCGATCCGAATGAAGGGCCGGCCGGTCGCGTCGGCGATCGATCGACCGAGCGAGGTCTTGCCGACTCCGGGCGGGCCGGCGAGGCACAAGATCGTGCCCTTGCTGCCGCCCGAGAGCTTGAGCACCGCCATGTGCTCGAGGATCCGCTGCTTGACGTCGTCGAGGCCGAAGTGGTCGGCGTCGAGCTGCGCGGCGACCTTGTCGAGGTCGTCGACGCTCTGCGCCCGCTTGCTCCACGGCATGTCGGCGATGGTCTCGAGGTAGGTCCGCGCGACGCTGAACTCGGGCGAGGCCGGGTTGATCTTGGCGAGGCGGCCGAGCTCGCGGTCGGCGACCTTCTGGGCCTCCTCGGGCAGCTCCGCGGCGTCGAGCTTGGCCCGCAGCTTGTCGATGTCGCTGGCCTCGTCGTCGTCGCCCAGCTCGTGCTGGATCGCCTTCATGCGCTCGCGCAGGATCGCGTCGCGCTGATGCTTGCTCAGCCGCTTGCGGACCTCCTCGTCGACCTTCTGGCGAATGTCGCTGAGCTCGCGCGCCTCGGCGACCAAGCGAACGACCAGGTAGAGCCGCTCGACCACGTCGAGGGTCATGAGCACGCCGACCTCGGACTCGCGCTCGAGCTGAAGGTGAGCGCCGACGGCGTCCGCGAGCCGGCCGGGGTTGTTGGGGTGCTTGACCGCGTCGGCCAAGCTCCCGCCGGCCGAACCAGCGAGCTCGCGGACATGCTCGGCCAGCGACTCGGCGATCGCCTTGGCCTCGGGCGAGTCGGCGTTGGACTCGACGACCGACTCGACCTCGACCCGCATGAAGGGCTCGGTCTGGACATGGTCGTGGAGTCGGACGCGCTCGGTCGCCTCGACGACCAGCCGAGCGCTGCCGTCCTTGTTGCGAGCGATGCGGGTGATCTTCGCGAGCACGCCGATCGACACGAGGTCGGCGAGGCTCGGGCTCTCGGCGTCGGGGTCGGACTGCGACGCGACGACGATCTGGTCGCCAACATGAACGGCGTCGACCAGAGCCAGCGAGCGCACGCGGCCGATCGGCAAGGTCGAGACCGTCCCGGGCAGCAGCACGCCGCGTCGGAGCGGCAGCAGCGGGTACTCGTTGTTCTTGGTCATGCCTTGGAAGCTAAGACCCGCCTTCGACCGGTCAAGCGAACACCGCAAAAGTGGACACTGCCCGATTGGGCTGTAACTTGTCAGAGCGCTCTGTCAGACGCGCGGCGGCCTGTGGCGCGGCTAATCGTGGATCACGAGCGGATGCCCCGTGCAGCCCGCCAGCACCATCGATTGGCCCAAGCCGCGATAGCCGAGGGTCTGCTCGCTCGGGATCGCGACGACTTGCCCACATACACGGACCTCGCGGTCGGGCTCCAGCACCCACTCGCGCCAGCGGAAGCCTTTGTGGAAGAGTACGCCCCGCATGGGCACTCGCGCGGCGATCAAGTGAACGACCGCGTCGGGCAAGGGTCGAAAGGGACCCCCCTTGCCGCCGCGCTCGCCGACGTCCATGTCGATGATCGAGCTCGAGGCTTGGACTCGGATCACGCCGCTGCGATCGCACAGCTCGAAGTCGGCGAACTCGGCGAGATCGAGCACGGCGACCCAGCCGCGCACGCCTTGCTCTTGCTCGATCAAGAGCCGAAAGCCGATCCCCTTGCGGCCCGAGATCGGCGCGCAGAGCTCGGCGGGGCCAGCTGCGCGGCCATGAACGTCGGCCCGGCCCAGCCCGAGCGCGGCGATCGGCGTGCGGGCGGCGCTGGCTCGACGCAGCCGGACGATCACCGCGCTGAAGAGCCCGAACACAGCCAGGATCAGGCCGACCTCCATGGTCGCATCAGTCGAGGAAGAAGTCCTTGACCGGCTCGAGGGTGGGATCGACCGCGTAAGGGGCGAAGTCGGTCACGCCGGTGCTGCGCAGCAGGTCTTCGTCGATGAAGAAGTTGCCGTTGCACTCGCGCTTGGGCTGGGTGAGCACCGCGTAGGCGGCGTCGGCCATGATCTCGACGGTCCGACACTGACGCATCGCATTGTCGCCGCCGAGCAGGTTCTTGACCGCCGCGGTCGCGATCGCCGTGCGCGGCCACAGGGCGTTGACGCCGAGCTTGCCCGCGAACTCGGCCGCCATCCCGAGCACGCACATGCTCATGCCGTACTTCGCCATGGTGTAGGCGACGTGATTCTTGAACCACATCGGGTTCATGTTGAGCGGCGGCGAGATGTTGAGGATGTGGCCGTTGTCGGCCTTCAGCAGGTGCGGGATGCAGGCCTGCGAGCAAGAGAAGGTCCCGCGCGCGTTGACCTGATGCATCAAGTCCCAGCGCTTGAGCGGGGTCTGCAAGGTGCCGGTCAGCATGATCGCGCTGGCGTTGTTGACCAGGATGTCGATGCCACCGAAGGTCTCGACCGTCTTGGCGACCGCGGCCGCGACCTGCTCGTCGTTGCGAATGTCGACCAGCAAGGGCAGCGCTTGCCCACCCGCCGCCTCGATCTCGCGCGCGGCCGTGTGGATGGTCCCGGGCAAGCTCGGATGCGGGTCGCTGGTCTTGGCCGCGATCGCGACCTTGGCCCCATCCTTGGCGGCTCGCAGCGCGATCGCCAGACCGATGCCCCGGCTGGCGCCGGTGATGAAGAGAGTCTTGCCTGCGAGGGACGACATGCTCGCGTGTATATCGCTCGGCGGGTCCTGGAGCGAGCCTTACTTGCCACGCCCCTCGGCGCGGGACAGAGTCGGCCCGCCGTGCCCGAGGACCTCCATCGAACCGGGATCCTGCTCGTCAACCTCGGAACCCCCGACGCGCCGGAGCCTGCGCCCGTCCGTCGCTACCTCCGACAATTCCTGTCCGACCCGCGGGTGATCGACATCAACCCGGTCGGTCGCGCGGCGCTGCTCTACCTGGTCATCTTGCCCTTTCGTCCGGCTCGCAGCGCGGCCGCGTACCAGAAGGTCTGGACGCCCGAGGGCTCGCCGCTGCTCGTCCATGGTCGCGCGCTGACCGAGCGCTTGCGCGAGCGGATCCCCGAGCACCCGATCGAGCTCGGCATGCGCTACGGCAACCCTTCGCTGGCGAGCGCGGTCGATCGCCTGCGCGAGCAGCAGTGCGATCGCCTGCTGGTCGTGCCGCTCTATCCCCACTACGCCGCGAGCTCGACCGGCTCGACGATCGAAGAGCTGGCTCGGATCACCGGCTCGCTCTGGACCACGCCCTTCGTCAGCATCGTCCCGCCCTTCTACGATCACCCGGCCTTCCTCGACGCGTTCACGACCGTCGCCAAGGCCAAGCTGGCCGAGTTCGAGGCCGATCACCTGCTCTTCAGCTTCCACGGCCTGCCCGAGCGGCAGGTGGTCCGCTGCGCCGATCCGAGCGTGTGCCTGGCCAGCGCGAGCTGCTGCGAGACCATCAGCGCGGCCAACCGCAACTGCTACCGAGCGCAATGCCACGTGACCGCGCGCGAGCTGGCCCGCGCGCTCGAGCTCGGCAAAGAAGGCGAGGGCTGGTCGATCGCGTTTCAGTCGCGACTCGGCCGCACGCCCTGGATCAAGCCCTACACCGACGAGGTCGTGCCGGCGCTGGCCAAGCGAGGCGTCCGCAAGCTCGCCGTCATGTGCCCGGCCTTCGTCGCCGACTGCCTCGAGACCCTCGAAGAGATCGGCATGCGTGCCCACGAAGAGTTCCTGGCCGCGGGCGGTGAAGAGCTCCAGCTCGTGCCCTCGCTCAACAGCCACCCGGCCTGGGTCGAGGACGTCGAGGCGCTGATCCGCGAGCGGCTGCCCCACGCCGCGCCGATGGCCTGAGCATGATCGCCGCGCTCGGCATGCTGCTCTGGCTCGGCGAGCAGCCGATCGCCCGCGGCGTGGTCCTGCGCGAGACGATCGGCGAGCTCGCGGGCGAGCCCCAGGCGATCCACGAGCTCGAGCTGGATCTCGACGACCCCGATCTGGTCTTGCGCGTGGCCGCGCTCGAGCCCAACGGCTGCGCGACGATCGAAGCGATCGCCGAGCAAGCCGAGCTCGTCGACGGTCGAGGGCCGGTGGCCGCGATCAACTTCGGGTTCTTCTCGCCCTGGGCCCCCTGCCTCGCCAGCTCGCAGGTGACCTCGCTGGTCGAGCAAGAGGGCCAGACGCTCGCGCGCAACTTCGACGATGGCCCCAAGGGCGCGCTCGGCTTCACGATCGAAGGCGAGCTGCTGACGACGATCGTCCCGCAGGGCGGCGACTGGCCGCAGGCATGGTTCGCGCTGGGAGCCCGCGGGATCTTGATCGCCGAGGGCCAGCCGGTCGCGGCCGAGCGCTGGCGCGACGACGAGGGCTTGGTCGCGAGCTTCGCCGCGGCCCGACACCCGCGCACGGCGATCGGCGTCGACGTCGAGCAGGGCAGGGCGCTGGTGATGACCGTCGATGGTCGGCGAGCCAGCGCGGCCGGGATGAGCTTGGTCGAGCTGCGCGAGCGCTTCGCCGCGCTCGAGTCCCTGACCATCGACGCGGCGATCAACCTCGACGGCGGCGGCTCGACGACGATGTGGATCGCCGGCGCGGGCGTGGTCAACCAACCCTCGGATCCCGAGGGCCCGCGCGCGGTGGTCGGGGCGCTCTTGATCTACGCCGCGCCGCTGGAGCCCACGCCGGCCCCCGAGCTGCCTGGGAACGAAGCCCCGGTCGAAGCGGCCGCGAAACCGAGCGGCTGCCGAGCGCTCGGCCCCGAACCGAGCCTGCTCTGGCTCGTGGTGCTGGTCGCGGTGCGAGGGCGTCGCTCGGGTTGCAACCGCTGAAACACGAGCACCCGCAAACATGGCGTGTTCGCTCGAAAGCCCTTCGCGGACCGCTGGTCGACCCGGCCATTGGCTTGGAACGCGACTTGCTCTAAGGCCAATTGGCCGATGGAAAGCTCGTTCAAGACACCCTCGTCGCCCCCGGACGCGCTCGCGCGGATCGAGGCCAAGCTCGACCGGCTCGAACATCGCCTCGCTCGCTTCGACGCGCTGCTCGAGCAAGCCCCCGGCTTCCTGGCGCTCGCGGGCGACAGCTTCGACGAGGTCGCCGGCGACGTCGACCTCGACGCTCGCGTGCGCGCGGCCGTCCGCGTGCTCGATCGCCTGACCCGACCCGAGACGCTGGCCCAGGTCGAGCGCGCGCTCGAGATCGCCGAGGGCCTGCCCGGCTTCTTGGCGATCGCGGGCGACTCGCTCGACGAGTTCGCGCGCGAGCAGGCCGCTCGCGGCGTCGACGTCGAGCTGGTCATGCGCAACTTCGGCAAGTCCTTCGACGCGATCTTGCGCTTGATCGGCTCCGCGCAGATCCAGCAGCTGCTCGAGTCCGATCTCTTGCTGCCGGGCGCGATCGAGTCGCTCGGCGAAGCTGCGCGCGCGATGGCCAACGCCCACGCCGCGACCCCGACCCGGCTCGGGTTCTTCGGCATGCTCCGCGAGCTGCGGGATCCCGATGTTCAACGCGCGCTCGGCTTCGCCGTCGACGTCGCGCGCCGCGTCGGCAACCAGCTCGAACACCCCCGCGCCCTCAACCCCAGCCGCACCTGAGAAGAATCATCACCATGACCAGCGACAAGATCGACAAGCACGAGATCGTCATCGTCGGCGGCGGAACTGCCGGCCTCAGCGTCGCGGCTCGCCTGCGCAACCTGCCCAACCCGCCCGACGTCGCGATCATCGAGCCCTCGGACAAGCACTACTACCAGCCGCTGTGGACCTTGGTCGGCGCCGGCGTGTTCGACAAGGAGTCGACCGTCCGCGAGCAGAAGCACTACATCCCGCGTGGCGCGACCTGGATCCGCGACAAGCTGGCCAGCTTCGACCCCGAGGCCAACACCGTGACCACCGCGGGCGGCAAGACCATCGCCTACGATCAGCTGATCGTCGCGGCCGGCATCCAGATCGACTGGGACGCGATCGTCGGCTTGAAAGCGGCGATCGGCAAGCATGGCGTGTGCAGCAACTACGCCTACGAGACCGTCGACAGCACCTGGGAGGCGATCCGCGGCTTCAAGGGCGGCAAGGCGATCTTCACCTTCCCCAACACGCCGATCAAGTGCGCCGGGGCGCCGCAGAAGATCATGTACCTGGCCGAGCACGCGTTCCGCCGCGCGGGCGTCCGCAAGCAGAGCGAGCTGGTGTTCGCCTCGGCCGGTCCGCGGATCTTCGGCGTGACCAAGTACCGCGAGGCGCTCGAGGCCATCATCGCCGAGCGCGACATCCATACCGCCTATCGCCACGACCTGGTCGAGATCCGCGGCGCCAACAAGCAGGCGGTGTTCAAGCAGCTCGACACCGGCGAGCAGGTGGTCATGGACTACGACATGATCCACGTGACCCCGCCGCAGAGCAGCCCCGACTTCATCAAGCAGTCGAAGCTGGCCAACGCGCAAGGCTGGGTCGAGGTCGACAAGTACACGATGCAGCACGTCCGCTACCCCAACGTGTTCTCGCTCGGTGACTGCTCGAGCCTGCCGACCTCGAAGACCGGCGCGGCGATCCGCAAGCAGGCGCCGATCTTGGTCGACAACATCCAGGCCTTCCGGGCCGGCAAGCCGCTGCTCGGCAAGTACGACGGCTACGCCTCGTGCCCGCTGATCACCGGCTACGGCACCTGCATCATGGCCGAGTTCGACTACGACGGGACCCCGACCGAGACCTTCGACTTCGACCAGAGCCAAGAGCGGACCAGCATGTACATGCTCAAGGCCTACGGGCTGCCCAAGATGTACTGGCACGGCATGCTCCGCGGCCGCATGTAGGCCGCAGCGGTGATTCGGCCCGGACTGGTAGAGTCCGGGCCGATGCCGGCAGAGCGAGAGCGGAGCGCGTTCGGGTTGTTGACGCTGCTCTTCTTCATGTGGGGGTTCATCACGACCCTCAACGACATCCTGATCCCGCACCTCAAGGGTCAGTTCGAACTCGGCGCGACCGAGGCGATGCTGGTCCAGCTCTGCTTCTTCGGCGCCTACTTCACGATGGCGCTGCCGGCAGGGCGGCTGATCGAGGCGATCGGCTACCGCAAGGGCATCGTCGTCGGCCTCGGCGTCGCGGCGCTCGGCGCCCTCGCGTTCTTGCCCGCCGCGTCGCTGAGCTCCTATCCGCTCTTCTTGCTCGCGCTCTTCGTGTTGGCCTCGGGCATCACGGTGTTGCAGGTCTCGGCCAACCCCTACGTGACGATCCTCGGGCCGCCCGAGACCGGCGCGAGCCGGCTCAACCTCGCGCAAGGGATCAACTCGCTGGGGACCACGCTCGGCCCGGCCTTCGGCGCGTACTTGATCCTCGACTCGGGCGAGGTCGAGGCGGTCCGCGGACCCTATCTGGGCATCGCGGCCACGCTGATCGTGCTCGCGCTGGTGTTCGCGCTGGTTCGCTTGCCCGCGCTCGCGCCCGAGCGCGACGCGAGCGTGGGCGCGAGCGTGTGGACCCACCCACGCCTCCTGCTCGGGGCCTTGGCGATCTTCGTCTACGTCGGCGCCGAGGTCGGGATCGGCAGCATGTTGGTGCTCTTCTTCGGACTCGACGAGATCGCCGGCATGAGCGAGCAGAATGCCGGCCACTACGTCTCGTACTACTGGGGCGCCGCGATGATCGGGCGCTTCGTCGGCGCGGCGATCCAGCAGCGCGTCGCCGCGGCGTGGGTGCTGGCCGGGGCCGCCGGCCTGGCGCTCGGCCTGGTAGCGATGGTCGTGGGCTTGCGCGGAGCGATCGCGGTCCCGCTGCTGCTCGCGGTCGGCTTCGCCAACTCGGTCATGTTTCCGACCATCTTCTCGCTCGCGATCGCGGGCATGGGCGAGCAGACCAGCCGGGCGTCGAGCGTGCTGGTCATGGCGATCGTCGGCGGCGCGCTGATCCCCGTGGGCATGGGCGCGATCGCAGACACGATCGGCTACCCCGCAGCGATCGCCGCGACGATTCCGTGTTACGCGTACATCGGATGGTTCGCGCTGCGTTCCCGGCCCTGATCACGCTCTCGATCGCGCTCGGCGTGTCGGCCACGCTCGGGTGCAAGCCGGGCCCGACCGCGTCGCAGCCCGAACCCGAGCCGGGCGAGCGCGTCGATCCGATCACCGAGGTCGACCCGCTGATCGGCACGGGCGGCCACGGCCACACTTTCCCGGGCCCGACGATGCCCTTCGGCATGGTCCAGCTCGGCCCCGACACGCGCCTGAGCGGCTGGGACGGCTGCTCGGGCTACCACCACTCGGACGACCTGATCTACGGGTTCAGCCACACGCACCTGAGCGGGACCGGGGTCTCGGACTACGGCGACGTGCTGCTGATGCCGACCCTGCCCGAGCTCCCCACCGCCGCCGCCCACTTCGATCATGCCCACGAGCTGGCGAGCCCGGGCTACTACGCGGTGACCCTCGAAGAGTCGGGCATCGAGGTCGAGCTGACCGTCACGCCGCGGGTCGGCGTTCATCGCTATCGCTTCCCCGACGCCAGCGCTCGGCCTGCGATCGAGCTCGATCTCGACCACCGCGACGAGCTGATCGAGGCCAACTTCGAGATCGTCGGTCCGCGCGAGCTCGTGGGCGTTCGACGCTCGCGCGCGTGGGCTCGCGATCAGCACGTCTACTTCGTCGCGCGTTTTTCTCGCGACATCCTCGGCAAGACCCCGCTCGGGCAGCACCGCACGCGCTTGCTCTTCAAAGCCGACGAGGCGCCGATCGTAGTCCGCGTCGGGATCTCGGCGGTCGACATCGCGGGCGCGCGCGCCAACCTCGAGGCCGAGGCGCCGCACGAGGACTTCGAGGTCTACCGGGCCGCGGCCGAGGCGAGCTGGCGAAAGTCCCTGGCGCGCGTCGAGATCGAGGGCGGCACGCCCAGCCAGCGGCGAATCTTCTACACGGCGCTCTATCACTCGATGATCGCCCCGAACCTCTACCAAGACGTCGACGGTCGGTTTCGTGGGCTCGATCTGCAGGTCCACGCCGACGAGGGCTACACCAATTACACGGTGTTCTCGCTCTGGGACACCTTCAGGGCCGCGCATCCGCTCTTTGCGATCCTCGAGCGCGCGCGCAGCCGCGACTTCGTGCTGACCATGCTCGGCCACTATCGCCACGGCGGCCGCCTGCCGGTCTGGGAGCTCGCCGGCAACGAGACCGACACGATGATCGGCTACCACGCGGTCCCGGTGATCGTCGACGCGTGGGCCAAGGGGATCCGTGACTTCGACCCCGAGCTCGCGCTCGCGGCCATGACCCACTCCGCCCGCCTCGATCGCGGCGGCCTCCCGGCCTACCAACGCCATGGCTACATCCCGGTCGAGGCCGAGTCCGAGTCGGTGTCCAAGACGCTCGAATATGCCTACGACGACTGGTGCATCGCCGAATTCGCCGAGGCTACCGGGCACCCCGACGAATACACAGAATTCATCGGGCGCGCGCAAGCCTGGGAGAACCTCTTCGATCCAGCCAGCGGGGTCATGCGCCCGCGCCAAAACGGTGGTTGGCTCGAGCCCTTCGATCCGCGCGAGGTCAACCTTCACTACACCGAGGCCAACGCCTGGCAATATGGCTTCTTCGTCCCGCAGGACCTCGCCGGCCTCGTCGAGCACCACGGTGGCCCGGCCGGGCTCGCGCGCCGCCTCGACCAGCTCTTCACGGCCCCGAGCGAGACGACCGGCCGCGATCAAGCCGACATCACCGGGCTGATCGGCCAATACGCCCACGGCAACGAGCCGAGCCACCACATCGCCTATTTGTATGCCTACGCCGGAAGGGCCGATCAAACCCAGGCGCGGGTCCGGCAGATCCTCGACGAGCTCTATGGCGATGGCCCCGACGGGCTCTCGGGCAACGAGGACTGCGGGCAAATGTCGGCCTGGTATGTGTTCAGCGCGCTGGGCTTTTATCCGGTCACGCCCGGATCGACCCATTATGTGATCGGCGCGCCGCTCTTTCCCCGCGCGACGATCGTGCTCGAAGACGGCGTGCGCGTGGTCATCGAGGCGCCCGAAGTCTCGGCCGAGAATCGCTTTGTCCAAGGGCTGCGCGTCAACGGAGTCCCGCGCGCGCAGGCCCTGCTCGAGCACGACGAGCTGATGGCCGGCGCGCATCTGGAATTCGCCATGGGCCCGACCCCGAACCCGAGCTGGGGAGCGATCGAGCTCGGCACGCCGCTGGCCGCGGGCGAGCACGCCCGCCTACCCACGCCGATCCTCGCCCCGACCGAGCGCGCCTTCTCGGGCGCGATCGAGGTCTCGGCGCAAGGGCCCGCCGACGCGGTCTTGCGCTACACGATCGACGGCAGCGAGCCCGGGCCCGACTCGCCGCGCTTCGAAGGTCCGCTCCACATCGACCAGAGCGCCGTGGTCCAGGTCATCGCGATCATGCAAGGCCGAACCAGCCCGATCGCCCGCGCGGATTACCATCGCCGGCTGCACGATTGGCCGGTCGAGCTGCGCTACCCCTACAATCGCCAGTATCACGCCGGCGGCCCCGCGGGCTTGGTCGACGGCGTT
>JAMHUH010000877.1:0-2446 GCA_035904925.1 Nannocystaceae bacterium
CAGGCGCAAGAGCCGATGGGCCACGCGATCGGCCGCGGCCCAGAGCGCGCTGCGTAGCCAGTCGTCGGCGTCGATGCCGACCGCCGCGTGCCGGATGCGATGGTCGACCGCCAGCTCGACGATCTCGAGCAGCTCGATCGGCTCCGGCGTCAGCCTGGCGATCTCGTCGAGGGGACAGTTGCCGATCCCGAACGCCGCGAAGGGGTTCGCTTCGTCCCGAAGCTCGCGCTTGAGGACCGAGAGCAGCGGCCCCTTGATGAAGCGCTCTTGCCAGGTGACGTCGGGCCAGGCGCTCGGGCGCTCGCGCTGGACGAGGCCCAAGGGGACCGGCCCGAGCTGCGCCTGCAAGGACTCGAGGCGTCCTTCGGGCGCGTCCTCGGGCACGCGGACCAGCAAGATGCAGCGCGAGAGCGAGAGCTTGGGCGCGAGCTGCTCGAGCTCGCCGAGCTCGAGCTCGATCACTTGATCGAGCTCGGGCGAGCCGTGGACGATCAGCTCGGCGAGCCGTCGAACTTCGGGGCGAACGAGGTGCGACGCGAGCTCGTACCAGCCCGAGGGGACCTGCAGCCGGAGCCCTTCGAGCTTCGTCGACCAAGCGCCCATGGCGTCAGCGCGAGGCCTCGAGCAGGTCCGGCCGGCCAATCAAGAAGCCGAGCTCGGGGTCGAGGAAGAAGTCCCTCGGGTCCCAGTAGTTGACCGGCAACAAGACCTGGTGATCGAGCAGCTGGCGAACGATCGCGTCCTGTTTGGCACAAGCATCGCGGACCGCTTCGAGCTCGACGGTGCTCTGGGCGTCCTCGAAGAGCGCGGCGACCTTGGGGATGTGGCGCGCGACGATCGAGTAGTGGTTGGCGAACCAACCCGTCAGCGCCTTGGCCACGTCTTCTTGATCGTAGAGGCCCTCTTCGAGCACGTACTCGGTCCAGGTCAAGAACGCCAAGGGCGTCCGCGCGAGCTTGGCCAGCTTGGCGATGCTCGACTGCACGGCACGATCGGCGGCGACGGCTTCGCGCTTGTCTTGGCGCTCCTTCTCGAGCCGCTTGTCGAGGATCGCGTGCAGCTCGGGCACGCCGAGCCGCTCGAGCGTGCGCCGCTTGCTGATTCGCCGCGGCAACACGCTGGCGTAGTAGGTCCGCATGTTGAGCACGAGCCCGAGCGGGCCCTCGGCGAGGTTCAAGAGCGACTCGATCTCACCGCGCATTCGCTCGCGCCGAGCCTCGTCGCGCATGGCCTCGTGATCGAGCTCCTCGAGGTTGTCGAGGAAGACCACCACGCGCAGCTTGGCGTGCTCGTGGAGGTCGTCGATCAGCTGGATCAGGCCATCTTGAAGCCGTGGGCCGTCGAAGACGAGCTTGCCCTGGAGGCTCTCGATGGTCTTTTTGTTGCGGCTGAGCGAGATGTTGAACTCGACCTCGAGCCACTTCAGGAAGGTCCGGGCGCCGCTGACATCGAGACCGATTTTGTGCTGAACGAGCCGCTCGTGGGCGTTCTGAAGCGTGACCTCGTCGAAGCGAGCGAGCTCGCCGAAGGCCCGTAGCTCGGCCTTGATTGGGTCGCTGACGCTGCTCCGATAGGCGAGTTGATGGACGAGTTCATCGACGAGCTTGCGATAGACGTCACGCTGGTTTCGCAGCGGGCGGCAGTCGACCGTCACGAACACCGTGGTCGCGGCGTGGACGAGCTCGAGCTCGTCGAGGACCTTGCGGGTCAGGATGCTCTTGCCGATCCCCTTCTCGCCCAGGATGCAAAAAGCTCCACCAAGGCGAGGGTCCTCGCTGCCCAGGTAGATCCCGAGGTTGTCGCGCAGCCAGCGAGCGTCGTCCTCGCGGTTCACCAGCTCGCGCGCGTCGATGCTGGCCGGGTTGAGGTTGGTCAGTGCGAGCGGCTTCACGCGGCCCGATCGTCCACCAAGAAGCCCCCGAGCGGCAAGTCATGGATCTGCGCTCAGACGCCTGCGCTCAAACGTCGCGAGCCAGCAAGCTCCAACCACGCCCATCCCAAGCGAGCGCGTGCCCACGCGCGTTGCCCAGCTCGAACTCGTGCCAGCGCGCGAGCGGCAGCTCGAGCGCCCGACACACGAACGCCGCCTGGGCCATCTGGTGGCTGACGACCGCGACCACCCGACCTTGGCCGGGCTCGTGTTGCTCGCAGACGCGCTGCATGCCGACGACCATGCGATCGGCGAGCGCGGCCATGGTCTCGCCGCCGGGCACGGCGACCTCGCTGGGGTCGCGTCGCCAGGCTCGGAAGAACTCGGCGTAGTGCGGCAGCGTCGCCGCGATGTCGCGGCCCTCGAGCTCGCCTTGATCGAGCTCGCGCAGCTCTCCGATCACGGTCGGCTCGCTGGTCTGCTCGTGCACGATCGCCCGGGCCGTCTCGATCGCGCGAATCAGAGGCGACGCGAACACCTGCTCGGGCGCGCCGGCCAGACGCTGCGCGAGCGCCA
>JAMHUH010000878.1:0-15710 GCA_035904925.1 Nannocystaceae bacterium
CAGAGCATCGAGGGGCGCAGGGTCTGGGCGGCCTGGGCGACCGCGCCGGGCAGGGCCGCGATCGCAGACAAGAACGCTTGCTCGGCCGGCTCGGCGAAGGTGTGCGCGCCCAGCTTGGCGTCGGCGGCCAGCATGTTCGGGTCGAGCACCAGGTCGCGCTCGCGAGCCTTGCGCAAGACCGAGGCCGAGCGGGCCGTCGAGTACTGGATGCTCGGGCCACCGTCGCCGCCTTGGACGTCGGTCCAGCGGTCCATGTCGAACACGATCTTTTGGTTGTTGTCGCGCGCGAGCATCCCGTACTTGATCGCGCCGAGCGAGACCTGGTGGAGCGCCTCGGCGATCACGGCGTCGCCGAGCTGCTCGCGCAGGGCCGCGAAGAATTTTTGGTCGAGCGCGGCGGCCAGCTGCTCGCGCAGGGCTCGAAACAAGATCACCGTGCCCTCGCGACTCGACATCGCGCCGCTCGGCAGCTCGACCATCTCGTAGGCGACGTGCTCGCAGCGATCGGCCTGGTCGAAGCCCATCTTCTTCAGGGTCAAGAACACCTGCTTGAAGTGGTCGCTCTGGCGGGCATCGACCACGTAGATCGAGCGATCGATCCCGTACTCCTCGAACTTCTTGCGCGCGAGCGCGAGGTCCTTGGTCGCGTAGAGCCCGGTGCCGTCGGACTTGCGCAGCATGAAGAAGGGCATGTGCTTGATCTCGGGGTTCTCGATCCCGATCGCACCGCGGCTCTCGACGAACACGCCCTTGGCCAAGAACTCGTCGACCAGCGCGAGCCCGGGCTCGTCGACCTCGCTCTCGTAGAACACCCGATCGAAGTGGACGCCGGTCCACGCATAGATCTCTTCGAACTCGTCGAGCGACCACTGCCGGGTCCGCTCCCACAGCTCGCGGTAGCCGGGCTCGCGGGCCTCGATCCCGCGCAGGATCTCGGTCATGCGCTCGCGCGCGGCCGCGTAGTGGGCCGCGGCCGCTTCGTCGCCCGCCTTGCCCGCCTTTTCCCAGTCGTCGAGCTGGATCGCCGCGCGAGCGTAGATCTCACCCAGCCACTCGCCGCGGGCTTGCTCGGGCGGCTCGCCGACCTCGAGCGCCTCGAGCCCCCACAAGCACTTGGCCACGTGGGTCCCGACGTCGCCCAAGTAGTTGGCCGCGACGACCTCGTGCCCGGTCGCGCGCAGGAGTCGAACCAGGCTGTCGCCGAGACACAGGTTGCGCATGTGCCCGACGTGGAAGGCCTTGTGCGTGTTGGGCTGCGAGTACTCGACCATCACCTTGCCGACGGCGTGGCCATAGTCGGGCAGCTCACCGCGAGCCCAGGCCGGCAGCAAGATCCGAGCGACCTCGGCCGGGGCCAGGCGCAGGTTGAGGTAGGGGCCGGCGGGCTCGAGCGCGGTGATCAGGCCTTTGCCGACTTGGTCGGCCAGCGCCTCGGCGAGGGTCTGGGCGATCTTCGGCGGCGCCTGCTTGAGCGGCTTGCTCAGGCGAAAGCAGGGGAAGGCGAGGTCGCCCATCTCGGGCTTGGGCGGCGGCCCGAGCAGGCTGGCGATGGTCGCGGCGTCGAGCTCCGGGGCCAGAGCGCTGATCACCGGAGCGAGGACCTGAGCGACTTCCTGAGCGAGTGCGTCGGGGCGCATGGGGTCGGCACGGTACTTCGGAGGGGTGCCTCGACGCAAAACTCGCTGGCCTCGGCGCGCTCCCGGGCTCCGGGCAGGCGTGGTAGAAGTCGGCCATGTCTCCGATGGTCGGCGCCGCCATCCTGTTCGCGTTCCTCTGGATCGGGATCCTGAGCTGTACCTTCTTGCTGTACCGCTGGCTCTTCCGGATCGACCGCGACCAGCGCGACGGTCGCGAAGTGCCCTTCGATCGCGGGCTCTGAATCCGCCCTGAGCCGGAGTCGAACCAGCTGCCTCAGCCGGCGATCCGGCGGGCGAACTCGCCGATGATCCTCGCATAGAGCTCGTCGCCGAGCGCCTGGTCTTCGTAGGCCGAGTCGATGTTGGGGTTGTCGTTGACCTCGATGATCACGACCTCGCCGTTCGGGGTCTGCTTGAGGTCGACGCCGTAGAGCCCATTGCCGATCTGCTTGGCGGCCGCGAGCGCCGTGTCGAGCACGAGCTTGGGCACGTCGGCCAAGGCCAGGTTCTCGGAGCTGCCGTAGCGACTGCCGGTCTCGCCGTACTTGTAGACCTGCCAATGGTTCTTGGCCATGTGGTACTTCGAGGCGAAGAGCGGCTCGTTGGCGAGCAAGCCGACTCGCCAGTCGTACTCGGTATAGGTGTAGGCCTGGGCGATGATCAGCTCGGAGCTCTGAAACATCGACGCGGCCTGAGCCTCGAATTCGGCCCGATCCTTGACCTTGAACACGCCCCGCGAGAACGAGCCGTCGGGGACCTTGAGCACGAGCGGATAGCCGCAGCGCCGCTCGGCTTCGTCGAGCTCACCCGGCGCGACGATGACCGAGACCGGCGTCGGCAGGTTGTGGGTGCGCAGCAGCTCGGCCAAGTAGACCTTGTTGCTGCACCGGATGATCGACTGCGGATCGTCGATCACGACCAAGCCCTCGCGCTCGGCCTGGCAGGCCATGCGGTAGCTGTAGTGGTCGACGCTGGTCGTCACCCGAATGAAGAGCGCGTCGTACTCGGCGAGGCGCCCGCGATCTTGGCTGGTGATCAGCTCGGCGGCGATGCCCTGCGCGTCGGCGGCCTCGATGAAGCGCTTGATCGCCTTGCGGTTCGAAGGTGGCTGCGCGTCGACGGGATCGTGGAGGATCGCCATCCGCCAGCGCGGCTTGGGTCGGCTTCGAGGCTCGCGCCAGCGGCGGGCGAGCCAGCGCTCGAGCGCGGGACCGATCGCCGCGCGCTCGTCGGGCCCGATCCGGGCGTAGGAGCGGAGGCCGACCGTGTGGATGGCCCAGCTGCGATCGTCGTCGCGGCGAAATTCGAGGCGCAGGACCGGGGCTCGAAACGCGTCGAAGACCTCGCGGGCCAGCTCGGCGAACGCGGGCTCGCTGCTCTGGCCGAAGAGCACGTCGAGCGTGTGGCGATCGCCCTCGAGCGCCTGCAAGAAGCGGCGCGTGTTGGCGTCGAGGCCCTCGTGAGGCCGCCACGCGACGCCCGGCTGGAGATCGGTGCTGGTCCGAACCGAGGGGATCACTCGATGGCCGCGTGCGTCGGCGAGCAGCGAGCAGTAGTAGCCGGTGCTCTGGTAGCCCTGCTGCCGACACAGGTTCACGACCAGCTCGCGCGGACCGACGACTCGGCTCTCGCCGCCCTCGCTCAGGTAGTCGCGGGCGCCGACGACTCGCAGACCCGGGCACGCGTAGCGCCAGTCGCTCGGCTTGTCGACGATGACGACCGCCGTGGTCATGCGTGGGGCTCCTTGGCGATCAACGACTTGCGCAGGCGCAGCGCGTCCGCGCCGTCTTCTTCGTAGTAGCCGGCGATCCGACCGAAGGCGTGGTAGCCGAGCGACTCGTAGAGCCCGATCGCGGCCTCGTTGTCGACCCGCACCTCGAGCTGGATCGACTCGCACGCACGCGCTTGGGCCCAGCGCTCGCCAGCGCGGATCAGCTCGCGGCCGAGGCCACGACCGCGGGCCTCGGGCGCGACTGCGACCGAGTAGATCCTGGCGACCTTGCTGCCTGCTCGAAAGAGCAGCATCAGGTAGCCCTGGTCCGCGATCAGGGTCAGGGCGCTGTCGCGGGTCAAGAGGCGTCGAAAGCTTCGCCGCGAGATCTGGTCGCCGGTGAAGCAGCGCTGCTCGAGCTCGACCAGGCGATCGAGATCCCCGGGCTCGGCGGTCCGAACCAGCGGAGCGACCGAACTCCGCGAGCGGCCTGTGCTTCGACTTTTTTGCGATCGCCCAGCAGGCGCAGGTTCGGGGCTCATGACGAGGGCCGACCAAAACCGAGGGGCGGGATCGCAACGTGGCGGAGGTGAGCTGTGGCCATGAAGCGCCGGGCGGGGACCTTTGCAAGCTGCCACTGAACGGGCAGTCATACAAGCGCCGCAGCTCCGAGCGCGCTCACGAGTGCTGGCTCACGGATCTCGACGACGCGGCTCTTCGCTCTTGGGTACCATCACTTCGATGTCGCCGAACGACGCCCCGCTCCAGTCGCCGACCCCGATCATGATCGAGCCGCCCGTCGGTGGCTTCGATCGACCCGGTGCGCGCAAGTTGCTGACGGAGAGCAAGCTGGCTTCGACCGTGCACAAGGTCGTGCGCGCGCCCTTCGGCCACACCGTGCTGACCCTGCGCACGCTCGATTCGTTGGTCGAGGCCTTCGACGTCGCCCAGCAAGCCGGCCAAGCGATCCACGCCGCGTTGATGGAAGATCTCGCGCGCACGGGCACGCTCGCGATCCCCGAGCCGACCCGCGATCAAAAGCTCTTCATCGGCGCGTTCACGGCCACGGCCTTGGTCGACGAGCTGCGGGTCAAGCTCTCGACGCTCGGCCCGATCCCGCGGATCGAGAGCGACCTCGAGGCCGACGGGCTCGAAGAGCTGCTCGAGGCCCCGACGCTCGAGCTGCTCGCTCGCCTGGCCAAGATGGCCCAGCGCTACCTCGAGGTCCAAGCCCAGGCCAAGCCCGAGGCCAACGATCCCAAGCTCGAGATCCGCGAGACCTGGATCGTCACCACCTTGAGCGCCTTCGCGGGCCAGCTGCACGGCGCGCTCGCCCGGCTCACCCACCTCGGCCGGCTCCGGCCCTTCGGCGTCGCGCTGGCCAAGCGCAAGGTACGAATCGGCACCCTCCGCTACGACGGCTTCGCCTCGCGCAGCGCGACCGAGCCGGTCACCGATCTCAAGCCCGTGCGCCTCGAGGACATCGTCGGCAACCAAGAGTACGTCGAGGCCGGGCTCAAGCTCGCCCGCGACGTCGCGGCCTTCGACCTCGAGGCCGGCACCAGCCCCAAGCGCCTCAACCCGGTCCTCTTCGGCCTCGGCCGGCCCGGCTGCGGCAAGACCATCACCGCCCACGCGATCGGCAATTACTTCCTCGAGTATTGTGCCGCGCGCGACATCCCGGCCCGCTTCAAGGTCATTCGCCGGACCGATTGGGCCAGCGCCTATCAAAATGCCAGCGCCAACGAGCTGGTCCGAATCTTCAAAGAGGAGATCTACGGGTTCGAGGGCGTCTGCGGGGTCTATTGGCCCGACATCGACACCGCCTTCGCCAGCCGGGGCAGCGGCGACCTGCGGATGGAAGAGAAGAACAACCTCGGCGCCGTGTTTGGCATCTTCGACGGCACGCTGATCCCCAAGGACGGCAAGTGGTTCATGATCTGCGACGCCAACTACATGCAGATGGACGAAGCGACCCGCTCGCGCATCGCCCAGAACCCCTTCACCGTCACCGGCCCGACCAGCGGCCACGACTTCGTCACTTTGCTGCGCGACGTGCTGCTGCGCGACATCAAGCGCTACATCAACCCCGACGACAGCCGCTGGACCGAAGTCGGCGAGGCCTGCGTGAACAACCAACTCTCGGGCCGCAACGTCGAGAGCATCGCCAACAACATCCGCGCCCACGTCCAGGACTTCGAATACCCCGACGACTACTTCAAGGCCGACCTCGACCAGCGCCGGCAGATCATCGATCGGCTGAGCAAGCGCGTGCCGGTCGACGAGATGCTCGAGCGAATCCACAAGTTCGCCGAATTCCAGGTCGGCGCGGAGGAGAAGGCGGCCAAGGACAGGTTCGAGCAGGAGGTCGAGGAGATGGTCCGGCAGCTGAACGCGGGCCGGGCCGCGACCGAGCGGGCCGCCAAGGCCTTCGAGGCCGAGCTCGACAAGCGGACGCCTTGACCGGTCGCGCCCGCCCATTCTCGTGGCGAGGTTGCTCGCCGCGAGGGCGGCCTGCCAGAATCAATAGAGGTAAACCGCGCCGGTGCTGAACAGATTCGAGCCTTGATCGCCACCGATGCCGACGGCAATGCTGGCTTCGTCGGGCGCACCAACGGCCAAGGTCGTGCCCGTTCCGGACAGCGCCACGCTCGTGCCAAAGTGGTCGCCCGCGTCGGTGTTGGGCGCCTTGACGTAGCCGCGGGGCATCCACATCTCGCTCTCCCACACGAACACGTCGACCGCCCCCGACTCGGGCACGGAGTCATCGGTCGGGTCGCCACCGATGCCCGTTGCGTTGCTGCTCTCCCAGGGCCGGCCCACGGCCAGCACGGTGCCGTCGCCCGAGATCGCGGCTTGGTCGCCGGAGAAGTACGAGGCCCACCCCCAACCGCTCGGGCGATGCTCGACCACGATCACCTCCCTGTCGAACGAACTGATCAGCAGCATGTCCCCCGCGTCGGACAGGCCGAGCCAGGTCCCGAGGTGTTCGTTGTTGCCATACTCCGACTTCACGTAGGCCTCCTGCGACCAACTCGTGCCCGCGCGCCGGAATACGTACGCCGCACCCGCGCCGGGATCGGAATTGTCCGACTCATCGCCACCGACTCCAGTCGCGTTGCTGCTCTCGCCGTCGGCTCCGGCCGCGAGCACGCTGCCATCGGCCGACAGCGCCACGCTCCGACCGAAGAAATCGGCGCCCTCTGCGTTGGACGCTTTGATGTACGCCTGCTGAATCCAACCATCGGTCGGATCGCGGTGAAATACATATACGGCGCCGCTGCCACCAGCAGAGTCATCAGACGGATCGGCGTCGACTCCGGTCCCGCCGCTCGCTTCGTCCGAGGCCCCGACCGCCAACGTCTGCCCGTCATCGGCCAGTGCCACGCTCACGCCAAAACCATCGTTCGCGTCGGTGTTCGAGGCCTTGACGTAGCTGCGCTGCGTCCAACTCCCCGACTCGTCGCGCTCGAACACGTACACGGCCCCAGACGCCGGAGCCGAATTGTCCGACGGATCCCCGTCAGTGCCCGTTGCCGCGCTGTCTTCGTAGGCGGTACCGACCGCGAGCACCGAGCCGTCACCCGAGAGCGCCAGCGCGGAGCCAAAGCCGTCGTTCGCGTCGGTGTTCGAGGCCTTGACGTAGGCTTGTTGCGACCATTGATTTTCGGCGTCACGAACGAATACATAGACCGCGCCAGCGGCACTGGCCGAGCCGTCGGTCTGGTCTCCGTCGATCCCGGTCGCGGCGCTGGATTCGAGGGGGGCTCCGACCACCAACGTGGTGCCGTCGCCCGATAGCGCGATGGTCGAGCCAAAGCGTGATGCGAGCGCAGGACTCGAGGGTTTGAAGTACCCCACGGCCTCCGCCATGCTGTCGACTTGGACCGCTTCGGACGCGGTGCAACCCGCGCTATTGCAGGCTTGCAGCTCATAGCGGGCACCCGCGCGCAGATGCAAGGGCATCGTGACCGTCAGCGCCTCGGTCGTGAGATCGGTCGCGAGCAGGATCGAGTCGGCTCCAGCGTCCGCGCGCTCGAACAATTCGTAATACGTAGCGTGGGTGGTTGCCGCCCACACGAAATCGAACTGCTTGATCGGGTTGAAGCTCAGGGCCAAGAACGGAGCGTCAGGAAGCACTGCATCCCCGGTTTCGCCCCCGGTTTCGCCAGTTTCGTCAACCGGATCGCTCGACCGACATCCGGCTGCCAGCGCGATGATGAATGACAAGCTCGTCTCGAGAGCAAGCGCTCGCTTCACGACGGCAACGTAGCAAGAACGCCGACCCGAGAATCCGAATTTGTTGCGCTCACATGGTGGCGCGAGACCGCCCCTCAGCGCCCCGGCAGCTTGCTCCGGTACACGCTCAAAATCGCCGCGACATGCCAGGGCGTCGCCAAGCTGGCCGCGGGCAGCCGCGCCCGATTCGACTCGATCCGCGCGCGAATCTTCCGCTTGACCTGCCGGGCCACGAATTTTCCCAGCTGCAATTCGAATAGATGCTCGTTGCGCTCGAGCCCGGCCAAGATCGCGATCGCCCCACGCGAGCGAATCCCGGTATGACGCAGATCGATCCGCCCCAACGAAGGATCCGCCGCCAGCCAATCACCGAGCAAGCCGCCGCCGATCGCATCATTCAGCTCGTTGTCGTGCGCACCCAAGGCGATCGACGAAGGCGTGCTGCCGAGATCCAGCGACGCCAAGCGACTCTGGCCACCAAATGCGTCGAGCAGCGCGCCGAGGCCCGAGACGCCGATCGCGTTGCTGGCCAGATCGAGCCGCTCGAGCCGGCGGGATCGGGCGATCCCTCGGGCGAGCGCGTGGGCCCCAGCGTCGCCCAACTGCGAGGCGGCGAGGCCGAGCTCGCGCAAGTGGGGATGCTGGGCGATCGCCTCGGCGAGGGCCTCGGCCCCGCGCTCGCCAATGCCGTTGCCGCCGAGCATGAGCACCTCGAGCCCGCGCGGGAGCCCGACCTGGCCGAGCAGACCCTCGGCGATCGCCTCGGCGCCGACGTCCGAGAGGCGCGTGTTCGTGAGGTCCAAGACCTCGAGCGCGGGCTGCTCGCGCAGCATCGTCGCGAGCACCCGCGCGCCCTCGACCCCGACCGGGTTGCGCTTGAGCCAGAGCGCGCGCAGGGGCACCTTCGTGACCGCGCGGGCGAGCGCTTCGATGCCGCCGAGCTCGATGTGATTGCAGCCCAGATAGAGCGTCTCGAGACCCGGCGGGCGGGCGTCCTCGAGCATGCTGGCGAGGGCGATCGCGCCGGCGCTGCGCAGGCCGTCGGTGCCGAGCAAGAGGCTGCGAACCTGATGGTTGCCCGCGAGCGCGCCAAAGAGGCGCTCGGCGTTGGCGAGCCCGAGCGACTGCTTGCACAGGTCGAGGCGGCCATCGGGCAGGGCGCTGCCGCGCGCGAAGCTGGTCGCTTCGTCGACCGGTCGATCGGCGCGCAGCCAGGCGAGCAGCGGGTCGAGCTCGCCGGGATCGCAAGCGACGATGTCGGGCACGGCGATGGCCGGGCAGAGCAGCTCGGGGGCGTCTTGGTGTGGCGTCACCATGGTGCGATCGCGTAGTCCTTCAAGAAGCAGCCCCAGATCGGCTCGCCCTCGCTCGCGCGCACGATGGGATCGTAGACCCGCGCGGCGCCGTCGACGATGTCGAGGGGCGGCCGAAAGCCGCGCTCGGCCAGCCGCTGCTTGGTCGGCTCGGGCAATTCTTGGGTGACCCAACCCGTGTCGACGCTGACCATGTAGATGCGATCCTTGGCCCAGCGCTCGGCGCTGGTCCGGGTCAGCATGTGCAGCGCGGCCTTGGCCATGTTGGTGTGCGGGTGGCGGTGGGTCTTGCGAGCGTAGGCGAACTGGCCCTCGACCGCGGACACGAAGATGACATGGCGATCGGCGAACTCGGATCGATCGAGCAAGGGCCGCAGCCGGTTGGTCAGCAGTGCGGGGGCGATCGCGTTGACCAGCTGGGCCTCGATCAGCTCGAGCGGCTCGATGTCCTCGAGCCCGAGCACCCAGCTGTTGGCGTCGCGCAGGTCGAGCGGGCGCTGCTCTTCGTCGAGGCGCCCGCGCGGAAATTGCTCGGACTCCGGCGCTTCGCGGGCGAGCGCGTGGACGCGGGCGAGGAAGGGCTCGGGCGGGGCGGGGGCGATCGCCAGCGCGGACGCGAGCCCGGTGTCGAGCGCGAGCGGACGCGCGGCGATCGAGCTTCGGGCATCGCTGATCTGACTGATCAACCCAAGCAGATCGTCGGGCAGAGGCGCAGCCTCGGCCTCGGCCAGCTCGCGCTGCCACGCGGGCGGACGCGTGATCGTCTGCGCGGCGTTGTGGATGAGGATGTCGAGCGGCCGACCCTCGGCCAGCAGGTGTTCGGCGAGGCCGAGCACGCCCGGCAAGAAGCGCAGATCGATGCCGATCACCTGGACTCGCGCGCGCCACTGCTCGAAGTCGGGCGCGGCCGCGAAGCGACGGACCGCGTCACGCACAAACCGAGTGGTGACCAGGACTTCGGCCCCGTCGCGCAGCAGCTTGAGCGCGAGCTCGTGACCGATCTTGATCCGGCCGCCGGTCAGCAGCACGCGGCGGCCCGCGAGATCGGTCCGACGCGTGCGCGCGGCCCAGTTCGACGCGGCGCAGCCAGGACAGAGCAGGTGATAGTGGAAGTGCAGCGCGCGGTAGGGCTGCTTGCACACGTAGCAGCGCTGCTCGTGGTGGAGCGGGTCGACGTCGAGGGGCTCGGGCTCCGGCGATCCGCTCGCGCTGCTCGGCAACCTCGCCGCGTCCCAATCCCGCCAGCGACCGGTGCTCGCTCGCTTGTCGCGGTCGGCATCGCGGGCGACCACGTCGCGCTGCTTCTTGCGCTTTTGCTTGGCCGACTTGCGCAGGTGAGCGGTGGCCCGCTCGAGCGCGAGCAGCATCGGGTCGTCGGGCGCGAGCGTGCGCGCCGACTCGAGCACCGCCAAGCAGGTGGCCAGGTCGCTCGCCGCGATCGCGGGCTCGGGCTCGTCGCTCACGAGCCGAGTGTATCTCGTGGTGGTCTCGGGGTAGGGTGATGGCGATGCGTGAACTCGGGCGCGTGGTCGTGGGCGTGGTCCTGAGCTTGGCGCTGCTCGTCGCCTGCACGCCCGCGAGTCCGAGCACCGACGCCGAAGCAGCGCGCGAGACCAAGCCGGTCGAGCTGGGCGAATGGACCCTGCATGGCTCCGATGGCGGGGCTTCGGCCGTGTTCGCGGGTGATCGCACGATCGCGCTCGGCCGCGGACACGCGGTCGTCTGGCAGGGCGACACGCGGGTCGGGAGCTTCGAAACCATGGCCGCGTCGCCCGGTCGTGGGCGGGCCTTCGGCGAGCGCGTGGTCTGGGGGCCCAACCTGCTCGATCTCGACACGAACACGCTCGAGCTGCGGGCTGCGGCGGTGCCCGAGCCCATGCCGATGGATCAGGGCGACGTCGCGCAGGCCTACGCATGGTCGGGCGAGGGCGAGTGGCTGGTCCGGAGCACGTCGCGGATCCGCAGCGGCTTCGAGGTCACGCTGCATCGGGGCAGCAACGGCGAGCGAGCGGCGACGCTGCATCGCTCGACCGGCGTCGCCCCGCAGGCGCTCTGGGTTGGTCGCGCGTGGTTGGTGCTCGGCCTGAGCCCGCCCGAGGTGGTCGACTTCGAGGGCCATCGCGTCGCGACGATCGAGCTCGACGAGGGCAGCCTCGCGCGGCTCGAGGCCAACGCCGACGAGCGATGGTTGATGGCGGTCGCGCTCAACCGGACGATCGCGTTGATCGACACGGCCAGCTGGAAGGTCGTCGGGCGCTGGCCTGGGCGCTGGGCCGACGCCTCGATCACGCCGAAGGGCCACGCGGTGGTCGGGCTCGAGCTCGACGGCACGCTGCGGGTGGCCCGAACCAGCGCGGCCGGGCTCGAGGAGCTCGAGACGCTGGCGACGATCGAGCGGGGCGCGAGCGTGCAGGTCTCCGACGACACGATCGCGGTGGTCGGCGGCGGCGAGCTGCGGCAAGCGTCGCTCCGGGTTCGCTGAGCTGGCGTTCCTTGGCCCCCGACAAACAAAAAAAATCCGCGGCGAGTGACCGCCGCGGACTTCTCGGAAGCCGGATGTCCGGCTCAGCCGCTCACAGACAGTTGGACAGCCACGGACCGCTGCAGGCCCGGATCTGCGAGAAGTCGTAGGTTCCGAACAGGCCGTTCGGGTAGGTGTTGTCGACCATCACGAAGCTGGCGACGACGGCGTTGTTGCCGAGGTTGGTGATGGTGATCTCGCTCTGATCGACGCCGTAGAGCAGCTCGACCCCGTACTCGACCCCATGCACCCAGCCCTGCGTGGTCGTCTGCGCGGGCGTCAGCAAGACGGTCGCGTTGGGCGTGCTGGTGTTGCAGGTGAAGTCGCCGACGGCGTAGGCCTGGGTCCGGTCGACTCGCTTGACGGTGATGCCGGCCACGCTGTTGCAGCCGCCGAAGTTCTGCGCGCCCTGCTTCCAGTGCATCAGGTAGTACTGGTCGCTGCTCTGCCAGCCCCAGACGAAGCCGATGTAGTCGTCGTCGTCGTTCGGCGGGTTGACGATCATCTTGCCGGTGATCTTGGCGTTCTCGTGCACCGTCGGGCACACGTAGGCGGTCGGATCCGAGTTGCTCGTCGTGCAGCCGACCGTGCCGTTCATCGAGAACGAGTGGGTCGAGGCGACGCCGAGGAAGCCGACCTCCATGCACTCGGCGCCCATGCCACCGAGCACCCAGGCCTTGTCGTTGATGTTCATCGTGACCTGGTCGGTGCCAGCGTTGGCGAGGCCGTCGGTCGCGGTGACGGTGTAGGTCGTGATCTCGAGCGGCGTGGCGATCGGGTTGGGGATGTTCGGGTCCGAGAGCGTGGCCGCGTTGTCCCACGAGTAGGTGTAGTTGCCGTCGCCGCCCCAGGCCATGGCGGTCAGCTCGGTGCCGATGCCGAGGTCCGTGTCGGCGCAGCCCGGCGCGACCTCGACACAGACGACCGCGTCGGTGTCGGTGTCGTCGCAGTCGCGGCCCGAGACCGCGCCCGCGGGGGCCATGTCGTCGCCCCAGCCGTCCATGTCGGCGTCGAGCATGCAGGCCTGCGGGTCGTCGATCTCGGCCGCGCCCGGGAACGCGTTGGGGTTGCTGTCGATGCAGTCGGTCCCGTTCTCGGCGCTCGGCACGGTGTCGGTGATGTGGTCGTCCCCGTAGCCGTCGTCGTCGATGTCGGCGGTGCACAGCTCGGGCTCTTGCTCGGCCGCGCCGGTGTAGACCGCGGGGTTGTCATCGGCACAGTCGCCGTTGTTCGGGACCGAATTCTCGGGCGGATCCTCGCCCGGCGGCACGCCGACGCACATGTTGACGTCGCCCGAGCCGTCGCCGTCGTTGTCGACGCACCACAGCACGCACATGAAGATGGCCACGTCGGCGTCGTTGCAGTCGGAGCCCGGATCGACGCCCGCGGGCGGCATCTGCTCGCCGAAGCCGTCGCCGTCTTCGTCCTGCATGCAGGCGTTGGGGTTGTCGAGCTCGGCCGCGCCCGGGAAGGTGTCGGCGTTGGAGTCGTCGCAGTCGTTGCCGGGTTGGGTGTCGGGCGAGCTCGGCATCGAGTCGCCGAAGCCGTCCATGTCCGCGTCGGTCATGCAGGCTTCGGCGTCGTCGAGCTCGGCGGCGCCCGGGAAGGTGTTGGGGTCGGAGTCGTCGCAGTCGTTGGACTGGCTCTCCGGCACGCTGCCGCTCGGCGGGTCCTGACCCTCGGGCACGTTGGTGCAGTTGTTGGGATCGCCGAAGCCGTCCATGTCGTCGTCGGCACACCAGGTCTCGCCGGGGCCGGAGTCGGTCGAGTCGGTGGCCATCGTGTCCATGCCCTCGGCCGTGCCGTCTGCGGTGCCATCGGCGGTGCTGTCGGCGGTGCTGTCGGCCGTGCCGTCGACTTCGTCGGCGTTGCCGTCGAGCTTGCACTGCTCGCCCGGCTTGCCGAGGCCATCATCGAGGCAAGGGTCACCGCAGGCGCTCAGCATCGACGCGCCCGCGATCAAGACGGCCAATCCAGAGCGGCGAGGGAGGGCGAGGAAAGAAGTAATGGCTTGCTTGTTCATGTCGGCTCGCGAGGATGACACGCATTCTATGTGTTTGCGAGCGCTTGGACGAGGTGTGATGGAAGCTCCAGGCTTCATCAGTGACGATCGTGATCTCGGTCGTGATCGAGATCGCGCATCGCCTCGCAGCGAGCCAGAGGGCTCAGTCCTCGTCCGGATTGGGCCCAACCGTGCGGACCTCGACGCCAGCCTCGGCGAAGAGCTCGAGGCTCATCGCAAAGTCTTCGGCCCAGCGCTCGGGGATCTCGACCTCGGCTGGATACACGACGTCCTTCAGGCCAGCCTGGACGAGCGAGCGGGCGCATCGCGTGCACGGAGGCCAGGTGACGTAGGCCGTGCAGCCCTTGAGCGCGACCCCGATCCGGGCCGCGTGCATGATCGCGTTCTCCTCGGCGTGACAAACCAGCGGGTACTTTCGCGCCCGGTCGCCGAGCCGCTCGAGGTTGTCGGCGATTCCACGTGGAAACCCGTTGAAGCCGGTGCTGCGGATCTCTCGGTCCGGCCCGACCACGACACACCCGACCTTGGTCGAGGGGTCCTTGCTCCACCCCGAGATGTGTGTGGCCAACTCGACGAAGCGACGATCCCACTTGCGGCTCATGCCGAGGGAGTGTCGCGCTCGATCACGGCGCCAGCAAGGGCGGGGCGCTCTTGCGGGGCGCAGGCTCGCTGCCCGCGACCAAGCGGGCCACGCCGGTCTCGACCAGCCAGGCGGCCCCGTGGATCGGCGTCGCCACACCTGTCGCCTCGATCTCTTCGGGGGTCAGGTGCCACCAGTCGCAGTGGATCCGATCGGCGTCGACGTCGATGGTCATGAAGCCGCGCTTGGTGATGTCGACCCACTTCACGTGCGGGTTGATGCTGAGCAAGAATTCCTTGGTCGCGTCGTCGACCGCGATCCCGGGCGAGGTGATGCCCGGCGTCACGAACTCGACCGCGACCACGCCCTTGCTGGTCGCGGGATCGTAGACCGCCGGATCGCTCGGGTTGGGCGTGAGCTCGTTGGCCCACGAGGTGTGGATGTCGCCGGTCAACACGACCACGTCGCTCAGGCCCGCGTCGGTGATGTGCGAGTAGAGGCGGCGGCGGGCGCTGTCGTAGCCGTCCCAGCTGTCGGTCAAGAAGGGCGAGTTGGGCTCGCCGTTCATCCCCGGCGTGATGATGATCTGCCCGAGCATGACCTGCTGAGCGAGCAGCTTCCATTGGCTGGTCGAGCTGCTCAAGCGATCGAAGAGCCAGGCCTCTTGCTCGGCGCCGAGCAGCTGGCGATTCGGGTCGGTGATCTTCGCGAGCAGGTCGGGGTCGCTGAGCGGGATCTGCTGCTCGCGTCCGGTGTAGCGGGTGTCGAGCACGATCAAGTCGACCAGATCGCCGTAGGGCAGCGTGCGGTAGACCCGACCCGGCGTGCCCTCGCGGATCGGCAGCCACTCGAAGTAGGCCTGCTCGCCGGCGGCCTTGCGGGTCGCCCAGTCGCCCTCGCTGTCATCGTGATTCTCGGCCCCGCCGGTCCAGCCGTCGTTGGCGACCTCGTGATCGTCCCAGGTGACGATGAAGGGGTGCTGGCGATGCGCCTCTTGCAGCTCGGGCTCGCGCTTGTACTGGGCGTGGCGAAGCCGATAGTCGGCCAGGGTCAGGCACTCGTGGGTCGGCTCGTACTCGCGGACGTTGCCGTAGTCGCCCGAGCCGTACTCGTAGATGTAGTCGCCGAGGTGAAGGACGGCGTCGAGGTCGGCCTGCTCGGCGATCGCACGGTAGTTGTGAAAGTAGCCGTGGGCCAGGCTCGAGCAGGCACACACGGCGAAGCGCAGGTGCTCGCTCGCACCCTCGGGCGCCGTGCGAGTCCGGCCGATCGCCGAGGCCACGCCTTGAGCCCAGAAGCGGTAGTAGTAGGTCGTGCCGGGCTCGAGCCCCTCGACGTCGATCTTGACCGTGTTGTCGCGGGCGGGGTCGGGCTTGCCGAGGTAGTCGGCGGCGACGCGATCGGCGAACTCGGGATCACGCGCGACCTCGAAGAAGATCTCGAAGTCGGCCGTATCGGCCGGGGTAATTCGCGTCCACAAGATCACCGAGTCGGCCAGCGGATCACCGCTCGCGACCCCATGCGTGAACAAGCTCGCAGGCCCGAGCTCGCCGTCCCAGGCGTAGTCCGGCAGCTCGTCGCCGCTCGCGTCATTGCTGCAGGCGGTGAAGCAGGGGATCAGACTCGTGAGGGCCAGCGTTCCGGCCCGGGCAAGCAGTTCGCGTCGCGTGATGCTCATGATTTGGC
>JAMHUH010000879.1:0-7036 GCA_035904925.1 Nannocystaceae bacterium
CCCGGCGATTGTTGGCCCGGCCTTCCGCGCTGTCGTTGTCAGCGACGCCTCGGGCTTCGCCGTAGCCCTCGGCGGTGATCCGGTCGGCCGCGACGTCGTGCAGGATCAGGTAGTCGCGCACCGCGTTGGCTCGGCTGAGCGAGAGCGTCTGATTGGCGTCGGCCTTGCCTTGCGAGTCGGTGTGACCTTCGATCACGAAGGTGGACTCGGGGTCACCGGCGAGCAGGGCCTCGGCGACCTCGTTGAGCTTGACCTGGGCCGCCGGCAGCAGCACCGACTTGGCGCTGGCGAACAAGACCCCACCGCTCAAGGTGATGATCATGCCGCGATCGTCCTGCTTGACGGCGGCGATCCGAGCGAGGTCGGCGGCCGACTGGGCCGCACGCTTGTCGGCGTTGGCCCGCGCGACCTTCTCGGCGGCGAGCTCCTTCTCGGTCGCGGCCCCGGCGGTCTTGGCCGCGACCAACTCCCGCGAGGTCTCGGCCCCTGCGTGCTCTTCGTCGACGAGCGCTTGCTTGGCGTCGACGAGGTTGGCCTTGGTCCGCGACGCGTCCTGATCTTCGAGCAGCTCTTCGCGGAGCTCGGACTCGCTCAGGCCTCGCTCATACTTGATCGTGCGGGCCAAGGTCTCGGCCAGCTCGGCCTTGCGCATCGCGATGTAGGCCAGGTTGCGGACGAGCAACGTGTTGTTGTCGTGCGCGAAGGTCTTCTCGGCCACATCCAACGACGTCTTGGCGACGTGGAGCTCGGCCGGCGTAAAGGTCTTGGCCGGACCCTCGGCGGCGCGGTCGTACACGGCGCGAGCGTCGACGAGCTCGGTCGGCGGGTTGTGGGTGCACGCGAGCAAGAGCGTGAAGGACGATCCAAGCAACAGGAGTTGGCGATTCATTGGTTCACCTCGGCTTCGGCAGTATCGACACGGGCCGCGGCGGCCTTGGCCCCCTTGCGGGCCTCGTTCTCACGGACCAGCGCGATCGCTAGATCCGCGTCGTTGCTAGCCCGCAGCGCCTGATAGTGGGCGCTCTCGTTCGCACCCTCGACGACCAACGACTTGGCGTTGGCGATCTCCTCGCGGGCGAGCTGGAGCTGAAGCGCGGCCTTGGGCACATCCTCGGCGCCGACCTCCTCGGCACCTCGCACGGACGCGATGGCGGTCGCCATGCTGTCCGTGGGCGTGGGGAAGGAAGCGCAGCCCATGGGGAGCAGGGCGGCGAGGCTGAGGATCGAGAGGCGTCGCCATGGCTTGGAGACGCGGTCGAGAGGGCTCGTGGGATGGGGTTCGATCATGGCGTTGCCCAGCCAGAGAGCACGATCGGGTCCATGACTGAATCGTCAATGATCTAGGCGACTTGCGCGATCTCGAACGCCGTCGCGGCCCCGGGACACCATCAATATGAGCGAGCCGCCCTCATTTCGACGGGGTCGAATCGATCGACCGGGTAATCTCATGAACACCGTGCCCCAGAGTCACTTCCGATCACGACCGATCGCGGGGCTTCGTGGCTCACGCGAGCTCGTCGTCGGCCTCGCGCTGCTGGGCCTGGCCTGCGACGCGGGCAGCCGGCACGACGAGCCGAGCGCGGGCTCGAGTTCGAACGCGAGCGCGGGCTCGGACCGGGTCGAGATGCGGGCGATGGCGTCCCAGATCGGCTGGATGCTCTACTTCCCGCTCGCCCAGGGCGTGACCAGGGCCGAGGTTCGAATCGGGTCGGACCTTCAGCCGCGTCCGCTCGTCAACAACTCCCTCACGCTGCCCTTCCGACGCGAGCCCACGACCTTGGAGGTCTCCTGGGTCGACGCCGGGGGCCAGCCCCGCGGGCCCTTCACCTACACGCTCGAGCCGCGCGCCGCGGCGGCGGACTTCGCCATGGAATTTCTCCGGCAGCAACCACTCGCGTGGGTGATGCTGCGAGAAATGAGCGGCGTGAAGCTAATCTATGTGTCGACGCTGCTCACCTATCGCTGTGGGATCGAGAAGATGGTCTATGGCGTCAATACCATGAGCCCCGATCTCCCGATCGTGCTCGCTGAATGTGACGTCATGGACCCGATGAGCGTCCCTTACGAAGCGACCTCGTTCGTGGAGCTCCCCGCCAACACCGAATTCGTGTCCGTGCAGCTGACCTACTTCGATCACAGCATTTCGAGCGTGGAGCGCTTCGATACATTCGATCGAAATTAGCGTTGACGCCACTCGGCCCTTCACGCCATCATGGCCGCGATGGACACGCCTCGGCGCCTCCAACCCGTCTCGTGCGACCTGTGGCTGCCGCGTGGGCCCGACCTCGGCTGCGAGGTCCTGAGCGTCCGTGGCCGCGAGGCGCTCTCGCAGCCCTTCCAATTTACCGTCGAGATTTGGTGCGACGATCCCGACGCGCCGCTCGAGTCGGCGCTCGGGGCCGACTTCGAGCTCTTGCTCGAGCGCAACGGGCTCGAGCGGGCCCTGTTCGGGATCATCGGCGAGATCGAGATTCACGTGGCCGCCCAGCAACGCAGCGAGCGCGAGGGGGTCGGGGCTCGGCTCGAGCTGATTCCGGCGTTTCGCCTGCTCGAGCACGAAGTCGACACGCGATTCTTCGCTGGCCAGTCGGTCGTCGAGATCCTGACCACCCTGCTCGGAACCCGGCTAGGTGCCTACGAGCGCAGCATCGACACCTCCGCGCTCGCGGGCACCTACGCCGCGCGCGACTATTGCGTGCAATTTCGCGAGTCGACCTTCGATTTTTGCAATCGAATCATGGAAGAGGAGGGCATCGCGTATTTCTTCGTGCCCGACCCCGACGCCCAGCGCGAGCGCATGGTCCTGATCGACGCCAACGATCAATACGCCGCCGCCGGGCTGCTGGTCCCCGGCCCGCTCGTGGTCGAGTGCGATCGGCCCGACCAGCTCGACCGCGAGTCGGTCCAGGCGCTCGCGTGGCGCGAGGCGGCGGCGGCCAACCAGGTGATCACGCGCGGCTACAACTACAAGCTCGGCAACCCGGTCGACGAGGGCGAGGCGACGCAGCCGGGCGGCCCACGACCGATCGTCCACACCCGGGTCCACGACGCGCTCCAGCGCCAGATCATCGACGACCCGGTCGGCGACCCCGAGGCGCTCGCCTTCGACGGCAGCGCGCTCCAGCAGCAGGTCCCGCTCGCCCGCCGCCTGCTCGAGTCGCTGCGAATCGCTGCGGCGCTGGGCCGCGGGCGATCGAACGCGATTGGCTTCGCCGCCGGTGCAACCATCGAGCTCGAGCAAGCGCTGCCAGGCGGCGCGCGGGAGCTGCTCTTGACCCGGGTCGTGCACCACGTCAGTCGAGTCGAGGGCAACGAGGACGCGCGCGACTTCAGCTACTCGAACGAATTCGAATGCGTCGGCCGGGATCAGCCCTATCGCCCGCCTCGCCGAACGCCCAAGCCACGCGTCCAGGGCGTCCAGACCGGCGTCGTGATCGGCAAGAAGCCCGACGAGGTCCACACCGATCGCTTCGGTCGAATTCAGGTCGCGTTCCCGATCCACGACCACGCGGCTGCGGAGCCGCAGGCCGGGTCGTGCTGGCTTCGGGTCGCGCAGGTCTGGGCGGGCCAAGGCTTCGGCGCCATGGTCATCCCGCGCGTCGGCATGGAGGTCGTGGTCGCCTTCGTCGACGGCGATCCCGACTCGCCGCTGGTCACCGGCTGCGTCTACAACGGGACCAACCTGCCGCCCTACGAGTTGCCCAGCGAGCTGAGCAAGTCGACCTTCAAGACCAGCTCGACGCCCGGCGGCGAGGACTTCAGCGAGCTGCGGATCGAGGACGCCAAGGGCTCGGAGCAGGTGTTCGTGCGAGCGCAGCGGCGCATGGACCTGCGCGTGCAAGGGACGATGTACGAGACCTGCACGGGCGGGCAGGAGTCGACGGTCGGGCCACACTCGGGTCCCGATCCCTACTCGGCCATCGCGGCGCGGACGGTCTTTGGTCAAGCCCATCACCTCACCATGGACGAGCAGCGCTGCGAGGTCGGCGGGACCACGTCTCGAATCCACGTGAATACGCTGGAGGCCAGCCGAGGTCGGCAGATGACTTGGGTGATGACCGAGCACCAGCTCACCGCACCGAAGATCATCCACGAGGCCAGCGACACGATCAGCCACAAGGCCAACGAGGTCATCCTCTCGGGCAGCGAGACCGTCAGCGTGAAGGGCGGAGACACGCTGGTGCTCGAGAGCAACAACGCGCTGGAGCTGCGGGTCGGCAATAGCTTCATCTCGATCCATCAGGGCGGCATCGACATTCAAGGATACATGCTGCGCCTCAACAGCGGCGGTGGCGTGGGCACGGCCGCCGAGGGTCTCTCGGTCGAGACGCTCGAGATCCCGCGACCCTTCGAGGCGCTGCCGGCCGATGATGGTCGCATCGGTGGTGGTGGTGGTGGTGGTGGTGGTGGTGGTGGTGGTGGTGGTGGTGGTCGCTCGCGTGATCGCGGGACCGCGTCGTTCGAGCCGCACAGCGCCCCGCCGATGAAGCCTGCCAAGCTGAAGAAGCCCGAGCAATCGCTCGACCCGATCGACAAGATCGGCACGTGGATTCGGATGGAGTGGCAAGACACCGAGCTGTGGTGCAGCGAGCCCGCCAAGCTCGCGTTCGTGCTCGAGGGGGTCCCTGTCGGTGCGCACGAGTCTGGGTTCGTCACCGACGCGACGAGTGGTGACTTGGTCGCGGGCTTCGGTGTGTTGGCGGCGGGCGATCGCTTCGAGCACACGACCACCATTTGCGACGTCCTGCCACGAGCGCTGCCAGACTCGTCCATCGAGTCCTCGCGCGACCTGAACGCGAAATTGTCGAACGGCCTGTGCACCCCCAAGGCCGCGACGCTGCGCTTCCTGACCGACCTGCCCTCGATGTCGTACGAGGATGGCCACACTCGCTTCACGATTCGCCTCAGCGGCCAGAAAATCCTGATCGATCACTTGATCCCTTTTGTTCGCGGCATGATGGGCATGACCATCTCGCTCGGAGAACTCGCCGACGAGGACGCGGGCGGGCTCCTCGGCATCAAACGTCATGGTCGCACCGACTGGCGATATGGCAAATATGTCACCGTCGACGGCAACCCCGACCGATTTGCCTACTGGGATGGAAAAGGGTGGCGCATCGCGCCAGCAGAATTTGGCAAACACGACAACGCCCTCGGCGAAAAGAAGGATGGCTTTGCGTTGTGGCGCAACAAAAAGGGCGAATTGCAGCAGAGCCAAAAAGCGAAGTTCCCCTGGCCCGATCCCGTGCCCCTCGAGTGGGCTCCGCAGTCGCTGGCCATCCTCGACCAGAGGATCGCCAAGATGTCGGCCGCGATCAGCGAATTCTGGTCGCAGGAATTCGATCTGCGCCGCGACCGGTGCCAGGGCTACGATCTTCACTGCTGTCGCCACCCCATCGTCTGCGACGTCTCCTTGATCGAAGTCGACGGACGGGTCGACCACGCGATCGTCATCACCGAGAACGACACGCGGGCGAATTCGGAGACGTGGCCCTTGATCCCCAACTCTGGCGCGGCGTCCGACACCACCGCGATCCACGAGTTCGGCCATCACCTTGGCAATCCCGACGAATACCCCGGCGCGTCTTCGGTCGACATGTTCGTGAACGGCGACGGTGCGATCATGGGTATCGACAAAGATTCGATCATGGGTTCTGGACGAACCCGCCGCCGTCGCCACTTCGACACGATCGCCAAGGCCCTCGCGCAGCTCGTCGAGCGCGAGACAGGCAAGTCCTTCACCTTCACCCCCGTCAAGAAGCTGCCATGAGCGACCTCCCCCCTTTCCTCCTCGACCTGTGGTCGCTCGGCGGCGCCTCGCTCGGCACGATCGACGCGTGCGAAGGCGAGACGATCGATCTGCACGAGTGGACGACCCACCTGCGCGTTCGCAGCGATGTCGTCGGCTTCGTGGCGCCCGCGCTCGAGGACGACGACGACTACACGGGCTTCGTCCCGCCCGCGTTCGAGGACGACGGCATCGCGGCGCTGATCCAGCTGCGGGATCCACAGGACCTCGGCGGCGCGACGATCGGTCTGCACCACGCGCGCCTCGAGGTGCCCGAGCTCGAGGCCCTGCGCGCCGCCGTGGCCAGCATCGACTGGCCGAGCCTCCCGCAGCCGCGCGGCGGCGACTTCAACGCCCAGCACTACACGCTCCGCTACGGCTGCGGCAAGCTGCTGATTCAGCGCTCGTTCAACGCCCGCAGCGCCAACTTCATCGAGGCGATCGCCCCGCTGTGGACCTTGCTCGGCAAGGTCGCCGCCCGCTGCATGCGTGGACCCAGCGGCACGCTCACGCCGATCGTCGAGCGCGTGGTCGACCCCCAGGATCCGCGCAATTGCAAGGTTCGCGTGACCCTGCGAAACCTCGGAATTGGCCCGATCGTGATCACGGATCCGCGCGTGCCGACCGATTCGGCGCTCCCGCGACTCGAGGTCGAAGTCGGCGAGCGCGTGACCGATCGCGAGTGGCTCGGCCCCTTCGAATGGACCCCGCTCGCGCTGCCAGCCCTGCCCGACGACGCCCCCCGCTCGCGGATCCTGCTCTCGCGCCATCGGATCCAATTCGAGCTGCCCTGGCGCGCGCCCAAGCCCGGCAACTACGAGCTGCGCGTGCGCTGGCACGACTATGGCGGGCCGATCGAGCCGGTCCCGAACCAGGTGCCCTTCATGCCGGTGCCGAGCAAGGGACGAGCCTTTGTTGGATCGGGGCCCTACGCCGTCCGGGGCACTTGCCAGGCGCGGCTTCGCTTCGAGATCCCCGACGAGCCCACACGCTTGCCAAGCGCGGAGCGGCCCGCGTAGAAGTCGCTGATGCGCTCGATCTCGTGGACCTCGACTCTGCTGACCCTCCCCTTGCTCGCGCTCGCCTGTGGCGACGACAAGCCGGCCGGCGACGCGGTCGGGGCGACCGAATCGACCGGCTCGGCGACCGACACCAACAGCTCGAGCGATACCCAGAGCGAGACCGACTCCTCGTCGTCCAGCGACACCAACACCACGACCGACTCGTCGAGCAGCGACACCAACACGA
>JAMHUH010000880.1:0-2254 GCA_035904925.1 Nannocystaceae bacterium
ACCGCATGGGGCCCGAGCGGCTGATCGCGGCGAGCGGTCGGATCGACGCCGAGACCGAGAAGGCGCTCGACCTCGCCCACCAGTCCAAGGCCGTGTTCGTGCTCGTGCGCGAGCAAGGAGGGCGCTGACATGCTCGAGTTCAAGACGGCGTTCATCGATCCGGCGACGCTGCTGGGCAAGAAGCCGGCGGTCGCAGCCGCGCCGGCGGTGGCGGGCTTCGTGCCGACGATCCAGAAGGTGGTCGAGCTCGGGCCGAGCGCGCCGCATGTCGACGAGGGGGCCGAGCTGCTCGCTGCGCTCTCGCCTGGGTCACCGCCGTCGGCTCCGTCGATGGGCGCCTACTACACGGACGTGCTCGACGACCTGTGGCCCTCGTTCGACGAGCCCGACGAGCGCACGGCGGCGCGGTTGCGGGTGCTCTTCGACGAGACGGTGAAGGTCGCGGGCCAGATGAACACGATCAGCATCGACTTCTTCGATCGGGTGCCCTTCTCGAAGATCTCGCTGGCCGATCGGACCCGCTTTCACAAGGAGTTCATCGAGTATCTGCGCCGGCTCAACGAGTACCGCAAGCGGCTCGACGAGCTGCCGCCCGAGAGCACCAACACCCAGACGATCTACGTCGGGCTGGTCAAGCAGCGGCAAGGCGCCGGGCCGGTGCCCGACGCGATCATGCACCTGTACTTCGCGAATCAGCTCGACGTGCTCGCCGACCATGTCCAGGACATGAGCGAGGGCTTCGTCGCGCGGGTGCTGGCCGGGCTCGAGGCGACCCGTGACGCGGCGATCGTGGTCGAGGACGAGGTCACCGACACGGCCGAGGACGCGGTGCAGACCGTCAACACCTGGAAATGGGGGCTCGGGGCTGGGATCGCGGCGTTGGTGACGATCGTGGTCGGCTCGCTCGTGCTCGCGTTTGCGCCTCGCCGCAGCGACGCGAAGGAGCGTGCGTGAGCGAGTACGCGGGCGAGCCCGAGCGGGTGCCGGGCTGGTTGTGGTTTGGCCTCGGGGCGCTGGTGGTCAGCGGCGCGGCTGGGCTGGCGTGGTGGTCGGTCCGCTCGCCTTCGTGGGACGACATGGTTCGGCGGACTGGCGCGCCGCGGGAGGTCGCCCGCTTCGCCGAGCTCCAGCGCTACACCGAGAGTCGCGGCAACCCGAAAGCCGGGCTCGGGCGGCCGGAGCTCTTTCCTTGGTGGGCGGAGCCGCGGCGCAGCGCGGGCAAGGCCGAGCGCGACAACGAGTCGGCCGCGGCTCTCGAGGCGTACGAGCGCAACGCGTCGGCGTATGGTGAGTCGCCCTTTCGCAAACCCTCGTGGGTGTTCGGCAGCGGCGGGGCGTATGTGCTGATCCCCGCGAACGCGCTCGCGCCCTTCCGCGACACCGATGCGCTGCGACGCGGGTTGGTCGGGCCTCACGATGTGTTCGACCCGTGGCGCTCGACGGTGCTCTTCGTCGACATGATCCGGCGGCTGATCGCCCGCGACGAGTTCACCGAGCTGCCGCCGGTGGCCCGCAACTGGCTGGCGATCAAGCGTGGGCTCGCGTCGCCCACGTTGATGGCCGATCACGCCGAGACCAAGGAGCGGTCGCGGACGGTTCGGCAGCGGGCTGATGAAGCCGCCGAGGCGGCCGGGCTCGATCCTTCGTTCTTGCGGACGCGCGTGCCCAACGTCTGGCCGGACTACCGCGGCGTGCAGGAGCTGCTCGGATGATCTGCCAGTCGACGATCCGCCGCTTCGACGGTGACGACGCGAACTCGCTGCACACGGCCGTCGTGCCGCAGGGGGCGATCGGCTTGCGCTGCGTCGGGCTGACGGTGATCGAGAAGGCGACGGGTCGCTACGCCGCGCTCGCGGATGGGCCCGCGCTGACGATCGCTTGGGGGCCGCGCGAGAAGGTCAGCGACGAGACCAGCACGCCGGCGCAGATCGACGCTGCCCTGGCCGATCCGGATCACGTGCCGCTGCTCGTGCTCGAGGCCGGCACGCGGACCCAGGGATTTTTCACGGACTTCGGCGCCAGCTTTCCCGTGATCGCGATCGCGGGCACGACGATGGCGCTGCTGATCCGACTCGAACGGATCGCCGCAGGGACTCACGGCCAAGTGACCCTCGGTTGGGAACACTCACGATGACGAAGAGGAGGCAAACACCATGAACGTGCTGAAGATCCTAGGCTGGATCTCCCTGAGCGGCGTCCTGATCGGGGGCACCGTTGCGGGGGCGATTTGGCTGCACCGCAAACGCAAACAGAA
>JAMHUH010000881.1:0-6461 GCA_035904925.1 Nannocystaceae bacterium
TCGGAGCGACCCTCTTTCCCCCCGCCCGCCTTTGACTTCGACGGTCCCCGCCGTCGCCAAAAGGCAGCGCGAGAGCTCGGATCGACGCGCGAGCTGGAGCTTCGCGTCGAAGAATCCGTGAATTTCGCGGTCCCTGTGGGGGACGGAGTCGGCAGTCGAGTTCGAAGGCGCGCGGGGGGAAGAAGGGTCCCTCCGAGGCGAGTCGAGCCCCTGGCTTGGTGCACGATCGCCACGATCGCCGGAGATCGCCAACCAGGGAGAGGGCGTCGGCGATTCGAAGGGCGACGTGTTTGAGCCCGAGCGGGGGACCCTTCTTCCCACCGTGGAGCCCGTCCATCGAGAACTCGATCAACCGCGAAGGATGCCTCGCGGACTCCTTTCTGCGAACGGCAAACGCGAGGCACTACACCAGCAAGGTTCGCGCGGCCTCGATCAGCTTGTCCTCGCTCGGGGCCAGCTTGCCCGGCACCGCCCGTCCGCGCTGAACGGCAGGGCGATCGCCGACCAGGGCGAGCCAGCGCTGGAGCTGCTCGAGCCCCTCGATCGACACGCCCGACCACTCGTAGGTGCTCACCCACGACCAATTGGCGATGTCGGCGATCGAGTAGTCGCCCGCGATGTACTCGGTCCGGGCGAGCTGGCCCTCGAGCACTTCGAAGAGGCGCCGGGTCTCGCGTTGGTAGCGATCGATCGCATAGGGGATCCGCTCGGGCGCGTAGCGATGAAAGACGTTGGCCTGACCCATCATCGGGCCGACGCCGCCCATCTGGAACATCAGCCATTGGAGCACGCGCGATCGACTGGCGCGCTCGCTCGGCAGCAATTGTCCGGTCTTCTCGGCCAGGTAGATCAGGATCGCACCGGACTCGAACACGGCGAGGTCCTCGGCGTCGCGATCGACGATCGCCGGGATCCGGCCGTTGGGGTTGATGGCCAGAAACTCGGGCCGCTTCTGGTCGCCGGCCTGGAGATCGAGGGCGTGCACCGAATAGGGCAGGGCGAGCTCCTCGAGGACGATGGACGCCTTCCAACCGTTGGGGGTCGCTGCCGTGTAGAGATCGATCATCGCCGTCATCGCCAAGCCTACGCTCGATCCGCGTCAGGGTTTCTTGGCGGCGGGCTTCTTGGCGGCGGCGGGCTTCTTGGCGGCGGCGGGCTTCTTGGCAGCGGGCTGCTCGGCGGCGGGGCTCGTGGGCTTCGCGGCCGGGGTCACGAGCGCGGGCGCGGGCGCCAGTGCAGCGGCGAGCTTGGCCTTCATCGGGCCGCCCATCGCGGCCATGCGCTCGCGCAGCGCGATCGCGTCGGGGTGGTTGGCGAGCGCCTCGAGCTCGTCCTCGGGCAGCTTGACGACGCTGACCTTGCCCTCGGCCACGCGGACGCGATAGCCGAAGCGAACCCCGACCATGCCCATGCCGATCAGCTCGCCGCTGCCGTAGCGGGCGCTCGCGGCCCAAGCCGCCGCGAAGCCGACCATGCTCTCGGTGAACCCGGCCTGCGACTGGAACGAGGCCAAGCGCAGCTCGTCGCCGGTCCACGTGATGTCGAGGAACTCCGAAGCCTCGCTGAAATTGACGTCGTCGACGATGTCGCGCACGGACTCGCCACCGATGTAGCCCTTGAGCACCTCGTGGCCTTCGACGGACTTCCAGTCGAGGTCGGCGGCCAGCCACGCCTTGCGGTGCTGGGCAGGGATGACGAGGCGACCGAAGATGGCTGCGTCCCAGCGCATCGGGAGATCATCGGGGCGGGACCGAACCCGCGCAAGCTCGGGCGGGGCCCGGCGAGCGCGTGGGCTCACTGAGGATGAGGCGAGTTGAGGATTCGCGAATTGCCGGCGCGCGAGGATTCGCTACAGATAGTTGTCTGACCTGTTGGGGTTTCAGCAACCACCGAGGTCGGGGAACTCGCAGGGGCCGGTGCAGAAGTCTTGGACAATGCCGGTCCGGAAGAAGTGATCGGCCTGCGCTTGGGCCTCGGGCAGCTCGCGGACCAGCAGGTGCGGGTTCTCGCACGCGGTCTGCGGGACGTTGCCGATCGGATCGGCGGGAAGCCCGAACCCGTACTCGACGTAGGTGCTGCCGACGTTCTCGCCGACCGCGACGTCGAGCCCCCACACCTCGCGCAGGCCCGTGTCGAGGTGGGCGGCCCCGACCGAGCGCGCCATCAGCTGCGCGGCGAGGGGCGTGACTTGGTGATCGCCGATGCCCGAGCGGATCAGGACCTCGTGGACGGGCGTGTCGGGCAGGGGATCCTTGGCCAAGTGGTGGGTGTAGCCGCTGGACTCGACCCCGTCCCAGGCCATCTGGCAGAGCGCGAGGATCATCTGGATGTCGCGGGCGTCGTCGTTGGCGAGCAACAAGAACTGCAAGAACTGATCGAAGTTGCGGCTGCGATCGAGGATCAGGTTGAAGGGCTGGCCGGGCACGCCGAGCACGCCACGCTCGATGTCCGGGGTGATGGTCATGTAGGCGCCACCGAGGATCCCGCCTTGGCTGATCCCGAGGAATTGCAAGCTGGTCGGATCGAGCAAGGGGCCGAATTGCGGGTCGTTGGGCATCGCGTCGGTCATCGTGCGCGCGGCGACGATGAAATTGATCATCGCTTGATGCACGCGATCGGTGACGGCGACGAATTGCTCGATCTGGCCGGTCGTCAGCAGATTGGCGACATAGAGCTGATCGGCCTCGGCCATGCCGATCCAATCGACCGCGAAGATCGCATAATTGTAGGTGTTGGCGAAGCGCCGGGCATGATCGGCGACCGGCTCGGTGCGGCCGCCGAAGAGGCCGTGGCCGTATTGCAGCAGCTTGGCCGGCTCGACCAACGCGCTCTTGGGGATCAACAAGATGAAGGGGAAGCTGGCGCTGCCCTGGCGAATCGGCAGGCCATTCGCGTCACGGACCAAGCGCGAGCCGAGCCCGGTCTGGTCGAGATAGAGCGGCACCTCGATCGTGCCCTCGACTCGATAGGCGGTGTCCTCGGGGTGGAATTGGTCGTCGACCGAGGTGATCGTGTAGGTCGGGCCGGGATCGGCGAGCCAGGCCAAGGCGTCGGTGCGCATGGCCAAGAGCGGATCGGTGTTGCTGGCCAGGCTCGCGGTCGTGAAGTCCCAGGCGATCTGGAGGTCGGCACGAGCGACCCCGGCGTCGGCGAGGCGGGCGAAGATGTCGGCGTAGAGCGGGCGGCGGGCCTCGATGTCGGGGTCCTCGCTCGGGCTCAGGTCACGCAGCGCCGCGAAGCCTGGCGAGGCGGGGATCGGCAGGCCGGCTTGATCGACGACCCCGCGGATCGCCACGATGTAGCGCTTGCCGTCCTCGAGCCGGGTGACGGGGCGAATCATGAACGACTCCCCGGGGATCTCGACCGAGGTGTCGAGCTCGGCGAAGTGAGCCACGCGCTCGCCAGTCTCGGCGTCGAGGATCACGGTCGGAGAGTCGGCCGCCAGTGACGCCTGCATGTCGAGCCAGGTCGGCAGGTTGGTCGTGGTCGCGCCCGGCAGCGTGGTCAGCATGAGCTGGCCGGCCGAGAAGCCGTCCGCGCGGTTGAAGGCGCTTGGATCGACGCTGAAGCCGTCGGCGCTGACGGGCAGGCCCTCGCTCGTCAGCGCGACCCGGCGGCCGGTCGGCGTGCTCGGATCGGCGGCCGAGACCACGTTGTTGGGGAAGGGATAGCCGCAGTATTCGGGCACGAGCGAGTCGCAGGTCAGCGTGGGCCAGGCGACCTCGGGCTCGGGCTCCACGATTCCGGTGTCGCCGGTATCGCTCGACTCGGCGCTCGAACCCGACTCGCTGGCCGCGAGCTCGTCGTCGCCCGTCGAGGGGTTGGTGCAGGCACAGACGAGCAGCGCGAGGGCGAGGGCTCGGGTCGAAGTGCAGTCCATCGAAGGATGGTCGGCGAGCGTCGGCCCGCGAACAAGCCATCGCTCGCAGCGCAGGGCGGCTCGCCTACTTGCGAGTCGCTTCGGGATCGGAGTCGGGTCGCGTGACCGCCCAGGCCCAGTAGATGAACACGACCTGCATCGCCACGCGGATCCACGCGACCGGCGTCGACATCTCCATTCCGGGTGGTTGGATGCCTTCGCTGGCCATCCAGATGTTGGCCGGCCAGACCGCGATCAAGAGCGCGACCACGCCCCAGCCGGCGAGCGAGCGCAGCTTGGGCACGAAGATCGCGACGCCGAGCAGCAGCTCGGCCACCCCGCTGAGCATGACCAGGGCCGCGTGCCAGGGCAGGTAGTCAGGCATCATCATCAAGTAGGGCTCGGGGTTGGCGAAGTGCAGGATGCCCGAGGCGACCATGAGCACGCCGAGCAAGCCGCGAAAGAAGAGCTTGATTCGATGGGTGCGTGCGGCGGCCATGCCGAGATTATCGCTCAATCGAGCTCGGGTCGGCTCGTGAATCGTGGTTTGGATCGTGGTTTGGATCGTCGGCGCCGTCGAGGACTCGCCGGACCTGGCCAGCCAGGGCCTCGCGGGTGAAGGGCTTGCGCATGAACGCGACCGTACCGGCGCTCACGCCATGACGAACGACCGCGTCGTCGGTGTAGCCCGAGGTGTAGAGCACCTTGGCGCTCGGGTGCAGCTCGGTGATCGCGGCCGCGACCTCGACACCGTTGGGGCCGGCGAGCACGACGTCGGCGATGACCAGATCGAGCGAGGCGAGCCCATGAGCCTCGGCCAGGGCGCTGTCGAGGTCGAAGGCGATCGCCACCTGATAGCCGAGACCGCGCAGGATCTGAGCCATCAGCCGGCCGATCGCCAGGTCGTCCTCGACGATGAGCAGGGTCTCGCGCCCACCCGGGAGCTGGGCGGCGCGGCCTCGCGCGAGCTCGCGTTCGTCCTCGCCCGCGTCGGCGGGCAAGAGCACGCGAAAGCGAGCGCCCTGACCGAGCTCGCTCTCGACGCTGACATGGCCGCCGCTCTGCTCGACGATCCCGAGCACGGTCGAGAGCCCGAGCCCGGTCCCTTTGCCGCTCTCCTTGGTCGTGAAGAAGGGTTCGAAGATGTCGTGGAGGAGCTCGGGCGCGATGCCGGTGCCGGTGTCGGCGACCTCGAGCGAGACGTAGGCGCCGGGCTCGAAGCGGGCTGGGCGATCGCGATCGCCGGCCGCGAGCTGGCGCTGGCCGGTGGTGATGGTCAAGGTCCCGCCCCTCGGCATCGCGTCGCGGGCGTTGACGGCCAGGTTCATGATGACCTGCTCGATCTGGCCAGGATCGACATGCACGCCGCAGGCTTCCCGGCTCAGCATCAGCTCGATCATGATGTCCTCGCCGATCAGCCGGGTCAGCATTCGCGCGACGTCGCGGACCAGATCGTTGAGATCGAAGCGCTTGGGCTGGAGCACCTGCTTGCGGCTGAAGGCGAGCAGCTGGCGGGTCAGCTGCGCGGCTCGGTCGGCGGCCTCGCCGATGTCGCGGAAGCTCTCGCTGACCGGCGCGTCGTCGCCGAGCCCGAGCCGCTCGAGCTCGAGCACGCCCAGATCGCAGGCGCCGAGGATGATCGTGAGGATGTTGTTGAAGTCGTGGGCGATGCCGCCCGCGAGGGTACCGACGGCCTGCAGCTTCTGGGCCTGGCGTAGCTGTTGCTCGAGCTCGCGCTGCTCGGTGACGTCGGTCGAGATCAGCGCGACGCGATCGACGATGTCGTCGCGGATGATCGGGCCGAGCCGAGTCATGAGCTGGCGCCGACCCGCGGGCGTGTCTTGGCCGACCTCGAACGCGCTGGTCGCCCCGCTCGAGAACACGTAGTCGATCGCCTCGGCCGCGCGGCCACGCTCGCGGGGATCGATCGCCGCCTCGAGCGTCGCGCCGATCGGCGCCGCGGCGCTGGGCCGATTGCTGAACTCGACCCGATGCTCGCGGTCGACGATCATGATGGTGTCGGGGGCGCTCTCGACCAAGGCGCGCCACTGGGCCTCGCGCTCGCGCAGGGCGTCGAGCAGGCGGGCGTTGTCGATGCTGACCGCGGCTTGAGCCGCCAGGCTGGCGAGCACGCGCAGGTGCTGTTGGGTGAAGGCGCCGGCGGTGGCCCGATTCTCGAGGTAGAGCACGCCGATCGGCTCGCCGCGCTTGATGATCGGGAACACCAGCAGCGAACGGACCCCGGCCTCGCGCAGGTAGGGGTCGTGATGCTCGTCGGAGTCGACCCGGGCGTCGTCGAGGATCAGCGCGGTCTCGCTGCGCATCGATTCGTGCACGAGCCAGCGGGCGAGCAGCTCGCTTGCGTCGTCGAGCGCGAGCGGAGGATCGAAGCGGTGCAGCGGCGCGCCGAGGGTCTGGGTCGCGTGGAGCTCGAGCGCGCCGCCGCGCTGCAACAAGATCGCGTTGCGATCGGCCCCGGCGTTCTCGCTGGTGCTCGCGAGCAGCTGCGCGAGCACGCCGTCGAGGTGGGTCGCCTCGGACAGCGCGAGCGAGTGCTTGACGATGCTGGTCAGGTCGATCGCGTGGACCTCGGTCACGGGCG
>JAMHUH010000882.1:0-5404 GCA_035904925.1 Nannocystaceae bacterium
GGGCCGGTGATCACGACCGCCTACTGGTACATCAACCAGTGCATTCGCGCGCAAGACCCGGCCGATCTGGCCGCGCATTGGATGCACGAATGGCTGCATGTCGCGGGCTTCTATCATCACGAGGGCAACCGCACCCGCGGCGACGTGCCCTATGTGATTGGGCAGCTCGTCTACGATCTGCTCGGGCAGATCCCCGAGACCGCCCCACATCACGACGCCTTCTGATCTGAAGCGAAGGCGAGACCGCGAAGGCGTCAGCGCGCGAGCGGCAAGGTGATCTCGATCCTGGCTCCGCGCTCGCGTCCGCGCACGAACTCGACGCTTCCACCATAGGCCGCGGCGACGTGAGCGACGAGCGCGAGGCCGAGGCCGTGGCCTGGTTGGGCTCGCGCGGCGGTGGTTCGGCGAAAGGGCTCGAAGAGCTCGGCGGCCAGCTCGTCGCTGACGCCGGGGCCCTCGTCGTCGACTCGAAGGACCACGTCGTCGGCTCGCTCGTCGACCTCGACCCGGACCGGCCCGGTCGAGAACTTCAGCGCATTGTCGACCACGTTGTCGAGCATCGCGGCCAGCAAGAGCTCGTCGCCGCGGACGAGGCCGTCGTTCTCGCTGGTCACGATCGTCAAGCGGGCGGCGTCCTCGGGGGTTCGGCGCTCGATCAACGCTTCCGCGAGGGCGGCGATCGAGCTGCCGCGATGGCTCTGCAGCGACTCGCGTGGGGTCGCGAGCAGCAAGAGCCGCTCGCTCAGCGCGACCAAGTGATCGGTGGTTCGAAACAAGCGCTCGAAGGTCGCGCGCGCGCTCGCGGGGTCCTGCTCGCCCTCGAGCACCAGCTCGAGCTCGGCGTGCATCTTGGTCAAGGGCGTGCGCAGCTCGTGTGCGGCGGCGGAGCTGAAGCGACGGGTGCGTTCGAGCTCCTCGTCGAGGCGGCCGAGCAAGTTGGCGATCGCCCCGCGCAGCGAGTCGAGCTCGGCGAAGCTCGATCCCTTCGACTCGACCGGCAGCTCGACGGCCGCCGGCGCGCGCACGTCGATGTCGCTGACGGCTCGGCGCAGCCGCTCGAGCGGCCGAAGCATGCGGCGGGCGAGCGCGAGCCCGACCAGCGCCGCGCCGAAGACCACGACCACGATCACGCCGAAGCCCGCGCGCAGGAGCGGCGCGCGGTGATCTTCAATCCGCGCGGCCGGGATCGCGACGACGACGCGCAGCTCGGGGTCGAGCTCGAGCGCGGCTTGGCAAGCGAACTCCTCGTGGTCCGGGCCGAGCGAGATCATGCCGCAGCGCTCGCGCGGCACGACCAAGCTCGGGTCGCCCGCGATCACGCCCTCTTGCGCGTGAATGACCGCCACGCGATCGTCGATGCCCATCTCGCGCGCCTCGCTGTCGAGGCCTTCGTCGATGTAGCTGGGCTTCTCGTCGATCTCGACCGCGAGCACGTTGGCGGCGGCTTGGACCGACTCTTCGACGTGGTCGCGGATCAGCGTGTCGGCGAGCAGCAGCGCGGCCGCGGTCGCGAGCGAGGCCGCGAGCGCGGACACGATCACCAGCGTCCAGGCCAGGTGCCGCGCCAGCGTGGTCGAGCGGCGCGGCTCAGCCGAGCGCATGACCCTCTCCGCGCAAGGTCCGGATCCGCTCACGGCCAAGCTTGCGGCGGATCCGAGTGAGCAGCACGTCGAGCGAGGCGCTGTGGGCCTCGTTGGCCTCGCCCCAGATCTTGACCAAGAGGACCTCGCGGCCGACCAGGGCGCCCTCGGCGTTGGCGAGGATGTCGAGGATCGCCCACTCGCGGGCGGTCAGCAGGACCTCGAGCTCGGCTCGCCAAGCTCGGCGCGCGGCGAGGTCCAAGACCACGTCGCCTCGCTCGATCCGCGCGGGTGTTCGCCGCTCTTGCCGACGACCCAGGGCCCGCACGCGCGCGCGCAGCTCGGCGACCGCGAAGGGCTTGACCAGGTAGTCGTCGGCGCCCGCGTCGAGCCCGGTGATCCGGGCCGAGACCTCGCCGCTGGCCGTCAACATCAAGATCGGCAGGTCGGCAGCGCGGGCCCGCAGCTCGCGACACAGCTCGAGGCCCGAGCCGTCGGGCAGCTCGAGATCGAGGATCAACACGTCGGGGCTGGCTTGGCCCAGCGCGGCGCGGGTCTGCGCGAGCGAGCCGGCCTGGCGGACCTCGTGGCCGTCGCGGATCAAGGCCCGCGCGAGCAGCTCGCACAGCTCGACGTCGTCGTCGACCACGAGCACGTTCATGCCTCGCGCCCGTCGAGCTCGTCGCGAGTCGCGGCCGCGCTGCCGACCCAGCGCAGGTAGACGACCGGCGTGACGACGAGGTTGAGCAGGGTGCTGCTGACCAGACCGCCGAGGATCACCAGCGCCATCGGGTGCTCGATCTCGTGGCCCGGACGATCGCCCCAGAGCGCCAGCGGCAGCAGGGCGAGGCCAGTGGAGAGCGCGGTCATGAGGATCGGCGAGAGCCGCTCGAGCGTAGCGCGAATCACCAGCTCGGGGCCGAAGGGCACGCCCTCGCGCAGCTCGAGCTGGCGAAAGTGACTGACGAGCATGATCCCATTGCGGGCCGCGACGCCGATCAGCGTGACGAAGCCGACCAGGGCCCCGAGCGAGAGCGTGCCCTGGTCGAGCAGCACCGTCACGACCGCACCGATCAGCGCGAAGGGCAGGCCGAGCCCGACCAGCGCGGTCGCCCGCAGGTCGCGAAAGTCGATGTAGAGGACCAGCAAGATCCCGAGGATCGTGAAGGCCACGCCCAGCGCCAGCTCGCGCGAGGCGGCCTCGCGGGCGGCGTGCTCACCGAGCAGCTCGGCGTGGTGACCGGCCGGGAATTCGAGCGAGGCCAGCAGCGCGGCGATCTCCTGGGCGACCTCGCTCAGCGGCCGACCCTCGACCGAGCACGAGACGTCGATCCGCCGCGAGCCGCCCTCGTGCTTGATCGATCCTGGCGCGGACTCGATCGTGACCTCGGCGACGTCGCCAAGGCGCAGCTCGGCGCCATCGGGGCCCTCGAGGCGCAGCTCTCGAAGCGCGCTGACGTCGTTGCGCAGGGCTGGCACGCCCCACACGACCACGCCGAGCGGCCGCTGGTCGCGGACGATCTCGCCGACCTGCAGGCCCTGCACCAGCGTGGTCACCTGTCGACGCAGTTCGGCGTTCGAGAGCCCGAACACCTCGGCCGCGACCGGCTTGGGCCGGACCTCGATCTGCGGGACCGGGGTCAGCATCTCGACCGCGACCTCGTGGGTGCCGGTGATCGCTCGCATGCCGGTGGCGATCGTCTGGGCTCGCTCGTCGAGCACGTCGAGCTCGGTCCCGAACACGCGCACGATCAGCTGGGCGTGGCCGCCGGTCAGGACCTCGTCGACGCTCTCGCGCAGGTAGGTCTCGACGTCGTGATAGAGGCCCGGGTAGCGGGCCAAGGTCGCCTCGATCGCGGCGATCGTCGCGTCGTGCTCGGCGTCGTCGTCGACGCTGACCCAGATCTCGCCAAAGTTGGGCCCGACGATCTCGTCGGCGACCTCGGCCCGGCCAAGGTGCGCGCCGCTGTTGCGCACGCCCGGGATCGCCAGCAGCTCCTTGCTGACGAGCTCGGTCGTGCGCCGGAGCCCATCGACCGAGGCGCCGGGCTTGGCGATCCAGTGCATCAAGAAGTCTTGCTCACGAAAGTCGGGCAAGAATTCGTTGTCGAGCCGAGCGAAGCCGACGACGCCGAGGACCAAGCTGAGCAGCGCCGCGCTCCCGACCAAGTGCGGGTGGCGGATCAGCCGACGCAGCAGCGGCGCGTAGGCGCGGCCGAGCAGGCGGGGCAGGGGCGGCGGGCGAGCGTGCTCGATCCCGGCCGGGATCAACAAGAGCCCGAGCGCGGGCGTCAGCGTGAGCGCGACCAGCAGCGAGGCCCCGATCGCGAGCACGTAGGCGATCGCGAGCGGACGAAAGAACGCGCCCGCGAGCCCACCGAGCAGGGCGACCGGCACGAACACCAAGATCACGATCACGCTGGCGTAGACGACCGCGCTGCGGACCTCGAGCGAGGCCTCGAGCACGACCAAGGCGCTTCGACGCGGGCGCTCGAGCTGGCGGTTTTCGAGCAGCCGCCGGTGGATGTTCTCGACGTCGATGATCGCGTCGTCGACGACCTCGCCCAGCGCGATCGCCAGCCCGGCCAAGACCATGGTGTCGAGCGTCGCGCCGAGCTGATCGAGGATCACCAGCGTGGCCAGCAGCGAGGTCGGGATCGCCAGCGCGCTGATCAACGCGCTGCGCCAGTCGTAGAGGAAGACCAGCAGGACCAGGATCACCAGCACGCAGCCGAGCCCGAGCGCGAGCTCGAGGTTGCTGACCGCCCGCTCGATGAAGCGGGCCGTGCGAAAGATGGTCGCGTCGGACTCGACCCCCGGCAGCGCGGGCGCGAGCTCGAGCAGCGCGGCGTCGATCTGCCGGGTGATCTCGAGCGTGTTGCCCCAAGGCTGCTTCTCGATGATCAGCAGGAGCCCGGGGCCGCCGTCGATCACCGCGTCGCCGATCAGCGGCGCGTGGCCCTCGACGACCTCGCTGACCTGGCCGAGCGAGAGCGGCGTGCCGCCACGCAGGCCGATCGGCTGGCGAGCGAGCGCGGCGGCCGACTCGACCGTGGCGACCTCGGCGACCGCGAAGCGTTGGTTGGGGCCCTCGACGAAGCCGCCCGAGGTCGGGCTGACCGCCTCGCCGCTCGCCCGCACGACGTCGGCGAGGCGCAGGCCGTGGGCACGCAGGCGATCGGGATCGACCAGCACCTGCAGCTCCGGCCTTCGCTCGCCCCAGATCGCGACGTTGGCGACGCCCGGGATCGCCATCAGCCGCGGCCGAATCGTCCAGCGCGCGAGCTGGCCGAGTTCGACCAGCGACATCGAGTCCGAGCGCAGCCCGACCTTCGAGATTCGACTCGTCGAGCTGGTCGGTGGCCGCAGCACGGGCGCTCGCGCGAGCTGGGGCAGCTGCGGGATCGCCAGGGCCAGGCGCTCTTGGACCAGCTGGCGATCGACGAGCAGGTCGCTGCCAGGCGCGAACAAGATCACGACCGAGGACATGCCGAGCACGGAGTTCGAACGCAGCCCGGCCGCACCCGGGATCCCGGCGAGCGCGGCCTCGATCGGGCGGGTGACCAGCGACTCGACCTCGAGCGTCGAGAGCCCGGGCGCCTCGGTCTGGATCTCGACTCGCGGCGGCGCGAATTCGGGGAAGGCGTCGATCTTGACGTCGCGCAAGCTGGCCACGCCCGCGACCATCGCGATCATGGCCAGGACCACGAGCGCGCTCCGGTGGCGCAGGCAAAGGGTGATCAGCGCGCGGATCAATGCTTGACCCCAAACTCGGCGCCGAAGAGCTCGAGCGCGCCGACCTCGACCACACAGGTGCCCGGCTC
>JAMHUH010000883.1:0-3851 GCA_035904925.1 Nannocystaceae bacterium
CTTGGCGTCGAGCTCGGCGTCACCGATGAAGATCGGCGCCGACGAGAACTTGCTGCGCGCGGCGGGCATGGGCTGTCCACCGACCACGCCCGCGCCCGCGCCGTGAAACGAGCCGCCTCCGCCGCCATAGCCCGAGCCCGAGCCATAGCCGATCATGTGGCCGAAGGCTTGGTCCGGATCGCTGGCCCAGCCCATCACGAATTGCAGCTGGCGGTACCAGTCGTCGCGCACGAGGTAGGGGAAGATCAGTGCGCCGTAGCCGTCGGCGAACCCGAGCCCGCCGACGAAGCGAACCGTGAACGCCTCGACGAAGTTGGGCAGCTCGTGCGGCGCGAGGGCCAGGATCGCTTCGTCGACCGCCCACACGCTGACGTGGCCGCGGACCGGTTGATCGGCGGCGTCGCGGGCATGCACGACGATCGGCAGGGTCTCGCCGGTCCGGGCCTCGCTCGGGACATCGACCGTGACCGCGAGGTTGCGGGTCGTGTTGGCCAAGTCGACGTTGGCGCTGGCGCGGACCAGGTGCGGATGCACCTTGGCCGTGCCTGGCTGGATCATCATCGCCCACAGCTCCGCGTGCGGGATCCAGGCGTCGGTCGTGGTGAACTCGAATTCAGCCGAACCTTGCTCGAGCGTGAAGCGGCGCAGCTCGTGCACGCCGCCCTTGCTCAGCAAGAGCATGCCGCTGCCCGTCGACCAGGGCGCGCGCACGCGGGCGTGGACGACCTCGCCCGGCTTGGGCGTGGGCTTGTCGACCTCGACCGTGAGCCCCGCGACCGGCGTGGACGACCACGTCCACGCGGCGTGGGGCTCGGGCGCCCAGAACCAGGCCTCGAGCTTGGGCTGATAGTTGCCCTGCTTGGCCTGGACCGTGACGGTGTAGCTGCCGTGCTCGATCTTGCCGAAGGAGCACTGGGCCGCGCCGGCCTTGGTGTTGGTCTTGCACACCGGCAGCTCGCGGCTGCGCTCGCGCCAACCTGCGAACACGCGCTTGCCCTTCTCGCTCACCCACTCTTCCTCGGACCAGGTCCGCTTCAGCGTGACCTCGATCGCGTCGACCGGCAGCGGCGTGCCATCGAAGTCGAGGGTCGCGATCGGGATGTCGAGGGCTTGGTCGGCGTCCACGTACGAGGGGATCGCGGCCGCGACATAGAAGGGCGGGTGGACCCACGCGCTGGCCTCCGCTCCGACCTCGCGCTGGGTCGCGTCGGCGATCGCGATCGAGTAGGTGCAGTGGGCCGGGAAGGACTGGTCGATGTAGCGGGGCTCGAGCGTGGTCAGGAGGTGGCCGCGCTCGGCCGTGGTCGGCAGCGCGACTCGAGTCGGGACCGCGCCGGAGCTGCCCCAATGCTCGCGCCGAGGCGCGACCGACCACTCGGGCTCGAGGCCCGGCGGACGAAAGTTGGACTCGGTGCAGCGAATCGTCTCGCGCGCGCGCGTGATCTTGACCGGGCCACCGAAGTAGTAGCGCGCGTTGACGTTGACCGGGCTGGTCTCGCCGTGGTGGAGGTCGCCTTTGCTGGCCTCGGCGCTGACCTCGAATTCGGGCGCGACGAAGTCCTTGACCTCGACGGTGGCGCTCGTCGAGGTGCTCAGCAAGCTGGCCTTGATCGAGTAGTCGCCGAGCGCCGCGTCGGCCGGCACCGGCAGCGTGGCCCAGAACTTTCCGTGCGGCTTGGCTTGGACCGTGCGGGTCGCGACGATCTCGCCCTTGAAGTCGCGCAGCTCGATCTGGACCATGGTCTGCTTGGGCAGCGCTCGCAGGCCGCTGAACTCGTAGGGGCTGGCGACGGTCGCCCAGCCGATCGCTCGGACGACCTCGCCCGGCTTGTAGAGCCTGCGCTCGCTGGTCAGCGTGACCCGGGCCGACTCGCCGACCCGCAGCGAGGGCGAGTTGGAGTCCGATCGGTGCAGGGCGGCGATGGCCACCAAGACCTCGTCGTCACCTTTGCGGGCCCGGATCAGCGCAGTGTCCGGCAGCTTGGCCGAGCTCGGCAGCGCGAGCAGGCCCTCGGCGTCGGTCTTGCCGATCACGCGTCGCTCGCCGCCGGCCGATTGGATGAGCTCGATCTCGGCTCCGACCACCGGCTTGTCGTTGTCGAGTCGGGCGATCCGAATCCAGCCGCCTGGCAGTGAGCCGACCATGCTGACCCCGAGATCGGTGATCTGCACGAGCCCGCGCTCGGGCGAGGGGAAGCTGCGGTTGGCCGCCCGCGGCAGCAGCGAGTCGACCGACGCTTCGAAGAGGACCACGCCCGGACGGCTGCCAGTGAACTTGCTCAGATCGAGCTCGGTCGAGGCCCAGCCGAACTTGCCTGGGTGAACCGGATCGATCGTTTCGTCGAAGAGCTTGGCGCCCTTGCTCGGCCACTCGAGCTTGGCCAGCGGCTCCCCGAGCATCCGCTCGTGGGTCGCGTCGTCGAGCACCGCCGCGCGCACGCGCAGGCGCTCGACGTGGCGGCTCTCGATCCCGGCCCGGGCCGAATTGGCTTGCACGAAGGTGCCCTGCGAAGCGTCCAGCGCCAGCGAGGGCGGCGGCTCGACGAAGCCGATGTCGAAGGTCTGCTTGCCCGTGAAGGACTGGCCAAGCGTGTCGCGCAAGCTCTCGTCGATCGTGACCTCGTAGTTGGCCCCGAGCTGAAAGTCGCCCCACGCGATCACGGACCAATAGGCGTTCCGCTCGCGGCCATTCTCGTCGTAGTCGCGGTCGGTCGCGAGCGTGTCGAAGCCGCGAGTCTTGGGCCCGACGTGGATCCGCTCGGCCTGGGCGCGGGTGATCGGGCTCGAGAACGAGACCAGGATCGGGCCGAGCTCGCAGCCGTCGTCGTAGGTCGACTCGAAGCAGCCGACGTCGGTGACCTCGACGCCATCGGCGACGTGGAAGGAGAGCGCCTCTTCGTGGCCCATCGGCCGCGGCCCCCGACGCCCGACCAGCTTCTCGTCGACCCGGATCACGACCTCGCTGCCCGCGGGCCAGGTGGTCTTGGGCCGCAGCTCGAACTCGCCGTTCTCGTAGCCCCAGCGGTTCTTCTTGCCCTTGCGCAGCTCGAACGCGACCGGCTCGACCTTGCCCTGGTCGTCGATGGCCTCGGCGTGAATGTGCTTCTTGAGCTGCTCGAGCCCGACCTCGTCGTCGCTGTCGAGTCGAAGCGTCGACTTCCAGTGGTAGCGATCGCCCCCGCTGCGGGTCCGACCCTGCTCGTTCATCCAGATCGAGATCGAGGGCCCTCGGGTCATGAAGGACCAGCTGGCCTTGGCCTCGAACTGGGGCCCATCGACCGCCTGCAGCTTGGCGTCGAGCTCGACAGTATAAATTTGCGCGGGCGGCAGCGCCTCCGTGGGCGTGAACACGAGCCGGGTCGGCTCGACGAAGTAGAGCTCGCCCGCGATCGCCGGGCTGATCTTCAGGCCGAGCTGCTTGGGATCGAGGCGCTCGTGATCGCCCAGCGGCACCACGGGGCGGTTGAAGCGGATGTCGATGTTGGCGTAGTCGCTGGTGTCGCCGATCGGGCCGTACTCGATCATCGCGGGCGGCGGCAGCACGGGCGGGGCAGGCGGAGTCGGGGGCTCGTCGGCCGCGACCTTGCCGAAATCGACTCCGCTCGCCGCCGGATCGGCCAACGCCGCGGGATCGAAGGCCGCGAGGACCTGGGTCTTTTCATCGATCGCGGGCGGGCCCTCACCGAGGCCCTGCGTGCGCGGCTTGCAGCTGATCAACGTCGCCGAGGCTGTCGAGCAGGCCAAGAGCAGGGCTACGCGGGTCCACCTCGAGCGCTCGATCTTCACGTGGTCAGGCTCGCACCGGGCAGGGCGAGCGGTCAATCGAGCCAAGGAGTGGAAGAGCGGACGCG
>JAMHUH010000884.1:0-4387 GCA_035904925.1 Nannocystaceae bacterium
CCCGGACTTCGGCGCTCTGGCGCGGGTCGAGGCCATGAGCGGCCGTGGCTGCGGCGACCCGTGCGGGGTCGATCGGACGCGAGTCAGAGATCATGCAAGCCCTCCTCGAATGCCCGACGCAGCGGGTTCAGCTCGACGTTCAACACTGGTTCTCCGACGTGCGTGGCGGTGATCCGCGAGGTGTCCTCGACCTGGCCGAGGCGCACGAGCCCGTGAGCCGCGAGCGCCTGCTCGAGCGCCGGAGCGTCGCTCGGTCGGGCGCTCAACACGATCCGGCCGGTGCTCTCGGAGAAGAGCAAGCCCGCGATCGGCAGCGCGCCTGCGGCCTCGTCGAGCGCGAGCGTCATGCCCAGCTCGCTCGCCAACATCATGTGGGCGAGCGCGACGGCCAGGCCACCGCGCGCGCAGACGTGAGCCGAGCGGACCCGACCGGCGTCGCGCTGCTCGACGAAGGCGAGGTAACGAGCCCAGCAGCGCTCGAGATCGGTGCGCGGGACATCGGTACCGGGGATCGACTCGGCCCGCCCGAGCTCGCTGCCGTCGAGCTCGAGCCGGGTGTCGCCGAGCAGATAGACCACGTCGCCGGCCGCCTCGGGCTCGAGCCCGATCGCCTGGTCGACCGCCGGCATCTGGCCGATCAGCGAGACCAGCAGCGTGGGCGGGATCGAGATCTTGATCCCGCCCAAGACCGCGTCGTTCTTCATCGAGTCCTTGCCGCTGATCAGCGGCACGCCGTAAGCCACGCAGGCGGCGTGCAAGCCCTCGCAGCAGCGGACCAGCTGGGCCAACTTGTGCCGGCCATCCGGCGTGCGGGCCGAGACGATCGGATCGGGCCAGCAGAAGTTGTCGAGCCCGGCCAGGCGATCGATCCGCGCTCCGGCGCAGAGGACTCGACGGACCGCTTCGTCGACGCAGGCGCGGGCCATCGCGTCGGTGTCGAAGTCGGAGTACCAAGGGTGAATGCCCTCGCCGAGGACCACGCCCTCGTCGCGGCCGTGGCGGACCCGCATGACAGTGGCGGTCGAGACCACGTCGCCGCGGCGGCCAATCAAGGGCTTGATCACGCTCAGGCCCTTGACCTCGTGATCGTAGTGGCGGGTCCGCTCGTCGCTGGCGGCCAGGTTGCCGCGGCCGAGCAACGCGACGAGCGTGGCCGAGCTGTCGAGCGCGGCCAGCTTGGCGCGCGCGGCTTCGAGGTCGCGCGCGGGACCGGGCGGCGGTGACCACTCGGCCTCGAGCACCGGCAGCGGCACGCCCTCGTGCATGAACTCGAGCGGCAGATCGCAGACCTCGAGCTCGCCGTAGCGGACTTCGAAGCGACCGCTGGTGGTGAACTCGCCCAGCACGCTGGCCTCGACCTCGCGCCGCGCGGCCAGCTCGAGGAAGGCGTCGAGCTGGGCCGGCGGGACGGCGATCGTCATCCGCTCTTGCGCCTCGGAGATCAGGATCTCCCACGGCTCGAGGCCGGGATACTTGAGCGGCGCGCGAGCGAGATCGATGCGCGCGCCGCCGGTCGCCTCGGCCAGCTCGCCGACCGAGCTCGAGAGCCCACCCGCGCCGTTGTCGGTCATGCCCGAGAAGAGCCCGCGATCGCGCGCCTCGGTCAGGAAGTCGAACATCATCCGTTGCGTGATCGGGTCGCCGATCTGCACGGCTTGGACCGGCGACTGCTCGTCGAGCTGGACGCTCGAGAAGGTCGCGCCGTGGATCCCGTCCTTGCCGATCCGACCACCGACCATCACGACCTTGTCGCCGGCGCGGATCGGCTTTTCATGGGTCGGACGCGGCGCGCCCTCGGAGTCCGGCACGAACACCGGCATGACCGAGACGGTGCCGCAGTAGACCAGCGGCTTGCCGACATAGCGATCGTCGAAGAGCTCGAACCCGCGCGCCCAAGGGATGCCCGATTGGTTGCCACCGTCGATCACGCCCTCGTGGACGCCGTCGCGGATCCGGCGAGGGTGCATCAAGCCAGGCGGCAGCTCGCCGTGGCTGGCGACGTCCCAGCGCGGGTCGCCGAAGCAATAGCCCCAGACGTTGGTCAGCAGGTCGGCGCCGAGACCCGTACCGAAGCTGTCGCGGTTGACCCCGACGATGCCCGTCATCGCGCCGCCGTAGGGGTCGAGCGCCGAGGGCGAGTTGTGGGTCTCGACCTTGTAGCAGAGGTGATCGAGCTCGCTGAAGCGCACGACCCCGGCGTTGTCGTGAAAGACCGAGACCAAGAAGGCTCCGGGCGCGTCGCGGTCGAGCCCCTGGGCCAGGCGATCCTGAGCGACCTGCTCGGTCGCCCCGCGCACGTAGCTGCGAAACAAGCCCTTCGCGATCGATCGCGACTCGCCCTCGGGATCGACGTAGTGGATCGGCGAGGCGAAGATCTTGTGCTTGCAGTGCTCGGACCAAGTCTGGGCCAGGCACTCGAGCTCGGCGTCGCTGGGGTCGCGGCCACGCTCGTCGAAATGGGCCTGGATCGCCTGCATCTCGGCGAGCGTGAGCGCGAGCATGCCTTTGCGCGAGATCGTCTCGAGCGCCTCGTCGCTCGCGTCGCGCAGCGGCACGCGAGCGACCGAGGGCTCGACCGAGGTCCCGGCTCGCGGCACCGAGAGGTCGGGCTCGCGTGGGGCTCGGTCGATCCGAGCTCGCTGGATCAGCGGGTTGTAGAGCAGCTCACGAGCGACGCGCTCGAGCTCGTCGCGCTCGAGGCCCCAGACCAAGTAGAGGATCGAGCTGTAGGCGTGGCCGACCAGCGGACGCCCGACGCAGTCTTCGGCCGCTCGCTCGACGCTGCGCCCGACCGCATCGGTCACGCCGGGCAAGAGCCCGACCTCGAGCAGCCAGGGCGCCTCGGGCTCGTGATCGAGTTCGCTCGGGTGCGAGGGATCGTCGAGCATCCCGAGCGCCCCGACCTCGGCGACGGGGTCGGTCAGCGCGGCGAGGACTCGCTCGGCTTCGCTCGAATCGAGCCCGAGATCGAGGTGAAACACCTTGCGAGTTCGCAGCGCTCGCGGACGCGCGTCGAGCCAGGCAGCGAGGCGATGAAGCGTGGCCTCGGCGAGCGGATCGGGCAATCCGGGCCTCGCTTCGATCTCCAATCGCTGAACGGAGGGGCTGGACCGCTTGTCCGTCACGGGGCGCATACGTCCCTTGCGGTCGAGTGCCTGTCAACCAAGCCAGCTGCGCATCTGGATCGCGCTGGATCTTCACCCCAGCGATCGCGGCCAGGACGTGGCGACTTTGGGGCTTGACACCTCTGCATGTCCCTTGCACTCTTCCAGGGACGGTTTCGCTTTGCTTGGCTGAGCAAGCATCGAAGCCACTACGGTTCTAGTTCTCGACCGGGTCTTGTCCGACCTGTCGCATTGCCCCCTGAGGCGCGGCGAGACGTCACGCTCTGAAGCTCTTGGAGCTCGGAAGCGCGGCTCGAAGGGCCCGCAAAACGAATCCTCGACCCCAAGCGGTCGACGCGAACAATCCGGGACGACGCGCGAGCGGTCCCCAACGACAACACCAAGATGGCGTGCAAAATTCGATGATGATGTCACCGGCGATTCTCCGAGGGCACGAACGTGGCTAACGGAGCTGGACCTGCCGTGCGAATCGAGCCCGAAGACGAGGGCCGTGTGGCCGACGTCGACGATCAGTGGCGGACCTCGCTGCTCGAGATGATGCGGCAGGTCGTCAATACGTTGCCCGACGAGACGACGCTCGGCGATTTGGTTCGGGCGACTCGCGGCAACGCTCAATTCGCTCCGCTCTTGGCCTACATCTCGGTCCAGGAGCTCGTCGACATGGCGGTCGCCCGTCCGCCGACGCCGGCCAAGCCGAGCCGCAAGCCGGCGCGCAGCGAGCCCGAGATCACCTTCGACGAGGAGGGCAATCCCATCATGGATCTGCCCGATACCGGTCCCGCGGTGATTCGCCGCCGCGCCGACGTGCCCGATGGTGACATCCGCGTGCTGCGCTTGCTCGCCGAGGGCGGTCCGCTGACCGAGCCTGGCCTCGCGCGAACCAGCCGAATGACCCAAGAGCAGCTCAAGCTCGTGCTCCGCCACCTGCGGGCCAAGGGCTGGATCCACATCGAGGGCAGCGGCACCAAGCGGAAGATCAAGATCACCCGCAACGGCACCTCGCATCTGCGCAAGGGCAGCGTCAGCCGCAAGATCGCCTGAGCGCGACGGCGAGACATGCAAGGGGAGCCGAGGCTCCCCTTCTCATTGGTTCGCGTTGGCGCTCGCGTCGACGAACCAAACAAAAAGGGGAGCCGAGGCTCCCCTTTTGTTTTCGCGTTCGAGCGTGGCTCAGCCGATCGGAGCGATCGACTCCTGGATGATGCCGGTCAAGCAGTTGATCGCGTCCGAGAAGTCGTCGTCGCAGACCGACTCCATGCAGC
>JAMHUH010000885.1:0-12273 GCA_035904925.1 Nannocystaceae bacterium
CGGTCGATCTGCTCGCGGGTGAGGTCGGCGTCCGCGAGCTTCCAGGCCCACCCCAGGCCGAATTGTCCGAGTCGATGCTGGCGGCTCGCCGGGGTCTGCGGGATCTGTGCCGCGAGCTGATCGAGCCGCATCTGCGCTCGCCGCTGCGCTCGCTGGCCTTCTTTGCCCAGCTTCCTGCCCGCCGCGAGCCCGGATGAACCCGAGTCCGGGCCTGGAATTCGCGCCTGATCCTGTTAGCGTCCGGGCGCATGCGAAGCGCAGCCACGGCCGCACTGCTCGCGCTCGGCTTGCTGAGCTGCAGCGAGTTCAGCCCCGGCGTCGATCCACCCGCCGACAAGTTCGCGTTCCCGGCCGGGCTGCTGCTCGACCCGCGGATCTCGAGCGAGCCGACCGGGCCCTGCATGGTCGACGACGAGTGCGGCTCGGGCCAGCGCTGCGCGTCGGGCTCGTGTCGATCGACGGCGCGCTGGATGCTGGTCACCAACGCCAACAGCGACCTGCGCTACAACGCCGGCTCGCTGATCCCGGTCGACCTCGACAAGTTCTGGACCGCGATCGAGGAGGGGCCGATCTTGCCGGCCGACTCCAAGCTCAGCGCCAACGAGCCTTGTCGCAAGCTGGCCAATCTCCCGCAGGCGATCGAGTGCGAGGAGAGCTATTTCGCCCTGCCGGCCGCGACGACCTACTTCGGCAACTTCCCGGGCCCGATCGAGCCCTGGGACCGCGACACCAGCGACGCCGAGGTCAAGCTCTTCATCCCGGTTCGCGGCGACCCGAGCGTGACCTGGCTGGAGATGAGCGGCGGGCTCGGTGGCAACGACGACCTTCAGCTCGAGTGCGGGCAGGACTCGGGCGTGAGCCGCTGCGACGAGCGGCATCGGCTTCGCTTCCTTCGCAACGACCCCGACGCCAAACGGATCGCCCGCGAGCCCTTTCGGGTCCACGTCAGCGCCCAGGCCGATCAGCCCTACGCCTACGTCAGCCACCAAGGCGACGACGACATGACGCTGATCTCGCTCGAGGGCCTCGAGGTCGGTGGCGACGGCCTGCCGGTGGTCGCCGACCAACGCTCGCTCTTCGCGACCTCGACCTTTCAAGGCGCCTTCGGCCTCGCCCAGCGGCCCTGCGACCCCGACAACGCGCCCGAGTCGAGCCTCGGCTGCACGCGACCGCGGATCTATGGCTCGCTGCGCTGGGCGGCGTTGCTCGACGTCGTGACCGTGGTCAAGCACGAGCCGATCGGCGACCAGTTCTGCGTCGGGCCCGAAGACGTCGACAAGACCGGCGGGCTGATCTGCGACCCGCAGATCGAGTTCGTCCGCAAGATCTCGGCCGGTGGGCTCTCGACCGCCGCGGTCGGGGTCTCGGCGGGCCGACCGATCCTCGCCGACATCCGCTTCTCGGCCGGCGGCGACGAGCTCTACGTGGTCCAGTCCAACCCGGGCGGCCTCCTGCGGATCGACACCTCGATCGACCCCCAGGACGGCGAGCCACGCGACCTCGCCGTCGCCCAGGTCGAGGTCTGCGCGCAGCCGACCAGCATGGTCATCTACGACGACGGCGACAGCCGCTTCGGGCTCGTGACCTGCTACCGGACCGCCGAGGTCTTCATCGTCGAGCTGGCGACCTTGACCGTCGTCGGGCTCGCGCGGGCAGGCACCGGCCCCGACGCGATGGCCGTCGACCTCGCCCGCGAGGTCGTCTACGTCGCCAACAGCTTGGACGCGACGATCAGCGTGATCGACATGTCGCCGACCCGCGAGACTCGCTTCACCGAGCTCGCCCGGCTCGGCCTCCAGGAGCCCTACACCGGATGATTCGTGTCGCTCGGATTTCGCTCGCTGCCTTCGGCTTGCTTGGCATGGTCGGCATGGTTGGCGTGCTTGGTTGCCAACAGCAGCAGTCGGGCGACTACCCCAACCGCGTGCTCGATCGCCCGACCGACCTGGTCCTGACCTGCGCCCGGATGTACTGCGTCGACGAGGACGAGGACGGGATCGTCGACGATGGCGAGTGCCGACCCCAAGCCGGGCCGCTCGACCAGTGCACTCAGAACACGCTGAGCACCTGCACTTCGAAGCCCTCCTATGGTGAGCTGAAGATCGCGACCGGCGACTATCAGCTCTTCGGCTTCATCGCGAACTCGGAGCGCAACGAGGTCGCTATGTTCGCCGAGTGTGCCAACCGGCTGATCGACATGAACGTCGCGACGCCCGGCTACAACTTCGTGCCGAGCGGCGTGCTGCCGACCAACCTCGACGCCAGCGGCGATGGCTGCCAGGTCATCGCGGCCAACGTCGGTAGCTGCGACCTGAGCTTGCTCGACGCCGAGGGCTTGGCGGGCTTCGGCTTCGGCCTCGACCTGGCCAACGACGAGGCCAGCGAGCTGGTCGTCAACCTGGTCCCGACCCGCTACGACCTCGCCAGCCAGAAGTGGCTGCCGATCGGCGCGCGGCCAGCCGACCTGATCGCGGCGCCTTCCGAGCTGAGCACCGCGCCCCAGAGCGAGGGCGGCAACCTCAGCGGCGACCAATGCGATCCCAGCGAGCGGGGCAGCGTCTACGTCAGCTTCCCGACCTGCAACCTCGTCGCCGAGATCGACATCCGCACCGGTCACGTGCTCCAGAGCCGGCAGTTCGTCAGCGACGACCAGGGCGAGGTCGACCTGATCGACACCGGCGTCAGCCCGATCTGTCCGGTCGAGTGCCCGCGCCAGTTCCAAGACGGCCTGCCCGAGGGCCTGCCCGAGATCGAGCAAGACGGGCCCTTTCCGCAGGCGCTCGAGCTGCTGCGGCCGGTCGGCAGCCCGATCGATCAAGCCGACGAGGCGCTCGACAACCGGGCGCTCTTCATCGGCGGGCTCGGCTCGGACAGCGTGTTCGAGCTGCGGATCGCCGAGAACGGGACCTGGACCGAGGACGTGCAGTCGCTCGCGCTGCAGGGCGCCAGCGGGGTCACGCGGATCCGCGTCAGCCCGCCCGTCGACTTTCAAGACAGCGCGTTCGGGGAGATCGACTATCCGGCCGTCTCCGATCGCCAGTTCCTCTATGTCGTCGTCGGCGACGGCTCGACCCGCGTGGTCAGCCGCGAGCTCGAGATCAACGAGGGCGATCCGCTCGGGATCGAGTGCGACACCCAGCGCGACCCGATCGCGGTCGAGGGCGCGGCCGAGTGGGCCTGCTTCCCGGTCAGCGACGCCGACAACATCGAGCGGCGAGCCCTGGTCGGTGGCCCCGGCATTCGGGCGCTCAGCGGCGCCGACGTGACCGACTGGACCTTCGTCAAGATCTACGACTTCCCCGACTCCAGCACCGGCTTCGATCGCAGCAGCTACTCGCTCTTCAACCAGCCCGGCACCTTCGCGGTCGGGACCACGACCCGCGGCGAGGTCATCTACGTGATGATCGATCAGACCCGGGCCAACGGCCTGACCACCGTCGACGAGCTGACCAGCGGCGAGGTCCGTGACCCGCTCGGGGTCATGCGGGTCGATCTTCAGCCCCACTCGCTCTGGCCCGATCCCAGCTTCGTGCCGACCGGGACCTTGCCCGCCGTCGTCGATCAACCCTCGCAGCGCGGTCTGCCGGTCGGCTATGGCCCCTCGCGGGCGCTCGCGCCCAGCCTGCGCCTGATCGACAACGCCTATTCGGGCGACGAGCGGCGCGCGGCCTTGCTCGGCAACCTGGTCAACCGCGATCTGCTCGGCGACAACGACGCCGACGCCAACCCGCTCTACCAAGAGAGCGTCCCGCGGGTGGCCGTGCACGACTATCGAGCGTGGGTCCAGACGACCTGGAACATGCAGTGGGAGGGCACCTTGATCGGCGCGCAGTCGACCGGGCGGATCGCCTGCGACAGCCCCGGCTGGGAGGGCGGCACCTGTCGGGTCGACGAGCCCGACGACGCGCGGCTCCACGACTCGGCGGCCAGGTTCTGCGACTCGGGCGTGCTGCCGGGCGACAAGCTGGTGCTCCTCGGCTGCGCCGAGGACAGCAATTGCGGCGAGGGTCGTCGCTGCCTGCGGGAGACCGCGGGCGGCGGAGACAGCACCGGCATCTGCGTCTCGAGCGAGGCCTACGACAACTCGGCGGCCAACCTGCGCGTGATCTGCAAGGACTTCATCACCGATCCCTGCGGCGAGGCCCACCGCGAGTTCACGATCACCAAGGCCTACCAAGACGAGCTGTGGATCCAGTCGATGGACCTGCCGTCGATCTCGTCGGTGTTGACGAGCGGCGAGCCAGGGGAGGGGAGCGAGCTGATCCCGGCCGACGCCCCGATCGTCGAGGTCGAAGATCGCCTGCTCTGCGCCCAAGACCAGCCCGATGGCGGCTGCATCGACGACGAGGACTGCGCGATGATCACCGAAGCGGGCGAGTGGCGCTGCATCGAGGAGCGCTGCCGTCGACCTTGCGAGGGGCCCGACGAGTGCCTGCTGCGGCCGCTGCCCGGCCCGACTTGTTTTGGCGAGTTCGTTCCCTACCAAGTCGCGCTGCGCAACTCGTTCTTGGTCGCCTCGAGCCAGATTGGCTTGCTCGATCAGGTCGAGGTCGACCCCGACACCGGCGAGTGCATCCCCTCGACCAGCGTCGAGAACTCGGCGCTCTTGACCAGCCGGCTGCGGCTGCCGGCCACGAGCGAGGCCGACGACCCCGACTGGAACGCGATCCCGCTCTGCCCCTCGGACGAGGTCTTGCCGACGGATCCCAACCCCTGCCGGATCCAAGCGACCTCGACCGACACCCGCTACCACCTGCTGGCTTACCGCGGGCAGACCGTCGACGCGCTGCGCTTCTCGACCCCGCTCTTCTCGCTCGTGGTCGACCTCGCCAGCCTCGAGTCGTTGACCGACGACGTGCCGACCTACGACGAGTCGACCTGGCCGGCCGAGTTCGCGCACTTCCGCCGCTCGCGAATCCCGCGCGGCTACGCCCAAGAGTTCACGCTCGCGCCCGGCTACCAGCCCTTCTCGGATCTGGTCGTGCTCGAGAGTCGGCCGGTCACGCTGCCGATGCGGATCGTCGCCTCGCCCCAGCCCAACGTCGCGTTCATCGTCGACGGTGCTGGACCCGGCACGAGCTCGGGGATCCGCGGCCAAGTCGTGCGCGTGACGCTCTCGGATGGCGACGCCACCGTCGACACCGCGTTCAATGGCGTTCGCTGAAACCGAGCTCCGAGTCGACCCCTTCGGGTCGAGCGGGCGATGAACTTGGGCGATGTCGCCCGGGTGCGGCGTCGCCGGAACTCGATTTGCGGTATGGTCAACCGGTGCGCGTCCAGTACCGCCTGAAGATCGGGGCGAGGACCCTGAAGCTCCCCGACGAGGGCAAGCTGGACGTCGGCCGAATGGCAGACTGCTGGCTGACGCTGGACGACGATCTGGCCAGCCGCTACCACGCTCGCTTCCACCTCACCGCGCAGGGCCTCGATCTCGAGGACCTCGGGAGTCGCAACGGGACCTACGTCAACGGTGAGCAGCTCGAGGGTCGAACCACCCTGCATCACGGCGACAAGGTTCGGATCGGCAGCGAGGTCATCTCGGTGCTCGGTGGCGAGGCCGAAGAAGAAGACGACTCGACCGACGCCTTGCGCCGGACGATCGGCCCAGCCGAGAACAGCCAGTTCCCGGCCCTGATCAGTCAGCTGGTCGAGAAGAGCTTGAGCATGGGCAAGATCAAGGAGGCCGAGCGCTACGCGACCGCGCTGGTCAACCAGATCGTCGCGGCCAAGGTCGGCGTCGAGCATCCGACGGCGATCTCCGGCGCACGCTGCTTGCTCGCGCTGGCCGAGAAGACCTCGAGCGGCGTCTGGCTCGATCGCCTCTTTCGCCTCCACGCCGCCAACCGTTGGATCATGACCGAGGATTCGCTCTCGCGGGTTCGCAGCGCGCTCGATCGCATCCCGCGGGTGCCCGGCAGCGGGCTGTCCGACTACGAGGTCACGCTGCGCTCGATGGCGCGCGAGGGCCTCGAGGTCTCGCCGCGCTTGATGGCCACGGTCGGCGAGCTGGCCGACGCCTACGGCAAGAACTGACTCGAGGCTCGAGCCTCGAACCAAAAGAAAAAAGGAGAGCGCGTGCTCTCCTTTTTCGCTCGCCGAGGCGATTCGCGACTGGCTACTTGTCGCTCGCCGGAGCCTTGGTCGCGTCGTAGTCCTTGACCTTGATCTCGGTCCGGTTGTTCTGCGCGCGGCCGTCGGCGGTGATGTTGACCGCGATCGGATCCTTGGCGCCGTAGCCGTTGGCCTCGAGCCGGCTCCGGTCGACGCCCTTCTTGACCAGGTAGTCGACGACCTGATCGGCGCGCGACTGGCTGCGCGAGCCGGGGCTGCCGCGGTCGTCGGTGTGGACGCGGATCTCGACCTTCAAGAACTCGGGGTGGCCCTTGAGGAAGCCCGCGAGTTGGTCGAGGATCTCGGCCGACTTCTCGGCGTCGAGGTCGTTGGAGTTGTAGCGGATGGTCTTCTTGAGCTTGATCCGCGACTTGCTGCCCGAGACCAGCGGGGTCTCGAGCGGGGTCGCCGAGGCCGAGGTCAGCGTCTCGGTCACGATCGCCCCTTGCTCGGTCATGCTGAAGCTGACCTCGCGCGGCTCGTAGCCCTCGGCCGTGAGCGTGGCCTTGTACTCGCCGAGCGGCAGCGCGATGGCGATCCGTCCAGAGCTGTCGGACTGGAAGGTCTCTTGGATGCCCATGCCGTCGAGCGCGACCGAGACCTGCAAGGGCTCGTTCTTGTCGTTGAGGAAGGTGCCGTCGAAGACCGGATCCTCGGGGGCGATCGGACCCTCGGCGATGATGTCGATCTGGGTGTCCTCGCCGGTCCGAATGTCGGCGCTCTGCTCGATGGTCGTGCCATCGGCGAACTCGACCTTGACCATGACCAGGCCCTCCGGGAAGCGGAAGCTGGTGAACATGCCCGCTTCGTCGGTGAGGATCACGTTGGCCGCGAGATCGGGGAAGCTGACCTTGGCGTCGGCGATCGGGCCACCTTCGGCGTCGGTGACTCGACCGACGATCCGACCTTCGAGCACCGCCGGCGGCAGGTTGTCGTCGACCGTGGCGACCTCGACCTCCTTGACGCGCGGCTTGGGATCGATGCTCCAGCCGAGCCCGAGGATGACCTGGTAGGGCGGAACCGGCGGGCCGTACTCGTAGCTGGGCGAGGTCGTGCCGACGTCGACCGCGGCGTTGAGGAAGAGCCCGCTGTAGACGTTGGCGCGCAGACCGATGGTCAGCCACGCCTGCGAGCGCTTGAGCGGCGAGCCGCCGAACTGCTGGGTCAGCGCGACGAAGGCCGGGTCCTTGTAGGTCGAGATGTCCCACGAGTACTCGAGCACGGGATCGATGCCGTACTGCTTGTCCTTGCCGAGTCGGATCGGGAAGTCGACGGCGAGCTTGGTCGTGACCCGGCTGTGGTTGGCGCCCGAGGCGAAGCGCAGGACCTCGCGCGAGAGCTCGTCGTCGATCGCACCCCAGTCGACCAGCTTGATCGAGTTGTCGAGGGTCCAGCCGAAGTTGCCGGTGATCCGAACCGGGACCTGCTTGGCGGTCAGGTAGCGAAGGTCGACGCCGAGCAAGACCGCGAAGTCGAAGTTGACCTTGGCGGTCCGCAGCCGCTCGCTGCCCGAGATCAGGCCGAGGCCGAGCTGACCACCGAGGCCGACGCCGCCCTTGAGGAACTGGTACGCACCCTTGACGCCGAAGTTGAGATCACCGAGCGCGAACACGGTCGGCGGATCTTGGCGAGCGCCCTGGTTGCGAGTGTTGCGGTTGGCCGAGTTGTTGATCGAGAAGTAGGCCTCGGTCCACTTGGTGAAGGTGAAGCCGAGGTTGACCGAGCCGCGGATCCGCGCGTGGCGATCGCCGTCGCTGCTGCCCTCGCAGCAGAAGAAGTCGTTCTTGACGAAGAAGTCGCTGTGCAGGTGGAAGCGGACCGAATAGAGCTCACCGACCTCGGCGGTCGAGGTGTAGAACAGACCGCTCGGTCCGCGCAGGGTCATCATCGTCGGCTCTTTGCGGCCGTTGACCATGCCGGGTCCCTCGTCGCCGATCGTGCCCATCGAGACGTCGAGGTCGCTGCTCGTGTCGCTGCTCGCCGTGCTGTCGAAGCCCGAGTCGAGCTCGGCGTCGCCGGTGCCCTCGAGCTCGCCGCTCGCCGAGTCGTCGCTGACGACCTCTTCACCCGGAGCAGCCGGCTGCGTATCGGTCGGCATTGGTTGACCGTCGGCGGTCAACAACTCGCCGTCGGCCGGAGCCTCGGCCGGGGGCGCATCGTCTTCGACTTCGGCGGCAGGGAGGCTCGGAGGAGCCGCGTTGGCCAACGCTGGGAGCAACAACAAGGAACCCGCAGCCACGCTCGATGCGAGCAGGGAATGACGATGCATGGCGTGATCGTGGTACGGCGACACGTCACCTGTCAAACGCAGTCTCTCGATCGTGATCCAGATTCGAGCGTTGAACTGGCCAGGTGCGCAGGCCAGCAGCCGAGCGCCCCACATCGCCGCGTGACCCTTGCCAAAGCACGAGGATCGAGGGGCCGACCGGGCGGCGGGTCGTTCGCCACAAATCGTCGAATTCACCAGAATCTTGACGTTTTGAGCCAGATCGACCTCGACCTCGACATCGCACGAAGGATCCCGTGGCGGTGGCCATGCACGTCGAAATCACCACTGCATCGAGCTCGCGCACACGGCGGAGGAGACGCAGACTCGCGGTCACGTTACGCTCGCGCGGCAGGTCTCGCATTGCCCGACGTACTTCGTGACTGGCTCGCCCTCTTGGCTCGGCGGGTCGATTCATCGACCCGGGGACCGAGCGTGCGCGTGTTGGGGTTCGTCCTGGTCTCGTTCGGCCTCTTCGGCCTCTTCGGCATGACCAGCGGCGCTGCGTGGGCGAGCCCGCCGAGCGAGCAACCCGAGCCCGTCGAGCAGGCGAGCGACGCCGATCTCGAACGGGAGCTCGAGGGCCGAGAGGCTCGCGTCGCCGAGGTCGAGCTCGACCTCAGCGTCTGGCGTGGTGGTGAACAGGCCCCAGGTCGCAAACGGATCCCTCGGCGCCGCGCCGAGGTCCACGGCCGGGCCCACTATCGACTCGAAGCGCCGGCCGAGGCTGGCCAAGCGCTGGTCTTGCTCGACTTCGCGGAGATCCTCGCCGAGCCGCCACGGACCCTCGACGAGATCGCGCTGGCGACCTATGTCAGCGGCGCCCACGAGTCCTCGCGCACCGACCTGCTCGCGGTCGTCGATGGCGAAGGTCGGCCGCTCGCGTGGGCGCGTCGAGGATCGCGTCGCGATCTCGTGATCGAGCTACCCGCTGGGCTGACCTCGCTGACGATCGAGTATCGGGTCGCGGTCCCCCATCGCTACTGGCCACTCGGCTGCGTGTGGCAACGATGCAGCTTGGCGGGGGCTGCGGCGCCGCTGCCCAGCGAGCCCGCCCGCGGCGGGATCTGGCTGCCGCCGGGCGGTCGAGTGCCGACGCCGGTGCAGTGGACGATCCTCGGCGCTCGCTTCGCCAGCGTGCCGGACTGGGAGCCAGGGAGCGAGCCGACGCCCGAGCAGGTCGAGGGTTTGGCTGGCGACGAGCTGATCGTCAGCGCCAGCGCGCTCGAGCCCGCGACCCCGATCGCCTATCCATCGATCTATTGGGGCCCGCGCTGGCATCGGACCGAGCAGTGGATCCACGGCGTGAGGGTTCGGGTGTTCCACATCGATCCCCGGCCGGGCGACCAGTTCCCCACCGAGAAGCTCTTGCACCCGATCCCCGATGTCGCGGGCCATGCCAAGGCGATCGCCAGCGAGGCGATCGAGCTGTCCGCCGCGATCGGGATCTCGATCCCGCCCGACACCTCGCTGACGATCGTCCAAGGCCCGCTGCGCAGCGACATCGCCTCGTTTCATCCGGCCTCGATCAGCCTCAGCGATCAATACCTCGAGCTGCTTCGAACCAAGCGCTTCGCCAAATTCCACGACGTCGTGCTCGCCCGCACGCTCTTCGACTTGATCGGCTATGGCCACTTCAGCGGGCGCCACGACGCGAGCACCGATCTGTGGCTCTCGGGCGCGCTCGGGCTGGCGCTGACCGAGCTCTGGCAGCGCCAGCGCGAGCTTCGCGACGAATACGCGGTCGACATGCTGGCCTCGTTCACCTTCGTGCCCGCGATCGATCGCTTTCTCTACACCGGCCAAGCCGCGTTCTCGTCGGCCTACTTTCGCGGCTCCGAAGACGAGATGCCGATCCGCGTGCATCCGCTCTTCTTCGCCAACCAACTCCCGACCGGCCGCCGGATCCACGAGAAGCTCGGCGACCTGATGCCCGAGCGCCAGCTCGGACAATTTTATTCGCGGATGATCGATGACCCCGATCTCGACCCGGTCGCCACGATCGAGCGGGTCTGGGGCCACGAGCTCGGCTGGTTCTTCGATCAATGGCTCGGCGACTATCCGCAGGTCGATTGGGCGGTCGAGAACGTGGTGTCCGAGCCGCGGCCCGAGGGCGGGTTTCGGACCACGATCACCGTCATCCGCGACGCCGACCGACCGATGATCGAGCCGATCCAAGTCTACGTGGTCGAGCGCGGCGGGGCCGAGCACTTCTTGGTCTGGAACGGCGAGGCGGCCCCGGGCGAGCCCTTGCTCGACCAGCCACGCGTGGCTCGACACCGGTTCGAGATCGACACCGCGCGGCGCCTCGCGGTCGTTCGCGTCGACCCGCGCAACCGCGTGGTTCAGACCTCGCGGCTTCGCGTCGGTCGCTTCAACCGCGGCGACAACAACGATCCGCTCTTCAACGATCGCCACCCGCACAAGGCTCGCTTCGTCTACAGCGGGTTCGGGTTCGCGGTCGCGGCCTCCGAGTTCCGCAAGGGCATTCAGGACAAGGACTACGGGACCGCGTTCAACTCGCTCACGCTGATCGCGATCTTCGAAACCAGCTTGCGTCGCGACCTGCGGCAGACCTTCAACTTCACCGCGTTCTCGGATCGCGAGACTTGGGTCGGTGGCGGCGCGGCGCTCAACCTGTGGCTGGGACAAAAGCGCAACCGCCAGCGTCGGCGGACTCGGCTGCGCTTCGGCAGCTCGGGCTCGTGGCTGACCGAGAGCGGGCTCGATCGCCGTGGCGGCCTCCGCTTGACCGAGTCGGTCGGGCTCTTCCACGACACGCGCAAGTACAGCCTCTCGCCCGAGCGCGGCTACTCGCTCGGCGCCTCGGTCACGGCCACGCAGACGCTTCGGCTCGAGCCTGGCCAGACCGACAACCGCTACTCGCTCGACTTCGACGTCGGCTGGGCGCAGTCCTTTCCGCTCGCCCATCATCACGTGCTCGCGACTCGGCTCGACGCGAGCATCATGGTCCCGCTCGCTTCGGAGCCCGAGTTTCGCTCGCTCAACCGCGGTGGCGGGCTCGGCGGGTTGATCGGCTTCACCAGCAACGAATTGTTCGGCCGCGGCCTCCTGATCGGCGCGCTCGAGTATCGACACACGATCATCGACGACCTGCGGATCCCCCTGCTCAACTCGCTCTGGCTGCGCTCGATCGGTGGGGTCGCGTTCGCGGGCACGGCCAGCTTGTCGAGCTGCGATGGCCTGCGCGGGTGGTTCGGGCGCGGCAGCTGGTATGGCTACTATGGCTATGGTCTGACCGCGAACATGCAGATCTTCGGCGTGACGCCGCAGTTCTTCCGGGTCGACGTGTCCGCGCCGATCGGCCGCGGATCGACCGAGTGCCTGGGCGAGCTCTTGCCCAACTACATCGTTCGGCGGCGATCGGAGCGGACCGGGGAGCCTTATGATCCCGATCAAAAGATCCGGCTCCCGCCGGTCAACGTGAACGTCTCCTTCAACCAGCCCTTTTAGTGGTTCGAGTCGTGCAGCCGCGGGTTCGAGCTCTGGTCACCTTGGTCGCCTCGTTGGCGATCCTCGCGGCGATCCTCGTCGCGTCCGTGTGGATTCGCTGGCCTGGGTTCACGCAGGGCGGCTTCGCCTCGCACGACGTCGCCGGGATCCTCTACAACGCGATGGTCCTCGATCGCGGCGGGCTGCCCTACGTCGACACCTTCGAGTTCAAGGCGCCTGGCAGCTTCTACTTGGCCAGCGCCTTGGCGGGGCCCGAAGCCCGCGACATCGCTCGCTTTCAGATCGCCGCCAACCTGTGGGCGCTGGCCAGCTTGATCGTGATCGCGGCGCTGGCTTGGAAGCTGTGGGGGCGGCTGGCCAGCGTGGTCGCGACCGGCTTGCTCGCGCTTCACGACGCGGTGCTCGACTCGATGGACGCCAAC
>JAMHUH010000886.1:0-6781 GCA_035904925.1 Nannocystaceae bacterium
GGCATCTTCATCCACCTCGTCGAGCAGGCTGGCGTCGGCGATCGCTTCGTGATCGACAGCGCCGGCACGGGGGCCTGGCACGCGGGCGAGCGGGCCGACCCTCGCTCGCGGGCCGAGGCCAAGCGGCGCGGCGTCGAGCTGCCCTCGATCGCCCGGCAGGTGGTCGCGGGCGACTTCGCCAAATTCGACCTCTTGATCGCGATGGACCGGCGCAACCGGGCCGACTTGCTCGGCATGGCTCGCGGCGAGCCGGCGCGCGAGGGCGAGCTCGCTCGCAAGAAAGTCCGACTCTTGCGTGAATTCGATCCGCTCGCGCCCGCCGAGGCCGAGGTCCCGGATCCCTACTACGAGGGCGATCGCGGCTTCGTCGAGGTCTTCGACATCTGCTGGCGCGCGAGCGAGGGCTTGCTCGCCCAGCTCTTGGCCCGCGGGGTCTGACGTCGACGCAGCAGCCCGAGCCCGAGCAAGGCCAAGAGCGCGGCGAGCGAGTCGATCGGCTCGCCGCTGGCCGAGCAGTCACAGCCGGCGCTCTCGCACTTGGTGTTGTCGGGATCGATGTCGTCGGCGTGCAGGGCGATCCAGTCGAGCTCGATGCTGGTCGCGAGATCGCCGATCCGGGCCTCGATCGTCGCGCTGCGCTGGGCTTGGACGATCGGCCGGGCCCGACAGAGATCGGCGACGCCGAGCACGTCGGGGGTCCGCGAGGGGTCTTCGAAGGTGTTCATGGCCAGCTTGCCGCGGGTCAGGGTCCACTCGATCGGGGCGCCGAGGATCCGCTGGCCCTGCGCGTCGCGGGTGATCGCGACGACGCCGAGCGGCGAACCCCAGGGCCGCGCGTCCGAGCGCTCGCGCTGGTAGATGGGGACCAGCTCGATCTGCGTGATCTGGTCGAGCGCGACCGCTTCGAGGCGAGGCAGGGCGACCGGGACCTCGCCGATGACCAAGCTGGCGTCGACCTGATCGCCCGCGTCGAGCTGGCCGCGCAGATCGAGCGAGGGCACGCCGTCCTCGATGAAGTGGATCAAGTGTTGCCAGGCCGGATCGACCTGGGTCTGCATGGCCACGCTCGCCCAGCGAATCTCCGCGTCGGCGTAGGTCAGCACCGGGGACAAGTAGAACTCGCCACCTTCGACGACGCGGGCTCGATCGAGCGCGCTGGCGAAGTCGGCGGGGAAGGGGTCGGCGCCGACGAACGCGAGGTCGAACAAGCCCGCCTCGATCGCCGGCACCCAGGCGCCGCTCGTGAGCTCGGGCTCGACCGCCACGATCGACCATGCGTCGCGCTCGAGGTCTTGGTTGGGCCCTTCATAGTCGGGGCAGGCCTCGTGTGGAGCCGAGATGCCGACCGCACCCTCGCCGGGGCCGCTGACTCGAAATCCGGCGTCGTCCTCGACGACCACGCCCATGCCGAAGGTGAACACGCAAGCGTCGAGCTCCGGCTCGAGCCTGACGTAGCGACCTGATTCATCCTCGCGCTGGAGCACGTTGGCGGTGAAGACCGAATCGACCAAGACCACGCTCGGCTGCTCGAGCCCCGCGAGGGAATTGCCGAGCCCGACATCGAGTGTCCAATGGCCGAGGTCGCTCGGCTCGGGTATCGGGTCGCAAGCGAGCAGGCCGAGCGTCGAGAGGATGAAGAACGATCCAGCGATCCAGCGTTGCATGTTGATCACGATGCAATGCCCGAGGCGCTCGTGCTCGTGCCCGCGATCACTGCGGCGCTGTCGAAGATTGCAACGTCAGTCCTGCGACCAGTCGCGCATTGCAACGCGGAACTCGTCGTTCCAAGCCAAGGGCTCGAGCGAGGTCGGGTCGACGTGGACGACCGTTCGGCTGCCGCGGGCATGATCGATGTCGCGGTCCATCGGCAGCATCCGGCATTCGAAGGTCAGCGAGGTCGTGCCGATCTTTTCGATGCCGACCCGGACCCGAACCTTGCCGACGCCGCGGACCGGCGCGAGGTAGTCGATCGCGGTGTGACGGACGAGGTGGAATTGCTCGGGCCGATCGGAGTCCTGAAACGCGCCCCAACCGATGTCCATCCAGAACGCCCCGACCGCCCGCTCGAAGAGCAGCAGGTAGCGCGAGTTGTGCAGGATGTTGAAGGGGTCGAGATCGTCGAAGTAGATCCCGAACACGGTCTCGTGGAAGCGGCGCATTCGGGCCTCTCGTACCCGATTCTGGCTGGGTCTGCACGAAGCGCGTTGGTGGCGGGCGTGCGGGCGAGTAAGTTTGGCGCGTGTCCGATGCCGCCCCGCTGATCCTCCTGCGCGACGCCGACCTCTTCGATCCCGAGCCTCGCGGTCGCCGTGATGTGTTGCTCGGCGGCGGACGAGTCCTGGCCATCGCCGAGCGGATCGAGCCGTTGCCCGCGGGGCTCTGCGAGCTGGTCGATCTCGGCGGAGCGATCGTCACGCCCGGGCTGGTCGACGCCCACGTCCACGTGACCGGCGGCGGCGGCGAGGCCGGCTACGCGAGCAAGGTCCCGAGCTTGCAACTGACCGAGCTCTCGCGCGCGGGCGTGACGACGGTGGTCGGATTGCTCGGGACCGACAGCACCACCCGCAGCGTCCGCGAGCTGGTCGCGCGGACCTACGGGCTGCGCGAGGAGGGCCTGAGCGCGTGGTGTTGGACGGGCAGCTACGAGGTCCCGGTCAAGACCCTGACCGGTTCGGTCCGCGACGACATCGCTTTCATCGAGCCGGTGATCGGAGTCGGCGAGCTGGCGATCAGCGACCACCGCAGCTCGCAGCCGAGCTTCGACGAGTTCTTGCGGATCGCCGCCGACGTGCACGTCGGCGGCTTGATGACCGGCAAGGCCGGCGTGCTCCACCTTCACCTCGGCGACGGCCGACGCGGGCTCGATCTGATCCGCCGCGCGCTCGAGCAGAGCGAGCTGCCGGCGCGGGCCTTCCACCCGACCCACCTCAACCGCAACCATGCGCTCTTCGAAGAGGCCCGCGATCTCGCGGGCGCGAGCCCGCTGCATCGCACGCCCCACTTCGACCTGACCGCGTTCCCCGAGGGCGACATCGGCGAGGGCCTCTCGGCCGCCGAGGCGATCGCGATCTGGAAGCGCGAGGGCCTGCCGATGGAGCGCCTGACCTGCTCGTCGGACGGCGGCGGCTGCATGCCGCACTTCGACGAGCTCGGCCAAGTCAGCCACTACGGGGTCGGCCAGTCGACCACGCTGCTCGCGACCTTGCGCGAGGCGATCGCCCAGCATGGTCTGACCCTCGCCGAGCTGCTGCCGCTCTTCACGAGCAACGTGGCCGGCTTGCTGCGCTTGCCGGGCAAGGGGAGGTTGGTGCCCGGGTGCGATGGCGATCTGCTCGTGCTCGATCGCGAGCTCGGCCTCGAGTGTGTGCTCGCGCGCGGGCGTTGGCTGGTCCGTGGGCGCGAGCCGCTGGTCCGCGGCCCCTTCGAGTGAGCAGCTCGCTGCACGTCTCGCGGTACATGCTTGCTGCGGCGAGCAATGCTACAAGTCGGCATGCCCAACTCGGTTCGCGCCTCGCACATCCTGCTCATGTACAAGGGTTCCGCTCGCTCGTCGGCGACCCGCAGCAAGGCCGAGGCCGAGCAGCAGATCAAGGAGCTGCAAGCCAAGCTCGCCGCCGGTGAGGACTTCGCCGCGCTCGCCCGGGCCCACTCGGACTGCCCCTCGAAGAGCAAGGGCGGCGATCTCGGCAGCTTCGGCCCTGGGCAGATGGTCAAGCCCTTCGAGACCGCCGCGTTCGGCATGGACGTGGGCGGAGTCAGCGGTGTGGTCGAGACCGACTTTGGCTACCACCTGATCACGCGCACGGCCTGATCGCCCGCGCGAACACCGACGCCGATCGGGCTTGTATAAAGCCCTGCGCTGCGCAAGTCTCCCCAGCCAGCCGATGCCCGCCAAGGTCCAGGATCACCACAGCCGCGGCTTCATCGTTCCAGTCGGCGGTGCCGAGGAGAAGGAGAGCAACCCGATCATCCTGCGTCGCTTCGTCGACGTCAGCGGTGGGGCACAGGCTCGGATCGCGGTCATTCCGACCGCCTCGCGGCTCGAGGACACCGGGACTCGCTACGAAGGCATCTTCGGCGAGCTCGGGGTCGCTTCGGTCCGCTCGCTCGACTTCAAGCGACGCGAGGACTCGACCAACGCCGAGTGGCTCGCGTTCTTGCGCGACGAGGCGACCGGCATCTTCTTGACCGGCGGCAACCAGCTGCGGATCTCGACCATCTTGGGCGGCACCGACGTCGCCCGAGCCATCCGCAGCGCCAACGCCCGCGGGGTCACGGTCGGCGGGACCTCGGCCGGCGCCGCGATCTTGTCCGAACACATGATCGCCTTCGGCAAGTCGGGCTCGACCCCGCGCGCCGGCATGGTCTCGCTCGCGCCCGGCTTCGGCCTGACCAACCGCGTCGTCATCGACCAGCACTTCCGCCAGCGCGACCGGATCGGCCGCCTGCTCTCGGCCCTGGCCTTCAACCCCTTCGCGGTCGGCGTCGGCCTCGACGAGGACACCGCCGCCTTCATCGACGGCGACGACGTGATCGAGGTCGTCGGCAGCGGCTCGATCACCATCTTGGACGCCAGCATGCTCGAGCACTCGAGCATGGGCTCGGTCCGCGACGGCGAGTCGATCTGCATGACCGGGATCAAGCTGCACGTGCTGCCCGGCGGCGGGAAGTTCGATCTGCACAGTCGCGTCGCCGAGCCGCCGCCCGGCTGCCTCGACTGAGCGGCCGCGCGGCGGCGTGGATGTCGGTCGCGGCCCTCAGGCCGCGGCGCGGCGGCGTCGGACCAGGCCCGCGAGGCCGAGCAGCGCGAGCAGCTGCGCGAGCGGTCCGCCTTCGTTCGTCGCGGTCGAGCACGAGCAGCCGATCTCGACGGTGCTTCCGCCGAAGCTGGGCGGGAGCCCGCTGTCGGTGCCGACCTCGTCGGCGCCACCGCTGTCCGACTCGCTGCCGCCGCCCGAATCGCTCGAGCTCGAGTCGCCGGTGTCGCTCGGCTCGGGCGCTTGATCGACGCCGAACGAGACCGAGTTCGAGCTCGCCTGGTTGTCGGAGTAGTCGAGCGCGACCGCCTCGACCGTCCAACTGCCGGGCGGCATCTGGAGGGCCCACTCGTAGGGCGCGGAGGTGTCGATCGAGTTGGCGACGTCCATGCCGTTGATCCTCAGGCTGACCTGAGCGACGGCGACGTTGTCGCTCGCGTCGGCGTTGACCTGGACCTCGACCGTGCTCGCGCCACCCGTCATGTACGTGGCGCCATCCGAAGGGGCGGTGATGGTCACGCTCGGCGGGGTGTCGTCGGCTTCGGACGAGAAGGGCGGACCGCAGGTCGAGGCGAAGTCCGAGACCGGGCCGCCGCCGCAACCTTCGGTCCAGGTGGTGTTGGCCCCGCTGCCGGGATCGGTCGGGAAGCCGCCGCAAAAGGGGTTGGGCGTCCAATTGCCCTGGCTGTCGAAGCAGGGCGTCAGGTCGATGCCGGTCTGCTGCTCGACCCAATCGATGTTGTTGGCCATGTTGCCGTACACGCCACCGCTCCCGCACTGACCACCATACGAGGTGATGCCGAACACCCGCCATGAGCCGTCGGCGATCTGCACGTAGACCGGCCCGCCCGAGTCGCCCGAGCACGAGTCCTTGCCGCCGCCGCCGATCGAGACCTCGCCACCTTGATAGCCGGTGATCGTGGTGCTGACCTCGTACTTGGTCCCGACGATGCCCTGGTTGGTCTCGCCGTAGCCGACGATCGTGACCGCCTGGCCGCTCTTGATGTACTGGCCGACCTCGCAGCCGTCGAGGACCGGGACGATCGGGACGTCGTCGACCGGCTGGGCGAGCACGCAATACGAGATGTCGTTGGTCGCCGAGCCGTTGTAGCTGGGGCTCGAATGGCAGGTCGCGCTGCGGGTCCGCGAGTTGCCCTTGGGTCCGAAGCCGATCTGCTTGGCCTCGTTGGCGCCCGAGCAGTGCGCGGCCGTGATCACGACTTGGGGATGGATGAGCGTGCCGGTGCACAGGCCTCCGCCGCCCTCGACCAACACCGTCGTCGGCCAGCCGCAGGTCGACGAAGCCTGGCCGCCGTAGATCTTGGGATGCAGCGGCTGGCCTTCGATCGTGTCGGGTGCCTCGGGCGTCTCGGGCTGCTGCGCGAGCGCCGAGGGCGAGAGCAGACCAACGCAACACGCAAGACCCGCAAGACGACCGATCCGAAAGCGACGCATGAGCAATCGTCCCACGTCGCCCCGCTCGCGCTCAAGCGGCGTATCTCGACTCGAAGCACCGGTGGCACAGCTCATGGTCGACGCAGCGTGTGTCACGGTCATCGGTCGCCGCAGCGGTGAGCCCCGCGACGCCGGCCTCGCGTGGTGCTCGAGCGACGCGGTGAACTCGCTGATTCGTCCGCGCGAACTCGCACTCGAGCGAGGTGGGCGAGATGCAGGAGCTCGTCGTCCGACCGCGACGTGCTCGGGCGCTTCGAAGCTCGAGCCGACTCCAGCTTGGTCTCGCTTTCGAAGTCGAGATCGTTCGTGCTCGCGTCGAGGAGTTCGAGCCCGAGCCCGAGTCGCGGGTCGACCAGCTCGGCACCTCCCGAGCAGGCCCGGTGAAGCGCTGAAGTTCGGCTTCGAAGCCCCGGCGCCGAGCCGGATCGACGGGCCCCGATTATGGCATGCTCCAGGTTCGGCTCTCGCCATGAAGATCCTCGAGCAACGCATCTACCGCGGCCCCAACGTCTACGCCCACTTCCCGGTCATCCGCTTGCGCGTCGATCTCGGCGTGCTCGAGCAGTGGC
>JAMHUH010000887.1:0-3725 GCA_035904925.1 Nannocystaceae bacterium
CTTGCCCGAGCCGTTGTTGCCGAGCACACCGATCTTCGCGCCGGGCAGGAAGGACAGGTGGATGTTCTCCAACACCTGCTTGCCGCCTCCGTAGATCTTGCCGAGGCCCTTCATGGTGTAGATGTACTGATAGGAGGCCATGCCGGCGCGGATGATACTCGCTCGCCCGGCAGGCCGGAAAGAGGCGCGTCAGCGCCCGCGCTCGCTAGTTCGAGAACACGTCGCGGGCTCGGACGCGAACCACTCGGCCCCACTTGGCCAGGCGCTTGGCGTCGACCCGGCCCGGGTCGCCGACGATCATCAAGATCACGGGCTTGCCCTGGATCTGGTCCTCGAAGAGCGCCTGGACGTCCTCGAAGCGGAGCGCCTGGTAGCCGGCGAGCAGCTCGGGCCGAGGGTCGCCCGCGTAGCCGGCTCGTTGCCAGGACTCGAGCCGCTGCTGGACGCTGCGAAAGTCGGGCGCCTCGGTCTCGAGCGCGTGGATCAGCGAGGTCTGCACGCTGGCGAGGTTGTCGGCCCGGGCCGGGAAGTCTTGGATCAGCCCGAGCATGGCGGCGATCGACTCCTCGGTCTTGTCGGCCTGGCAGCCGACGAAGCCGACGAAGTAGCTGGCTTGGATCGTGTCGCCGTCGCGTCGATATCGACCCCAAGCCGAGTAGGCCAGCGCTCGAAACTCGCGGATCTCTTGAAAGACCAGCCCGGCCATGTCGCCGCCCATGAACTCGCCGTACGCGTCGGCGAGCGCCCGCTGGTCGCGGGCCACGGGCTCGCCCTCGACCGCGAAGTAGATCTGGGTCTGGACCGCGCCGCGCTCGGGCAAGAAGAACACGGTCGGCTCGCTCGGCAGCTGGCGCTCGCGGATCACGTAGGGGACCGCAGGTGCGAGCGAGGCCTTGGGCGTGAAGTTGGCGCGAACGAGCGGCTCGAGCTCGGCGAGCCCGCGCGGGCCGACATAGCGGAACGCGGTCGCGTAGCCCTGCGCGCGCGCGACCGCCTCGAGCGCGCGCTCGGGCCCCAAGCGCTTGATCTCGCGGGGGCCGTAGGCACGCAAGAACGCGCTGTCTTGGCCATGGAACACGTACTCGCGCAGGGCCTCGGCGAGCATCGCCGGGTCTTGGCGGGTGACCCGAGCCTCGCCCCAGACCTCCTTGCGCAGCACGGCGAAGCGACGCTCGTCGAGCTGCGGGTGCTCGAGCAGATCGTCGACCAACGCGAGCGCTTGCTCGAGGTGCTCGTCCGGGCCCTCGACGCGCAGCAGCAGGCGCTGGGCGTTGGCGACCACGTCGAGGGTGATCCCGAGCTCGGTCGAGCGGCGCTTGAAGGCCTCGACGCTCTGGCCCTCGGGCGCCAAGCGAGCGAGGTAGGCCGCGCCGACCTCGAGCTCCGGGATCGCCTCGGTGCCGACGCCGAACTCGACGTCGAACGCAAAGAGGTGGTTGTAGGGGTTGGGGCTGGTCGCGAGCGTGACGCCCGGCGCGAGCTCGCTGCGCTCGATCGCCGCAGCGTCGACCGGCTCGAGCTCGGGCAGCGGCGCCGGCTTGGCCATGGTCTGCTGGTAGAACGACGAGGCATGGCCGCGCTGGGGCACGACCGGCGGCGTGCTCGGCTTGTCGAGGTGGGTCTTCTTGGCGTGTCCGGCCCGTGAGCGCATCACCAGGCGTTCGTCGGTGAAGTAGCGGGCCGCGACCTCGACCAGCTCGGCCTTGGTCAGCGTCCGCAGCCGCTCGCGGTCGCGCAGCGCCGCCGCCCAGCCATCGCCTTTGGTGAACGCTTCGGCCATGGCCAGCGCTCGATCTTCGTTGGTTTCGAATTCGCGGTCTTGCTGGCGCAGCAGGTTGTCGCGCAGCGCGTCCATCTCGGCCTCGTCGAAGTCGCCCGCGGCGACGCGATCGTAGGCGCCCGCGATCAATTTCTCGGCCTTGCCGAAGGGCTGAAAGAGGAGGCGCGGGGCATAGAAGATCAGCTCGAGTCCGTCCTCGGCGTGATCGAGCGGGAAGGGCAGGGCGATCAGCAGCTTGCCTTGGTCGACCAGCGCGTCGATCAACCCCGAGCCCTGCTCGTTGTAGAGCAGCTCGCGGGCGAGCTCGAGCGCGGGGTAGTCGGGGTGGCCGACCGCGACCGTTCGATAGCCGATCGCGCCGACCCGCAGCGGCGTCAGTCGAACCGTGAAGCGCTGGTTCTTGGCGAAGGGCTCGATCACGCCCTCGCGCGGCTTGGGCTCGGGACCCGCCGCCCACTGGCCGAAGCTGGCCTCGATCAGCGGCAGGATCGCCTCGCTGTCGAAGTCGCCCGAGAGCACCAAGACCATGTTCGAAGGCACATAGTAGGTGTCGAAGTAACGACGCATCGCGCTGAGCGAGGGCCGCTCGAGGTGCTCGACCTCGCCGAGCACCTGCTGGGTGCCGTAGGGGTGGTGCGGCCAGGCGTGCTCGACGAAGGCCTCGTAGACCGAAGTCTCGAACCGGTCGGTCGAGATGTTCTTCTCTTCGTAGACCGCCTCGAGCTCGGTCGGGAAGAGCCGAAACACCGGGTCCTGAAAGCGATGGGCGTAGATCTCCAGCCAGGTCGCGATCTGGCTGGCCGGGAAGGTGTTGTGATAGACGGTCTGGTCTTCGTCGGTGAACGCGTTGACCCCGGACGATCCGATCTCGCCCAACATGCGATCGAATTCGTTGGGGATCACATAGGCGTAGGTCTGCTCGACCGTCGCCGCGATCTCGGCCGCGATCGCGGCCCGGGTCGCCGGCGTGGCCTCGCGCAGCTGATCGTAGAGCTCGACGAGGTGAGCCTGGAGCGGGGCCTCGGCCGCCCAGTTGCTGGTCCCGAGCGCGCTCGTGCCTTTGAAGAGCATGTGCTCGAGGTAGTGGGCGATGCCCGTGTCGTCGGCTGGATCGTTGGCGCCGCCCGAGCGGACCGCGACCGCGCCAAACACCTCGGGCTGGGTGTGGTTCTCCGAGAGCAGCACGGTCAGGCCGTTGTCGAGCACGTACTCGCGGACGCCAAGCGGATCGTCGGCGAAGGTGGTCGCGCGCGGGCCGGGTCGGGGCGCGGCCACGATCGTGATCGCCGAGTCGGGCTCGGGCGGCGCTGCGGATGCGATGCTGGCCAAGCGGGTGAAGTTGGCCAAGCTCGACGTCAACGAGATCGAGGCGACCAGCGCCACCCAGCCACGACGAGAATGCACGACTCGGAGCACCTGGCTCTTATAGGACATTCGAGGCCGCGTGCGTCGGGTTCCCTTCGAGCGCTACTTCTTCTTGGCGGTCGGCTTCTTCTTGGCGGTCGGCTTCTTCTTGGCGGTCGGCTTCTTCTTGGCGGTCGGCTTCTTCTTGGCGGTCGCCAGATACGCCTCCACGAGCTTGTCGGCAGCAGCCATGGCCCGCGCTTTGATCACCTTGGCGTCGGGGTGTGCGTCGAGCTCGTAGACCTCGCGCTCGGGCACGCTGACGAATTTGGCTCGTCCGCCCTTCACGGTCAGGCGATAGCCGAACGAGCTCGTCAGCATGCCCATGCCGACGAGCTCACCGACACCGCCGAAAGGCGCGGCGGCGGCCCAGGCCGCGGCGAAACCAATCACGGTGTCGATGAACCCGTCCTTGGCCTGGAACGACTGTACGCGGATCTCGTCGCCCGCCCAGGCGACCTCGAGAAACTCGAAGTCGTCGGCGTGGTCGCCCGCCTCGACGATGTCGCGGACGGTCTCGCCCTCGACGTGACCATCCCAC
>JAMHUH010000888.1:0-1834 GCA_035904925.1 Nannocystaceae bacterium
GAGCGGCTCGACGTGATGTCGCCGCGCCACGAACACCAGCGCCGCCGATGCGAGGTCGAGCCCGAGGGCGATCGACATCGTGATCCAGGGCTTCGGGAGTCGGATGGGCTCGTCTTCGGGTGGCTCGAAGACCCGAGGCTCGGAGGGCTCGTCCGGGGTTGCCATGCGAAAGCGTCGACGATCCAGGTTCAGGGGTCCACAGGTTCGGGCGGGGCTTCGGCTGCTTGGGCGGCCTCGTACGCCGCCTCCAACTCCAGCAGCTTGCGTCGACGATCCTTCTCGGCCTGCGTCCATTCGGACTCCGGCTTGGGCTCGAGCTCATCGAGCTTCGAGAAGCAGACCCTGGGCGCGAGGCTCTCGTCGATCTTGACGATCAGCCAGTTCGCGTCGGCGATCCGAGCTTGCCGAGCTCGCGGAGCGGCGAGGCACTCGGGATCGGGGAAAGCGACGCGTTCGCAGGCGGCGAGCGGATGCTGCTCTGCGGCCTCGAGCAGCCGCAGCGCCTCCTCGCGCGCCGTCCGGAACTGGTCCTCGATCGCCGGCTGTTCGGCGTCCGCGGCGATGTACACCCAATGCGTCCAGGCGAGGTTCCAGCGCGGGCGCAGGTCGGCCGGATCGAGCTCGATCACCCGCGCATAGGCGGCCACGGCTTGCTCGATCTCGCCGGAGCGAGCATGCGCGACGCCGAGGCCCAGCCAGCCCTCGGGGTCGCTCGGGAACCGCTCGACATAGCCGAGCAAGAGCTCGCGCGCGCCGACGAAGTCGCGCTGTTCGAGCCGGCCGATCCCCAGACGCAGACGGGCCTCGTCGAGCTCGGGGTCCAGCTCGAGCGCGCGCGACCAAGCAGCGATCGCTAAATCGTGGCGCCCGACGAGCTGGGCATGCAGACCACGAACGAGCTCGAGCTCGGCCGACTCGCCCGCGCTCTGCTCGGCCTGATCGAGGATCAGCTCGACCTCCAACATCTCGCTGGCTCGCACGTCGCGATGCGATCGCTCGAGGTGAAGGCGCGCGAGCGCGGCCCAGCTGGTTGCATCGCGGGGATCGACGACGACGCGCTGATGGATCTGGAGCTCGAGCCACTCGAAGTCCAGCTCGTCGCCACGCGCGAGCCAGCGCGCCTGCACGACTCGCTCGCGCCAGGCCGCGACCACGTCGGCGGGATGCAGGGCCTCGGCCTTGCGCAGGTGCTCGAGCGCGTCCGCCCACGCGTGGGCCTCGAGCGCCTCGCGTGCGAGCGAGAGCGGATCGACAGGTTCGGTCTGCTCGACCCGCGGAGGAATCGACGGGGTCGGCGGTGCCTGCATCGGGCTCGTCGAGGGTTCGGACGCGCAGGCGAGGGAGGAGGCGAGGACGAGGGCGGCGGCGAGCGACGACCGAGGCATCGCGGCCCACCAACGTGTCCTGGAGCCTGAAGGTTCGAATGAGCGGGCGCGAGCGCCTATGCTAGAGACCGGCCATGCACATCCACGCGACCCTCTTCGCAACGCTCCTGCTCGCTGCTTGTTCGAAGCCCTCCTCGACGCCCGATTCCTCGACGCCGGATGCGGGTGGTGAGCGTCCGGGTCTCACCGCCGCGGCGTGCGAGGCCGAGGGCGGCCAGGTCGTCGGTGACATCGGCGACGGTGCGGTGCACCGGCCCGAGTATCGCTGCGCCGACAGTGGCGAGGCCCCGATCGGATCGATCGTCGCCGACCCAGGCGGCCCGGTAGCGATCGAGGGCGCCGTCTGCTGCAAGTAGCTGGCGTCGAGGCCCGCTCACGAAGAGACCCATCCACTCGCGTGGATGGGTCTTTTCGTGGCTAGTTTTCCAAAGCCCGGAACAGGATTTGAA
>JAMHUH010000889.1:0-2985 GCA_035904925.1 Nannocystaceae bacterium
CACAGACCAGCTCGACGGGCGACGAGAGTGGCACGGGCGAGACGGCGACCGACACGGGCGAGACCGGCGAGCCAGCGCTCGATGTCTACGGGTTCGCGAACGGCTGCTACTCGCTGCGCAGCGGCGACACCTATCTGGCCGCGAGCGCGGACGCGACGACCTTCTCGTGCGGCGCCGACCAGGCCGGGGCCTCGCGCTTCACCATGAAGGCCTCGGATCTCGGGACCTACTTGTTCTACGACCAAGACGGCGGCTACCTCGTCGCCGACTCGGGCCCGCTGGTTCGCCAGACGGTGCTCGAGTCCGACGTCACGCTGATCGAGGACACCTATGTCTCGGGTGCCGAGTGGTCGCCCGAGAACTCGGACCTCGATCCGATGCAGTACCAGCTCCGCAACCGTCGCAACGATCAGCTGCTGGGCACCAGCGCGCTCGCGGCCGAGGGCTTGCCGATCACCTTCGAGCCGGCCACCGACTGCAAGCCGCACCCCGAGCTCACGCTCGACGCGACTGGCCAGGTCGCCCGCACGACCTTCGACGACGGCGACCTCTACGGGATCGTCGACACCCACTCGCACATCATGTCGAACTTCGGCTTCGGCGGGGGGGGGCTCTTCCACGGCGGGGCCTACCATCGGCTCGGCGTCGAGCATGCCTTGCACGACTGCTCGATCTCCCACGGCGAGATGGGCCGCAAGGACTTCTTCGGCTACGCCTTCGACACCGCAGGTTCGGGCGAGGCCGACATCGCAGGCCTGTTGCCCGACCTGATCGCCAAGCAGCTGAGCGAGGACAACCACGCGACCGCGGGCTACCCCGAATTCACCGAGTGGCCCAACGGTCCGACCCGCTCGACCCACCAAACCCAGTATTACATGTGGCTGCATCGGGCCTATCTGTCGGGCCTGCGCCTGGTCGTCCAGCACGCGACGACCAACCAGATCATCTGCGACTTCATGATCGGCGAGGGCATCCAAAAGAGCCGCTACGACTGCGAGGACATGACCGCGGTCGATCGCATCATCGACGAGACCTACCTGATGGAGCGCTACATCGACGCCCAGGCGGGCGGGCCCGGGCTCGGTTGGTTCCGGGTCGTGCAGACGCCGGCCGAGGCCCGCGAGGTGATCAGCGGCGGCAAGATGGCCGTGATCCTCGGCATCGAGACCTCCAACTTGTTCGACTGCAAGCTGACCGCCCAGCCCGGTGATCCGACCTGCGACGAAGCCTACGTCGAGGCCCAGCTCGATCACTACTACGACCTCGGGATCCGGGCGATCTTCCCGGTCCACAAGTACGACAACAAGTTCACGCCGGGCGACGGCGATCGGGCCTTCATCGAGCTGGGCAACTTCGCCAACAGCGGCCATTGGTCGAACTTCACGCTCGATTGCCCCGATCCCCAGGTCGGCGGCTTCGACAGCGGCGACGTGAATTTCGGCGGTCTCAACATGCCGCGCGACGTCTACGACTCGGACGCGCCGATCAACAACAGCGCCTTCGCCAGCTCCCCGCTGACCTCGACCTCGCTCTACCTGACGCAGATCCTCGAGCCGCCGCTGGTCGGACCCTACTGCCAGAACGCCACCATGACGCCGCTCGGCGAGCACATGATCGGCGAGATGATGAAGCGCGGCATGATCATCGAGGTCGACCACCTCCCGCAGTGGTCCTACGTGCGCGCCTACGAGCTGCTGCAAGCCGCGAACTACCCGGCGTCGGGCAGTCATGGGCGCAACAACAACGGTCAGATCTACGAGCTCGGCGGGGTCTCGGCGTCCGGCTTCGGCCGCTGCCGCAACGACACCCCCGGCTCGACCGTGCAGGGCTTCAAGGACAAGATCCAGTTCATCATCGACCACGGCGGCTACCCGGCCGAGGGCTTCAGCTTCGACCTCAACGGGTTCGCGGGCGCTCGTGGGCCTCGCTTCGGTGATGGTGTTTGCGGCACGCCGCAGAGCGATCCGATCACCTATCCTTTCACGTCGTATGCCGGGGATATCGAGTTCACGACGCCCTCCGTTGGGAATCGTGAGATCGACTTCAACACGGAGGGGTTGGTGCACGTTGGGCTGTTGCCGGAGTTGATCGAGGATGCTCGGCGGGATGCGGTGGATGAGGCGGATCTCGAGCCGCTCTTTCGCTCGGCGGAGGGGTATATTCGGATGTGGGAGCTGGCCGAGCAGCGCAGCGCTGAGCTCGGGGGTGGATCCCTTCCCGCAGGTCCTTCGCAAAGCGGGAGCGACGCCGGGCGATCGGCGTCTCTGCTCTCGGAAAACTGCCCGCAACCCCGGGTGATCGACCACGAAAGCGTCCCGTCCACGGGCCAATTCGTGGCGAAGATCACCCAATTTTCCAGCCCAACCAACACGAGCAGGCGGGTCGCCATGCCCGCCCAACATCAACCGCGCAATCACTCAAGGCGGCGCGTGCTCGCAGGGCAATCCGAGCCTCACGCGCATCAGCCACGTCCCGAAGGGCCACACCACATCCCGATCCCCCGCGAGAAACCTCGCCCGCGCGACACCATAGGCCAACACGAATTCCACTCGCCGCTGCAGCGCCTCGATCCGCGCCCACTTGCTCTTCCCCGATACACCCGGGCTCGTCCCGAACAAATCCTCCGGCCGGCCCGGAAACCCATACCAAGGCTGCGCCAACACCCGCGCGACCCCCAACACCTCGGTCCCTCGATTCCGCCGCTCCACGATCAATTCCAGCTCGCGCGCATCGAGCCGCGCAAGGATCTCCGCCCGCAATTCCCGATCGCTCAGCTTCCTACAAACCGGCGGCCGCACGAGCTTGAACTCGATCACATCCGGCAACACGCTCGGCTTCCCCCGCCGCCACGCTCGCTTCGGATCGCGCCGCTTCTTCCTCCGTCGATTCTCGACCGGCGCCTCCCGCTTCCACAGCCCGATCCTCGGCCGCTCGATCGCCCGCGTATCCCCATACTTCATCCGCAAGGTCGAGAACCCGGGCCAC
>JAMHUH010000890.1:0-4365 GCA_035904925.1 Nannocystaceae bacterium
CAAGACAGCTACTTCGCCGGGGTGACCCAGCTCGACGACCTCGAGACCCTGCGCAAGGCCAGCCTCAGCCTGGTCGGCCGGCTCCCGACCGACGCCGAGGAGATGCAGGTGAACAACCTCGGCGTCGAGGGCCTCGACCAGGTCCTGACCGCGATGATGGCCGAGGAGGCCTTCCTCGATCGCGTGGTCGAGCTCTACAACGATCAGCTCCTGACCGACCGCTACTTCCCGAACGTCGGCGCGCTCGACCTGCTCGACCAGGAGACCTACCCGGGCGCCTACTGGTTCGAGGCGATCGACGACGAGACCGAGCGCAACATCGCTCGGCAGCGCAGCAACGAGGCGGTCGCCCGCGAGGCGCTCGAGCTGATCGCCCACGTGATCCGCAACGACCGGCCCTTCAGCGAGATCCTGACCGCCGACTACGTGGTCGTGAACCCCTGGTCCGCCAAGGTCTACGGCGTCACGCCCTCGTTCAAGGATCCCAACAATCCCAACGAGTTCGTCGAGACCAAGCTGCCGGGGATTCCACATGCGGGGGTGCTGACCACCCACATGTTCATGAACCGCTTCCCGACCACGCCGACCAACCGCAACCGGCATCGCGCGCGGATGGTGTTCAAGCTGTTCTTGGCGACCGACGTGCTCAAGCTGGCCGAGCGTCCGATCGACCCCACGTCGATCCAGGACTTCAACCCGACCCGCGAGGCCGCGGCCTGCACGGTCTGTCACGCCAACATCGATCCGGTCGCCGGAGCGCTGCAGAACTTCGACGAGTTCGGCCGCTACGCGCCGCCCGATTCGGGCTGGTACCCCGAGATGTTCGCGCCCGGCTTCGGCGACATCGCCCTGCCGAGCGACAAGAAGCTCGCGTCCGAGCAGTGGCTGGCCGCCCAGGTCGTCGCCGACCCGCGCTTCGCCGCCTCGATGGTCAACATGGTCTACTTCGGCCTGACCGGCGCCGAGCCGCTGCACGAGCCCAACGACCCGGCCGCGACCGACTACCTGGCCAAGCTGATCGCCTTCGACGTCCAGAACGCCGAGCTCTCGCGGATCGCCGACGAGTTCGTCGCCTCCAACTTCGACATCAAGCTGGTGTTCCGGCAGATCATCGAGTCGCCCTACTATCGGGCCAAGAACTTCGAGCCCACCTGGGACGAGGCGAGCGCCGACACCCCCGAGGCCCAGCAGAAGCTCGACGAGCTGGCCACCCTCGGCACCGCGCGCTGGCTGACGCCCGAGCAGCTCGAGCGCAAGGTCCGAGCCGTCACCGGCTACCCCTGGCAGCGCAGCGTCGACTCGACCAACTACCTGCTCTCGTTCAACGAGTACCGGATCTTCTACGGTGGCATCGACTCCGACTCGATCATCGAGCGGATGACCGTGCCCAACGGCATCATGACCAGCGTCGCCGACCGGATGAGCAACGAGGTCGCGTGCTGGAACACCGCCCGCGACTTCACCAAGCCGGCCGCGGTCCGCAACTTGTTCCCCTACGTCGAGCCGGGCTTCGAGCCCGAGGACGCGAACGGGTTCGAGATCCCGGCCGTGACCGAGTCCATCCGGGCCAACTTGCAGTACCTCCACTGGCACCTGCTCGGCGAGGAGCTCGAGATCGACGACCCCGAGATCGACCGCACCTACGCGCTCTTCCTCGAGGTCTGGCGCGATGGCAAGCGCGGCATCGGCCTGGGCGAGTACCAAGTCGGGTTGCCCGGCGACTGCCAGGCGAACACCGACTTTTGGACCGACCAACCCCTGTCCGACGCCGACCGGATCACCAACGACCCCGACTACACCATCCGCGCGTGGATGGCCGTCATGACCTACCTACTGGGCGACTATCGCTTCTTGCACGAGTAACGAGGAGGGCAAAACCATGATGAACCGACGTGAGTTCTTCAAGCTGGCCAGCCTCGCTGGTCTCACCGTAGTCCCCAGCCTGTCGATCGCCAACCAAGGCGGTTACGCAGGCACACCGAACCCGGCCGCCTACGAGGGCGCGTTCTGGATCTTCGTCAACGCCGGCGGCGGCTGGGATCCGACCATGCTCTGCGACCCCAAGGGCCGCGCGAACGAGGAAGAGGTCGATCCCGTCAACATGTACTTCAAGGACGAGATCCTCAGCGCGGGCAACATCCAGTACGCGCCGATCGGATACAACGACACCTTCTTCCAGAAGTACTACCAAGACCTGTTGATCATCAACGGGATCGACATGCAGACCAACGGCCACGACAGTGGCTCGCGCAACACCTGGAGCGGTCGTCTGTCCGAGGGCTTCCCGAGCTTGGCCGCGTTGATCGCCGCCAACTTCGGGCCCGAGCTGCCGATGTCCTATCTGAGCTTCGGCGGCTACGACGAGACCGCCGGCTTGGTCGCCCGAACCCGGGCTGGCAACGTCAGCGCGCTCGGCCGGATCGCCTACCCCGAGCGGGTCGATCCCAACGACGCCGACAATCGCTTCCACTCGGTCAAGGCCGAGGAGCTGATCGAGCAGGCGCGAACGGGTCGCCAGGACCTGCAGCTGGCCAAGGCCGTGCTGCCGGCCGAGAACCGGGCCATGAGCGCAATGTTCACGGCCCGGACCGGCTCCAACGAGCTCAAGCTGCTCCAGCAGTACCTGCCCGCCGAGCTCGCCAACGACAACGAGCTGCGCCGCCAGGCCCAGGTCGCGCTCGCGGCCTACCGCGCCGGGATCTCGATCTCGGTCAACCTCAACACCGGCGGCTTCGACACCCACGGTGACCACGACAACCAGCACACCGGGCGCATGCAGTCGCTGCTCGAGGGCGTCGACGCGATCTTCCAAGAAGCCGAGCTTCAGCAGGTCGCCGACAACATCATCGTCGTGGTCGGCTCGGACTTCGGTCGGACGCCGCACTACAACGACACCAACGGCAAGGACCATTGGTCCGTGACCAGCATGATGATGATGGGCAAGGGCATCAGCGGCAACCGGGTGATCGGGGCCACGACCGAGGGCTTCCAGCCGCGGGGCATCAACCCGGGCAGCTTGGCGGTCGACGACGCCGGCGTGCGGATCGAGCCGCAGCACATCCACTATGAGCTGCGCAAGCTGGCGGGGGTGTCGGACAACGAGTTCGCCACGCTCTTCCCCTTGGTGCCGGCGGATCCGCTCTCGGGTTTGTTGAGCTGAATCGGGCGGATCGGATTCTCGGGGACCCAGCACGTTTCGTGTTGGGTCCCTTCGTTTGTTGGGAATGGAGATCTTTCGCGGACTTTCGTGTTCACGAAGTGGGGCTTCACGGGGAATGTTCGCGCCCCCCGCTCGGCTCCCCCACTCCGTTCGGACATCAGCGCGCCGAAACGTCTGCTCGAGCTGTAGACTCACCCTGTGCTTCCTCGAGCCGGATTGTCTGCGCTCGTCGCCGCCATGTTGTCGACGGGATGCGGGGCCGGCCAAGTCTCCGACGAAGATGAGCCACTGCCTGCCACGACCTTGATCGCGGGCGGCGAAAAAACCTGCGTGGTGCTCGACCGGACGAAGCTCCGCTGCTGGGGTCGCAACGACCACGGTCGACTCGGCTTCGGACTCCCCGATGATTGGGTTGGCGACGACGAACCCGCGAATCTCGTGCCGCTCCTGGACCTGGGCGAGCCCATCGTCGACGTCGCGCTGTCGACCTCGACGGGGTGCCTCCTGCTCGAGAAGGGTGACATGCGTTGTTGGGGCGGCGGCACGACCGGCGCGCTCGGCTTCCCATGGCCCAGCTGGATCGGCGACGATGAGACGCTGCTGGACGGACAAACCATCGATTTCGGGGGTGAACGACCGACTCGAATCGCGGTGGGGGAATCGTACGCTTGTGCGCTGCTCGACGAGGGAGCGATGAAATGCTGGGGGTCGGGGGGCGAAGGCGCGACCGGCTACGGATCGACGCAGAACCTCGGCGACGAGGAAGGCGAGACACCCAAGAACTTGCCGGCTGTCGACGTCGGAGGGCGTGTCTCGGCGATGGCCGCCGCCCGGAACACCTGCGTGATCCTGGACGACGGCGCGCTGAAGTGCTGGGGTCACTCCGGAGGTGGAAAATTGGGGTTGGCATTCGACGAGTCCATTGGGGACGATGAGACTCCCGGGTCGGTCCCGCCCATTCAGCTCGCAGGTGGTCCGGTGATTCAGGTCGTGACCGAAGGCCGCCAGATTTGTGCTCTGCATGAAGAGGGTACGGTTTCGTGTTGGGGCGAGGCGGGACCCTGGCTCGGGTACGGCAAAGCAATCGACAGTGTTGGTACGGGGCTCGGGGACGACGAGCACCCCTCGCTGCTCGGCGTGGTGGACGTTGGCGGTCGCGTGGTCGAGATCGCGGTGGGCGACGCGTTCACCTGTGCGCGCCTCGA
>JAMHUH010000891.1:0-1623 GCA_035904925.1 Nannocystaceae bacterium
ACTCCTTGCAACACCAGACCGCTCGATCACCCGAGCCGATCCGAACCAAGCGTCTGCTCGAGCTGCTCACGCAGGCGAGCGAGCCCGCGGACCAGACGCGAGCGGACGGTGTTGACGTTGATCTCGAGCTCCTTCGCGATCTCCCGAGGTTCGAGCCCGTCGAGTCGCAGCCGCACGACGTCGCCGAAAGGCCCCTCGATCGCGGCCGCCTCGCCTCGCACGATCTGCTCGAACTGTGCGGAGCGGACTCGGGTGCTCACGCCGGGCTGCTGGTCCGCGAACTCGTGCCCGGTCGAGACCTGGTCGACCCGCCGCGGCTGCCGGTGGTACTGCGCGAGCATGTTCCGTGCGACTCGGAACGCGTAGTGTTTGGGCGTCGCCTCTCCGCGGTACTTCGCAAACGAGAGCATGACTTCGGCGACCAGATCGGACGCGTCGACGTGGCCCGGGAGCCGCGATCGAAAGAACTTCGCGATCCGGGGCTCGAGCCAGCGCAGCGTCGCTTCATCGGGGAAACCCGTGGGGGCCATCGTGGGGTCCGACATGCCAGGACCGTCGCGCGGGTCTGCGCGAAGCGTCAAGCTCGAAACACATTGTATAGAAATCTAGTCATCGATTCGGCGAAATGCCCATTGCTGCCCTTCGTGCGTCTCGAGTTGTCGAAAAGAATGAGCTTGGTTGGCGCTTGGCCAAGAGCGAGAATCGTCGAGCCGCCGCACTCGAACTCCACCTCATGAGCAACGTCGACGAGCTTCCCCCTCTCTCGCGCAACGTGCACACGACCACGACGCGATTCCTGGAAGGGTTGCGCGAGGCGGTCGAGCGCGCTTCCGCTCGGACCCGTCGGCTGATCGTCAACTTGGCGAGGCGGCTGACGAGGTTGCGAAAGTCGTCGAGCTGACCTTTGGACCAGGTCCCCGGCGCGCGCGAAGTCGATACTGTAGCGCGCGTTGGAGACGTCTCGCGACCCGCTGCGCCCAACGCCTTCGTCCGACGACGAGTCGGCGGGCGAGGTGCTGCCGATCCCGATCCCGCGCCTGCCCGGCTGGTGGGGACCCGTGGCGAGCGAGACGGATCGCCAGCAGCTCGACGCGCAGGGGCTCGATCTCGTCGAGTTCGCGCTCGAGCACGGACACGCCGAGAACGCGCTGATCGAGTTCGCGAGCGCCAACCCGCCCGAGCATCGCTACCTCGCGTGTCGTCGGCTCAGCGCGACCAAGTGGGCGGCCGTGTACATCGCGATTGACATGCTCATGGAGCGGCCGATCGTGCTCAAGATCTCGCGTCGCTGGACGGACGCGGAGGCACGCCAGGTCGTCAAGATCCGGCATCCGAACGTGGTCACCGTGCACGACGTGTTCGTGCACGAGGGCTATCCGACGATCGTGCTCGAGTGGTGCTCGCAGAGCAGCCTGCACGAGTACGCGCGCTACAGCGACGACTGGCTCTCGATCTTGGCGCGCGCGATCGAGGGCGGGCGCGGGCTCGCGTACTGCCACGCGCAAGGCGTGGTCCATGGCGACGTCAAGCTCGGCAACTTCTTGATCAGCGACGAGGTGGGCAAGCTCGCCGACCTCGGGATCGCGCGGCTTCCGACGCTCGAGGGGCCGTGTTGGGGCACGC
>JAMHUH010000892.1:0-4595 GCA_035904925.1 Nannocystaceae bacterium
CCTGGTTGTTGGGCGAGCCGCCCAAGGTCTGGACCCACCGCTACGCGACCTTCGTCAGCGAGGCGCTGCACACCAACTTCGTGATCGTCGTCGCCGACGGCAAGCCGCTCCACCACGACACGCTCTATCACCTGGGCATCGACGTCGGCACGCGCGAGGCCGTGATCGCGGCCCAGCAGCGGGCGATCGGCGCGGGCTGGCCGATCCACAAAGGCGCCCGAACGACCTGGCAAGGCACGCCGCTGCACGAGCTGTGGCTGCTGGATCCGGGCGGCAACCTGATCGAGATCTATGCCCGACTGAGCGATCGAGAGCTCGCGGACATGCCCGAGGACAAGCAGCCGATCGATCTGGGCTGACGCCGACTCGGAGCGCCCTGATCAGCTCGAGGCCCGCGCGGCCGCTTCGAGCTCGGCCAGCTGCTCGGGCGTGTTGACGCCCGCGACCTCGAGCGGGTCGACTTCGATCACGGCCACCTCGCCCGCGCGCGCGCGCAAGGCCAGCAGGTCGGTCAGATAGATCTCGCCCGCCGCGTTGTCGTGGCCGAGCGTCGGCAGCTCGCCACGCAGGTGCTCGGCGGCGACGCAGTAGACGCCCGCGTTGCACTCGTCGATCTCGCGCTCGGCCGCGCTCGCGTCTCGCTGCTCGCGGATCGCCACCGGCTGGCCGCGAGGGTCGCGGATGATTCGCCCGTAGCCGCTCGGGTCGCGCGGCCGGAACACCGCCAACGCCATCCCGGCCGAGCTCGCGGCACAACCCGCGGCCAAGCGACTCAGCGTCTGGGGCGAGAGCAGCGGCACGTCGCCGCTGAGGATCAGCACGCCACCTTCGAACTCGCCGAGGGCCTCGAGCGCGCACAGGACCGCGTGGCCGGTCCCGCGCTGCTCGGCCTGCTGGGCGTAAGCGATCGGCCACTCGCGCGGACGCCAAGCTTCGACGGCAGCCTCGACCTCGGCCGCCTGGTGACCGACCACGACGATCGCTCGCTCGACCTTCGGCGCGCCGGCCAAGGCCCGCGCCGCTCGCAGGGGGTGGACGATCAGGGGCTCGCCGAGAAAGGGATGCAGCACCTTGGCCAGGTCCGAGCGCATCCGCGTGCCTTTGCCGGCCGCGAGGATCAGGGCGATGAGGTTCACGCCCCGAAGCTACGAGATGGCGCGCGCCGGGCCAAGCTCGCGTCGGCTCGCGAACTCGTCCGCGCTCGTGGTAGCGTCCGGCCATGTCTGCGAGCCGCTTCGCCAGCTTCTCGGAGTTCTTCCCCTACTACTTGGGCGAGCATCGCAACTCGACTTGCCGGATCCTCCACTTCTTCGGCACGGCGGGGTTCTTCGCGGCGGTGGTGATCTCGCTGATCCGCGAGCCGCAGTGGTTTGGCGCCGCGCTCGGGATCGGCGTGGTGCTCGGGCTGATCGGCAACGTGATCGAGGCCAAGCGCAACGCCGCGCCGGTGCTGCTGAGCATGGTGGTGGTCGCCGCGATCGCCCACCCCTGGGTCTTGCTCGGCGTGGTCTGGGCTTACGGCTTCGCCTGGGTCGGGCACTTCAAGATCGAGCACAACCGGCCGGCGACCTTCGTCTATCCGCTCTGGTCGTTGATCGGCGACTTTCGCATGTGGGGGATGATGGCGGGCGGTCGACTTTGGAAGGGGGATCCGTTGGCCGAGCTGGGTTGGACCGTGCGGATGCCGGGCGAAGTGGCTGTGGATCGGGACTGATCCTTCGCGGGCGCTGACTCGGGGGATCCTTCGCGGTCGATCGTGGCTTCGACAACCAGGCTCTGCGGTGGGAAAGAGGGTCGCCCGCTCGGGCTCAAACACGTCGCCCTTCGAATTGCGGGTGCCCTCTCCTTGGTTGGTGATCTGTGGTGATTGGGGCGATCCTGCACGGAAGTCAGGGGCTCGACTCGCCTCGGAGCGACCCTCTTTCCCCCCGCCCGCCTTTGCCTTCGACGGTCCTCGCCGTCCCCAACAGTTTGCGAGAGAGGCCGGATCGGAGCGGAGCGGAGCGGAGCGGAGCGGAGCGGAGCGGCAAGTCTCGCGGTCATCGAGAACCCGATCCTCCGCGAAGGATCCGTCAGCGATCTTCAGCGATCTCGATCGAGCCACGCCCGCCACTGGCCAGGCTCGTTGCAAGGCGAGAGCACGGCAGGTTCAGGCAGCGACGCGGCGTCGATCGTCGGCCAGCCTTCGACGAGCTCCATCAACCGTCGCCGATCCCCCTCGAGCAGCGCGCGCGCCCGGGCCCGCGCGGGCTCGACTCGCAGCGCGGACGCGAGCGGGTGCAGCGTGTCTGCGTCGCGCGGGACCAGGCCCGCGGCGTCGGGCAGCGCGGCGAGGCGATCGAGCATGAAGCGGACGTGCGCGCGGGTCAGGCCGACCGCGTCGCAGCTCGACAGGTAGGCCAGCTCGACGCCCGCGCGCGCGAGCTGCTCGAGCCCGACGAGGACGCCGACCAAGGGACCGCGCCCATGCAGCCGCGGTGGATCGTCGGCGCGCTCGACCCCGGGACCGAGCGCCGGCAAGACCTGACCGGGCGCGGCGACCACGACGATCCGGTCGCAGACTGGCGCGAGGCTCTCGATCACGTGGACGAGCAGCGGGCGACCCCCGAGCTCCAGCCAGGCCTTGTCGCGGCCCATCCGGCGCGAGGCTCCGCCGGCAAGAATCACCGCTCCGTACACGCGTCGAGCCTGCCTGGTTGCGAGCGGCTGCGCTACCCTGCCCTCGTGCACCGGCCCGACTCATCCGATGTCCGTGAACCGAACGTCTGCGGATCGGCGGGGCGGCCATGAAGTTGCGCATCCGCGGCGACTCCTTGCGGCTCCGGCTCTCGCGCGGCGAGATCGGTCAACTGCAAGCGCAGGGTCGCGTCAGCCAGGCGATTCACTTTGGCCCGGGATCGGCGATCGAGTACGCGATCGAGCTGGCCGAGGTCGACGCGCCTGGCGCTCGCTTCGAGTCGGGCACGCTCACGCTCTCGCTGCCCCGGGCGCTCGGGCTCGCGTGGGCGAGCGGCGACGAAGTCGGGATCGAGGCCACCCAAGCGCTGCCCGAGGGCCAGCTCGCGTTGCTGATCGAGAAGGACTTCCAGTGCCTGGCCCCGCGCGGCGAGCAAGATGACGACGCGTTCCCGCACCCCAAGGCCGAGAGCGGTGCGAGCTGCTGAGCTCGCCCTGGTCGCGCTGACGCTGCTGAGCTGTCGGCGCGAGCCGGTCGAGTCGCCGAGCGCCGCGCTCGAGCTCGAGCCGCCGCTGCCGGTCGAGCACGGGCCCGCGATGCCCTACACCGGCAGCTGGGTCGGGCCCGTGCTGCGCCTGCAATTCGCCGGTCGCTGGGTGCTCGTCGAGCCCGCCCAGCCCCAGCCTGGCCAGGCGCCGATCGAGCTGCGCGTGGCGATCGAGCGGCGCGAGGGCGAGCGAGCCTTCGCCTTGCGAACCTCGATCGCGGGCGTGATGCCGGTCGACTTCCTGCGCCCGAGCGACTGGACGATGCTGGTCGAGGACGACGCGCTCGCCCTCGCCATGGGCGACGAGCCGCTCGAGCGCTACGACGCCGTCGAGGCGCTCGAGCCTCTGGTCGGTCCCGCGTCGATCGATCCCAACACGCTGCCCGAGAGCGCCCCGCTCGAGCTCGAGATCGCCTGCCTCGAGCTGGCCAGCTCGCAATGCGGCGGCTTCGAAGCCGAGGGCCCGCGCGCCTTCGGCTGTCGCGAGGTGGTGTGGGCGACCTGTGTCGCGCATCCGCGGGCCTTCGATTCGGCGCGAGCGGGCGGCGAGCTCGACGAACGAGCGGCCGCGCCGATGCTGCTCGCGAGCGCGTTGGCGACGGTGCGCTGGTCGACGGGGTTGGAGGCCGCGGCCCCGCCCGCCCAGCGTCAGGCCGCCGCCGCCTTGCGCGATCGTGTGCTCGGCAGCGCGCTCGCGCTGCTCGAAGGGTTGGTCGAGCGCGGCACGCTGCCGGCTCTCGACCCGACGCGCTCGCGCTTGCACGATCACCTGCGCGCGGCCCAGCGCGAGGGTCGAATCGCCAGCGACGCGATCGATTGGTCGCGGCTCGACTGACTTGCAGCACTGGTCGAGCCGCGAAGAGTCTGCCTATCCTCGCCGCGTGCTCGCACGGCCCGACGATCGCCTCGCCCAGCTCGTGCGGCTGTCCGACCTCGCGCCCGAGCTGCGTGCCGCGGCGATCACCGAGCTCGACCAGGACTGGCGCGAGCCCTTGCTGCGGCTGCTCGCCGGGCCCGAGCCCGACGCCGCGTTGCAGCGGCTGATCACGCTGCCCAAGCTGCTCGATCTGCCGCCCTCGCCCTCGCTGATCGACCTGCTCCACCAAGGTGCTTACCCCGCCCGGCTGATGCGCTTGCTCGATCCGATCGAGGTCCACGCCTTGCTCGCCGAGCCGATGCCCGACGATCCACCGCTCGCGGACCAGCTCGAGCGGGCGATCGCCAAGCATGGGCCCGAGGCTGGGCTCGGGCGCGTCCGCACCCGCGAGTATCTGCGCCAAAAACCTTCCAATTACTCGGCCTCTTTGCCATCAAGGGCCATGAACCGAGTTTCACAAAGCTTGTCCGCCCGTTAGTCGATCTCACCCAGCA
>JAMHUH010000893.1:0-1940 GCA_035904925.1 Nannocystaceae bacterium
GGGTCGATCGTGGATGAAGAGCGGGTAGATGAAGTGCTGCGGCGCGAGCCAGGTCTCGCGGACGAAGTCGCGGACGACCGGATGCTTGCGGTTGCGACGAGGGCGGGCGATCAAGTCGAGGGTCATCGGGGGTGCGAGCTTGGGATGGTTGGCCGCGCGGATCCACCCACCCGCGAATTGCGGGTACGACAAGCCCGAAACCGCGCTTCGTGGCCCTGCATCGTTCTGCCCCACCGCGGCGACACAGCGAGGGTCAGCACGCCTCGCGTGCGCTACGACCACGAGCGCTCGAGTCCAACTTGCTTGCGATCCTGACGCGAGTCCGTTCACACGAAGCGCGAGCGTGCGGCCAAGCAGGCCGCTCGCACCGCCCGTCGACGTATACCAACCTCAAGACTAGGGTTTTCGACATGCCTGATGGTTCCTCCTCCCCCCCCACCGTCCGTGGCGTCGTGCTGCTCGGCCTCTTCGATTGGGTTCGCGCCACGCACGGAGAACCTGGCGTCGAAGCGGTGCTCGCAGCCCTGTCCGCGTCGATCCGACCCCGCTACGAAGGCCCGCGGCCGAAGCTGATCGCAACCACCCCGGTCGCGGCGTCCGAGCTCGCCGAGGTCGCCGCGGCGATCATCGATCACTGGGGCCGGGCGAGCTTCGAACAAGCCGCTGCCCATGTCGCGCTCAGCGATCTGTCCAGCTACATGAAGCTCTTCTTGAAGGTCGGCTCACCCGCCTTCATCGTCCGCCGACTTCCGCGGGTGCTCAACCACTACGCCTCGACCGGGGTGCTCGAGATCGAGAGCTGCGACGCGGGTCGTGCTCGAATGCACATCCGCGACGTCGCGGCCTACGGCCGGGCGATGAACGTCGGCACGATCGGCTGGGTCCGCGCTGCGCTCGAGGTCTCGGGCGCGCAGGGGGTCGACGTGCAAGCCGAGCTCGGCGAGGGCACCGGGACCTACGAGGTCCGCTGGACCTGACTCGTCAGAGCGGCATGGATTGGCAGCCCGGGCCGGCGGGCTCCTCGAACAACATGCGGTCGAGGTAGGCGTTGCGCAGCACGTGGTTCGGATCGACTTCCAGCCGCTCATGCAGGGCCACGAAACGATCGAGGCGATCGCCGAGCGCCGCCCGGACGCTCGCCGCGATGTCGGGGACCGACGCGTGCTGCTTGGGCCAATGTGGACGGCAACCCGGCAAGGCCTGCTGCCAAGCGAGCGCGAGCTCGTCGACGACCGCCGACCAGTCGGGCGTGCTGCCGTCGCCGAGCACCTCGATGAAGCAGGTGTGATCGTTGCCGTTCGCCGGGGAGAGCAAGCAATCGCTGCGCCCGACGAAGCGCAGATTGACGGTCAAGTTGATCGGGTAGCGTCCACGCGCGGCCCAGCGATCGATGCAAGCCTGGACGATCGCCCAGGCCACGCGCACGCGCTCGAACTCGGGATCGACGGCAAAGCCGAACTCGACGCAGCCGAGCTGCTTCACGACCTCGATGCAGGCCCGATAGTGGGTGGCCTCGTGGATCGGCACGACTCGCTGCCATGGCCTGACGACCGCGGTCGAGATCCGCATCAGCCAAGGCGTCACGCCCGGCCAGCGCCGCATGAACCACGCGATCACGTTGACGTAGCCGTTGACGACCCAGTTCCACCAGCGTCCCCAATGAGTCGAGTGGTGGACCATGCTCCACGGCGGGGTGAGCACGCGGGGGGTCGGCGGCTCGTCGACGCGATCCCAGGTGCGTAGCCAGGCGCGATCGCAGCCGGGGAACCAAAAGATGTCGAAGTAGGCGTGGCTCGGGACCAGCGTGGCCAGGTTGGCGAGCAGCGGGTCGACGGCGTGCTTGGAATCGGTCAAGCGCACGTTGAAGGCCGGGACGATGCGCAGCTCGACCCGATGGACGACGCCGAAGCTGCCCAGCGCCAAGCAGGCCGCGGCCATGA
>JAMHUH010000894.1:0-2059 GCA_035904925.1 Nannocystaceae bacterium
CCGGAGCCGGCGCGGACGAGCCCGCGGGCATCAGGCTCTGCATGTACTCGACGATCTGCCCGAGCGTCCGCAGCGTGCCCATGTGCGACGAGTCGACCGCCGGAAGCCCCGGCGCCTGCTCGTGCACCGCCGCGAGGATCTCCACGCGCTTGATCGAGTCGATCCCGAGCTCGGACTCCATGTCCATCGAGAGCTCGAGCATCTGCGCGGGGTAGCCGGTCTTGTCGGCCACCACCGCGAGCATGATCGCCTCGAGATCGACCGCGGGCGCGGCCGCGATCGGAGCCGGCGTCGGCACGGCCACGGGCATCGGTGCAGCCGCGATCGGCATGGGCATCGGCGCCGCGACGGGCATCGGCGCCGCCGCGATCGGCATGGGCATCGGCGCAGCCACGGGCGCGGGCGTCCACGCTTGCGCGCTCGCCTGCGTCGACACCGGCATCCCACCCGCGAGCGCAGCCAAGCTCAGCAAGCTCGACTCGGTCGCGCGCAAGTACGCCGCATGCGAGCTCGCCATCGCCTGATGAACCAGCGCGTGGGTCTCGGCGGTCTGCCGCTGCGCCTCTTGCCAAGCCTGCAACCAACCATCGGCGAGCGGCATCGGCCGGGCCGCGACGCTCGGCTGCATCGGCTGCATCGGCTGCATCGGCTGCGGCTGCGGAGCGAAGGCCGGCTGCGGAGCGGGCGTCGGCGAGAGAGCGGGAGCAGGCGCGACAGCGGGGAGCGAGGCGGGTTTTTCCATGACGTAGACCGGAGCGGGTTGCGGGCGCGGCGGGTTGGGAGCGGGCAGCTCCTTGGCGCCACCGGCCGGCGGATAAGGCTTTTCGGGGTTCGATCCGCACAGCGGGATCGCGAGCTTGGGCTTGGCTCGCAGCGCGGGATCTTCGGGCTGGCGATAGCCGGCCCAGAGCGCGCCGAGCTGCATCGGCACGCCGAGCGCGGCCAGCTTGGCCAGCGCGCGCAGCAGCGAGGTCGTGCCATCGGCCCCGCGACGATCGAGCGGGATCGCGACATGCGGACGATCCGCGAGGATCTGCCCGACCAAGTTGCTGAGCACGGCGCCCGGGCCGACCTCGATGAAGGTGTGGACGCCGGCGGCGGCCATGGCCTCGATCATCTGCGTGAAGCGGACCGGCTCGGCGATCTGCCGACCCAAGCGCGCGCGCTGGGCCGCCGCGTCGCTCTCGTAAGGCGCCGCGGACTCGCCCGAGTAGACCGGCACGCGCGCGGGCGCGAAGCTCAGCTCGGTCAAGAACGCGGTGAAGGGCTCCGCGCTCGCGGACACGACCGGCGAGTGGAAGGCCGACGCGACCGGGAGCCGCCGGACCTGCACGCCGGCTTGCTCGAGCACCTGCTCGGCCTTGGCGATCGCCTCGGTCGGCCCGCTGATGACGCTTTGATTGGGCGCGTTGAGGTTGGCCAGCACGACCTCGTCGAGGCCAGCGAGCAGCTCGCGAACGCGCGCCTCCGAGGCCACGACGGCGCTCATCGTGCCGGGCTGCGAGAGCGAGCCAGCCTCGGCCATCAGCTCGCCGCGACGCCGCGCGACGCGGAGCATGTCCTGCTCGCTGAGCACGCCCGCGGCGTGCAAGGCCGCGACCTCGCCGAAGCTGTGACCCGCGACCGCGCTGGCCTCGATGCCGAGCTCGCCCAGCATCGCCAGCAGCGACGCGCTCGCGCAGCCGATCGCCGGCTGAGCCCACTGCGTGGCCCGCAGCGCCAGCTCGTCGGCCTCGCGGGCCGCGTCGTCGAAGCGCGGGATCGGGAACACGATCCGCTCGAGCCCGAGCCCGAGGTCCGCCGCGCGATCCCAAGCTCCGCGCGCGGCCGCGAAGTTCATGGCCAGGTCGGCGCCCATCTGCACGTACTGGCTGCCCTGGCCGGGGAAGAGCAGGCCGATCGATCCTTGCCGAGCACCGACGCCGTAGCGGGTCCCGTCGGGCGACTCGAACTCGGCCTCGGGCTTGGCCTCGATCTGCCCGGCCGCGCGCTCGAGCCGAGCTCGCAAGTTGCTCGCGTCAGCCAGCAGCGCCAGTCGAGCCGGGGCGTTGGCGTCGAA
>JAMHUH010000895.1:0-2220 GCA_035904925.1 Nannocystaceae bacterium
GCACGGCCTCGCGGATCGCCGCGACGACGGCCTGGATCGCGGCCCCGTCCTCACCCCAGAACAGATAGACCGAGGCCAAGTGGCCGCGCGCCGCCGCGTCGATCAGGTCCTTCATGCGCTCGGCCTCAGCTCGACTTGCTGGGGTTCTTGCGCCCGCTGCCGCCTCGGCGGACCAAGGTCGCGACCGTCTCGACCTCGGCGGTCATCGGCATCATGTCGAAGACCGTGACGTCGACCAGCGCGAAGCCCTGCTCGACCAGGACCGCGAGGTCGCGCGCGAGCGTGGCCGGGTCGCACGAGACGTAGACGATCCGCTGCTGGGCGACCTTGGCCAGGTGCCTCGCCGACTCCTCGCCGATGCCGGCGCGCGGCGGATCGAGCACGACCACGTCGTAGCGGCGCTCGTCGTTCTCGGCCAGGTTGGCCAAGAGCCGCTCGACCTTGCCCCGCTTGGCCGCGATCGGCAGCCGCTCGCGCTCGACCAGGCGCTGGAGCGCCGACACGGCCTCGCGGTCGCCGTCGACCGTCCACACTCGCTTGGCCTCGCGGGCGAGCGCGCGCGAGAAATTGCCGACGCCCGCGTGAAGCTCGAGCACGCGGGTCTCGTTGACCCGCGCCATCGTCATCACGTGCTCGACCAGGGCCTCGTTCTGCTCGCGCTGGGCCTGGCTGAAGGTGAAGGGGCCTTGCACGACCGGCGGCAGCGAGTCCTTGGCGTCGAGCTCGATCGCGGTTCGACCGACGCCGACATGCTCACGACCGCCACGCAGCTGCACGCCCGAGAGCTGCGGGCCATCGCTGGCGACCGAGCGATCGATGGTCGCTCGGATCGCCGCTTCGAATTCGTCCGAGTGCCGGACACCCGGAAGCCCGAGCACGACCTCGTGCTCGTTGCACAGGCCGAGCACCTCGCCGTCGGCCGGCAACCACTGGACCCACTCGCGCAGCCGCTGCAAGCCCCAGTCGAGCGGAGCCGCGAGCACCGGGCAGTGCGGGTGGTCGACGATGTCGTGGGTGTGGTGGCCGTAGAAGCCGAGCTCGAGCGTCTTGGCGTCGAGCTTGCGGTAGTGAAGTCGCGCGCGACGACGGTAGCCGAGCGGGCTGGGGCTCGCTCGCGCGGGGCCGATCGTGACCTCGAGCTTGCGCAGCTGGCTGGCGACGATGCCCCGCTTGAGCTCGGCCTGGGCGCCGGCAGCGACGTGCTGCCACGAACAGCCGCCGCAGCGATCGGCCAGTGGGCAGGGCGGCTCGACCCGAACCTCGGATCGCTCGATTACCTCGACCACGTGGCCTCGCAGCCAGCGCTTGTGCTCGCGATCGAGGGCGACGCGGACCCGTTCGCCCGGCAGGGCCCCCTCGACGAACCAGACCCGGGTCTCGCTCGGATCCTCGCTGCGGCCGATCCCCTCACCGCCATGCGCGAGATCGCGGACGAGCACGACAGAAGAACTAGGGATCGAAGTCGAGTCGGCCACGGGCCGCGCAACTTAGGCAATTCCCTTCGAGCTGGCCAGAGTCCGCGAATCGGCGCACAGACCGGTGTCCGAGCCGGGTTTCGACCCACGACCCAGGTCGAACGCGCTTGCGACTCGTTGCGGACCCGGGCACGCTAGTCCCGCCCCGCATGCCTTACGAGTTCTACAACCTCCTTCACGTGCTCGGCATCCTGCTGCTCTTCATGGCCTTTGGCGGCTGGGCGTTTCACGGGATCAGCGGCGGGACCAAGGCGACCAACAAAGCGCGCGGGCTCTTGGCGGCCACCCACGGGATCGGCCTCGTGATCATCATCGTCGCGGGCTTCGGCATGCTGGCCAAGATCCAGCCGATGTCGGCCGGCCTGCCTGGCTGGCTGCACCCCAAGCTGCTGGTCTGGGTGCTGCTCGGCGCGGCGCCGGCGATCCTCAACCGCAAGCCCGAGTGGGGCAAGGCGATGTGGTTCGCGCTGCCCTTGCTGGCCGCCCTCGCTGCGTTCTTCGCGATCTACCACCCGGGCCAAGCGAGCGCGCCGGCCAAAGCCGACGAGGCCAAGCAAGACGCCAAGCAAGACGCCAAGCCGGACGCCAAAGACACGAAGGCGAGCGACGCCAGGTGAGGCTCGCTCGGCAGCTGCAGGTCGAGCGCCGCAGGACCCTTTCGGGCCTGCGGAGTCTGGTGCCTGCGCTGCTGATGTTCCTCGCCTGCACGGCCGACCTCGCGGTTGCGATCCCGAGCGAGACGCCC
>JAMHUH010000896.1:0-65347 GCA_035904925.1 Nannocystaceae bacterium
GGTCGCCGGCCATGACTCGCGCGAACTCGGCCTCGGCCAGCTCGCGCTTGGCCGCGAGCGCGTAAGCGTGACCGAGTTCGAAGCGAGCCTCGAGATCGTCGGGCGCGGCCCCGACCGCGGCGGCCAGCTTGGCCAGCACGTTGCCACCCTCGGCGATCGCCGCGAGCATCTCGATCAGCGCCTCGCTCGGGTGAAAGTCGACGATCCGATCCTTCTCGACCCCGCTCGCTTCGAGCACCAGCAAGGTCGGGTAGGCCTGGACGCGGTAGCGATCGACCAGCTCGGGGCCTTCGCCCTTCTCGGCGTCGACGTGCAGCGCGATCGCGTGCTCGCGCAACCAGGTCGCGACCCGCTCGTCGGTGAACACCTTCTCGTCGAGCTCGTGGCAGGGCGGGCACCAGTAGGCGCCGACGTCGACGAAGACCAGCTTGCCCTGGGCGTCGGCCATCGCCAGCGCTTCGTCGAGCGAGCCCTCGAACCAGTGCACGGCGAAGGCGATCTCACCGTTCTCGCGCACGCCTGGGCCGGGCTCGACGATGATCGGCGGCTCGACGTGGGCGCGCGGCGGCGCGCCGAGCTTGGTCTCGAAGGGATCGTGGTGCTCGGCGGCCGAGCAGGCCGAGCTCGACGACAACGACAACAACGAGAGGCCCAGGGCGGCCATGCGCCAATGCGGGTGGAGCATGGCTGGAGCGTCGCGCGGAACCCCGCCGACGGCAATCGCGAGTCAGGACTCGGCCCAGCTCGGCGCGAGCGCTTCGAGTCGCTCGAGCGTGGTCGCGACCAGATCGAACATCGCTCGCAGATCGCTGGTTCGCGTCTGGAGCTCGGCCCGGACCAAGACCACCTCGTCCCAGCGAAGCGGCGGCTCGGCGTCGTCGCGGTCCGGCTCGGGCCGGCTCTGATCGGCCTCGAGCGAGAGCGAGACGTGCTCCATCGCGTCGATCTGATCACGCAGGCTCGGGTCGGAGAGCAGCTCGCGGATCTTGGTCGGCGAGTTGCTGCGGATCAGCCAGTTCTGGTCGAAGAGCTCCTCGCCGATCTCGATGTCGAGCAGCCCGAAGATGGTCCCGATCCAGCTGAAGGCGTCGGGCTCGTGGACTCGAAAGCGAAACCCGAGGCTCGGCAGCGCGACGGTCATCCGGGTGTGGTCGAAGCTCTCGACCGGGACCCGATAGCTGTCGAGCACCAGCAGCCAGCCGGCGTGGCGGGCTTCGATTCGCGTGCCCGACCAAGGTGAAGAGCTCAGCCCGCCGCGCTCGAGCAGGTTCTGCCAGAGCGGCTCGCGGATGGATGCGAAGCTCGGTCGCGTCGTCGTCATGGCTCCGACTCGCGCACGGGCACGTCGATCGGTCGCGTGACGCGATCGTGGATGTCGTCGTCGTCGTCGTCGGTGATGCCCGGCAGGCCGGTGTCGCGCAGGCTCGGCTTGGCGGCGGGCGGTGGCGCAGCGGCAGGCGGTGGAGGAGCCAGCGGGGCAGCGAGGGAGGGGGCAGCGAGGGAGGGGACAGCGAGAGAGGGGGCGACGGGGCTGGGCGCGGTGATGACCCGGGGCGGCGGGGCAGCCAGGGGCGCCGTGGCGACGTGAGGCGCAGGCGCGACGGCCGGAGGCGGAGGCGCGGCAGCGACGGGGTTGGGCCGGGCCGAGAGCTCGGGCGCGGGCGCGATCGGGGCCTCGGGATCGCGCTGGGGCAGGTCGATCGACTGGTTGGACTCGCGGATGGTGTCCTCGCCACGACCGAACTCCATGGGCCCGGTCTCGAGCATGTCGGGGTCGAGCAGGACCGGGGCGAGGATTCGGCCGCTCTGGGCCCGCGGCTGGAAGCTGGGGATCGCGTCGCGCTCATCGACTTCGCGCTGGGCTTCGCTCTCGCCATCATCGATCAGCTCGGCCTCCTCGACCTCCTCGACGCCCTCGTGCATGGCCGCGAGGTCGAGGTTGGTCTGGCGCAGCCGCGTGCTGAGCTCCTGGACGAAGGACCAGAGCAGCTTGACCGCGAGCGGGGCTTCTTTGCGCAGGATCTCGAAGAAGTCGTCGCGGGTGATGATCAGCAGCTTGCCGTCGGTCAACGCGGTCGCGCTGGCCGAGCGTGGGGTCGCGTCGATCAGGGCCATCTCACCGAAGTGCGAGCCGTTGGTCAGCGTGGCGATCGGCGTGTCGTTGGCGCTGAGCTCGACCTCGCCGCGCAAGATGATGAAGAGCTCGTTGCCCATGTCGCCCTGCTCGCAGAGCAGGTCGCCCTCGCCAAAGGGCGTGACCCGAGTCAGGTTCATGATTCGAACCAGCTGCTGGTAGGTGAGCTGGCGAAAGAGCGGGATGTTCTTGAGCGTGTCGAGCGTGAAGTTGATCTCGGCCGCGCGATCGCTGCCGGCGTCCTCTGGGACCTGGATGACCACCGCGGTGATGTTGTCCTTGCCCCCGCGGGTGTTGGCCATGTCGATCAGGCGACCGGGCACGTCCTTGATGTCGGGCAGCGAGAGCATCCGGGCGAGATCGCTGTCGTCGAGGTACTCGTAGAGCCCGTCGCTGCACAGCAAGAACGAGTCACCAGGGATCATGTCGAAGTCGAGCGTGTCGACCTCGACGGCCTCCTGCGGACCGACGGCCCGGGTCATCGCGTGCTTGAACTGCGCGTAGGGGCTGTCGTCGAAGTCCTCGGCGGTGATCTTGCCCTGCCGGATCAGCTCGTTCATCAACGAGTGATCCTCGGTCAGCTGGTAGACGATGCCGCCGCGCAGCAGGTAGATCCGGCTGTCGCCGACGTAGGCGATGTAGCCACGATCGTTGACCAACATCAGCACGACCACGGTCGTGCCCATGCCCTTCTTCTCGGGCTCTTGGCAGCCCTTGCGGAAGATCTGGTCGCAGGCGATGTGGACCGCGTACTCGAGCAGCATGCAGACCTGCATGTGCCAGGCCGGGTCGTCCTCGGCGCTCTCGAACAGCTCGCGCTCGGACCAGACGATCTCGCGGATCGTGTGGACCGCCATCGCGCTCGCGACCTCGCCCGAGGCGTGCCCGCCCATGCCGTCGGCGACAACGAAGAGCCGCAGATCCTGATCGACCAGGAAATTGTCTTCATTGTGGGTGCGCTTGCGCCCAACGTCCGTCGCTGCCCAGTACTTGAGGTCCATGGGGTCGGGCGAGGATATCGCACGAAAGCAGCGAACCGAACAGCGAAGCCCCGTGCCCGTCCATGCTCGCGTGGTCACGCCAACATGGATGCGCGACGCAACCGCGAACCCGGGTTTGCAGCACCCCGGGTCGTCGATCTAACCCGATCGAGCGCTGCCCAACATCGATTCGAGGAATTTCTACCGCTCGAGGAAACGCAGCATCGCTTCGTATGAACACCGCCCAAGGTTGGGCGGGCAAGGAGGAGGGGGAGGAACCGGCGGGCTGAGCATTAGCCAGAAGTCCGGCGAAGATGCGCGGCCATGGCCGCGGCGGGCGCGATCCGTTCCATGCCGCGGCCGATGGTCTTGGAGCCGGGAGGCCCACCGGATGACTTCCCGGTGTAGCCGCCGACCTGGGCAACGAGGTGCACCACTTGGACGAGGGTCGGTACGTCGCCGAACTTCCACTTCTTGGTCTCGCTGAGGAAGATCGCGGCGTCGATCTCCGCCTGCGAGAACTCGTGGAGGGCACTGAGCTCCCCTTGGGTGCGGCTCAGCTGCTTGAGTCGTTCGATGCGGGTCGCCACAGCGGCGAGGATGGTAGCCCAGCGCATCAGTGCGCCCGGGCTGCGCAGTTGCGAACGCTCGAGCTGACAGTGGCCGCCCTTCCACGTGCGGTGGAACTCTTCGACACGCCAACGCATCGCGTACCCGCGCACGACTTCGATGGCATCGGCGAGCGTCGTCATCGGCCGGGTCGTGAGCAGCTTCCACGTGATGCGCTCGCGGTCCTTCGGCGTTCCAACTTCTCGCACTTGAACAACCCAGAGATCGAAGGGCCGACGCGGACGACCTTCGTCTCCCATCAACATCGTGACGTGGCGAGCTCGAACCTCGAGTCGGACGCGACCGAGCTTCGGACGGCTCAGAACCGTGCGGCCGAGCACGGAGGACCGTGGGAGGGCCTTGGAGAGCCGAATCCGGTGTGTCTTGCCGGCCACCACGCGGTCGTGGCTCGCTCGTACGATGACGTCGAAGCCGTGCTCTCGCACGACGTCGAAGACTCGCCAGAAGTCGCCACCGCGATCGAGCAGGAAGCATGGCGTCGTGTGGGGTGCATGCTCGGCGAAGACCCTTGCGACATCGTCGATCGCATCGAGCCAAAGCGCCGACTCGCGGTCCTCGACCGGGCGAGTGTCGTTCTCTCCCCACCCCGAAGGCGCATCGGGGCGCGAGAACCAGCGCATCGCACCGATGCCGATCGGCATTCCATCGGGGGCGAGCACGAGACCGGTCATGGCCTGCAGACCTCGTGTTCGTCGGCTGTCCCCGACCTTGCCGAGCCCACGCAAGTTGTCGCGGTCCGGGAAGTTGATGGCGCTCTGGTCGAGCGCGACATAGACCCGCGCGAGTTTTCGACATGCACGTGCGGTAGAGATCGCCATCGCCTCGGTGATATCGGCGGGCTCGACGTTCGCGTTCTCGAGCAGACGGAACGCGCCCTCCTTGGTAGCCGAGGTCCGCATGACTTCGGTCACCAATCCGCCCGGCGTACGAGCGGCGGCGGCCGCCACCTGCACGAGTCGGTCGGTGCGACGTAGATCGCCGAGGCGTGCATGTCCGAACACCTCGGCGGCCCAGAGACTCTCAGAGTCGGTCATGCAGGCCAGAACAGCCTGTAGAGGTCGAAATTCCCGGGCCTGAGCACTTGTGATCAATGCTCAGACCGGCGGGACCGGCGGGTTCCTCGATAAAACCAGCTTAGACCTCGAGCCAGCGCGGAGCGCTGGCTCGAGGTCTAGAACCCGAAGCCGAACTCGGCGCTGCCTTGTTCGGGCGTCATCAGCCAGTCCAGCAAGCTCGGCCGAACTTCGCTGTCGAGCTGCCATTGCAGGTTCTCGAGCTCGCTGGAGTTGACTTGGCGGCCGTCGAGCCAGGCTTCGCGCGGCTGGTTGAAGTCCCCCATCGGGTTGCCCTCGGTCCCGGCCCCGAACTCGAGCGGCTCGCTGTCGCTGCACGCGTCGGAGTCGGCGATCGGTTGCAGGACCTCGCTGAGCTCGGCCTCGTAGACGTGCCGAGCGGCGCTGCGCAAGGCCAGATAGTCGAGGTACTCGACCTCGAGCCCGAGCGTCCGCGCGGCGCAGAGGCGCCGCCGAAACTGGATCGCGCGGGTGCCCACGCCCACGGCGATCACTTGCACGGCCAGCTTGCCTGGGTTGTCTCGCCGAAAACGCATCGCCGGGTCGAGCCAGCCCGACAATTTGTTGCTGTCTTCGTCCTCGATGAACACGACCAGCTGGTGGGGCAGGGCTTGGCCGCCGACCAGCACGCCGGTGTTGGGGAAGGTCCGATCGAGGTTTCCGCTGCGGCCGATCACGAAGCCGGCGGGTGTGAAGCCGAAGGTCTCTTCGCCGGCATCGAACTCGTTGGCGACCCGGTCCAGCTGGCTGCGCAGGTCGGTCAGGTTGGTGTCGGTGTAGTGGATGACCTCGCTGCCGTCGGCCTCGACCACGCCGACGACGTAGGCCGCCTGGCCAAAGGTCTGCGCGGCCAGATCGCGCGACGACTTGTCGAGCCGGCGCGCCAAGCAGTGACCCGCGGAGCCGAGCCGGCGGGACTCGATCGCGGCGGGGTCGAGCCCGACGGCCTCCGCGAGCGAGGCACGGCCAGCCGGGCTGCGCAGGTCGTCGCTGATCTTGGTCCAGGTGCGCAGCTCGAACAGTCGCAGCGCGGACTCGGTCGCCCCGAGCGACGACGCGGCCATGAACCAGAGCCGGATCGGATCCGACTCGGGATCGGCGTCGGGCGTGCCGTTGCGGATCGGCACGACCTCGAGCCGGAACTCGGCTTGCCGCTCGCCGACGATCCGCCGCGCCTCGAGCCACATTTGCAGGAGCCCGAACTGGAGCGGGTCGAGGTAGAGCCGCAGCGTCTTGGGCGCGCTGGCCGAGCCGAGCCCGACCGCGTAGTCGAGGCCCGCTTCGCGACATTGGACCAAGTCGAGCTTCGAGTCGCTCGCCGCAGCCGGCTTGGCGGGAGCGAGCGCGAGCATCAACGCGAGGGGCAGGGAGCCGAGCACGGGCCAAGCTTGACGGGCGCCCGCCGGCCACGCAAGGTCGGGGCGTGATGCCCTCGGTCGCCAAGCGGGTTCGCGTCGCCTCGCCCTTGCTCGTGGCGCTGCTCTCGGCTTGTTCGGCGCGTGGCCACGAGCTCGGTGAGCTGCCCGCGACCCTGACCACCGAGCGCGCGCCGACGATCGAGCCTTTGGTCCTGGCCCACGGTGGCCAAGGCTCGCCGGCGTCGCAGAGCGGCGCACCAGCGGCGGCGGTCGAGCGCGCTCACGCGACGCTGGGCGAAGCTGGCGATCCGCTCGCCGCTGCGATCGCGGCGATCGAGCTGCTCGAAGACGATCCGAACTTCAACGCGGGGACCGGGGCCAACCTGCGCCTCGACGGGCGAACGATCGAGGCCGACGCGGCGGTGATGGACGACCGCGGTCACTTCGGTGCGGTCGCGGGCGTGTCGGGCATTCGCCACCCCGTGCGCTTGGCCGAGCGCGTCGCCGCGACGCCGCACCTGTTGATCGCGGGCACCGGCGCGCTCGCCTTGGCGCAGCGACTCGGGCTCGAGCAGGCCGACCTCGACTCCGAGCAGGCCCGCGCTCGGCTCGATCGCGGCTACCAGCGGCTCTTCGACACCGCGCCCGGATCGACGCCCGCGTGGTCGGGCTTCGATTGGCGGGCGAACTGGAATTTCGAGGGTGAGCCGCCGGCCGATCTCGCGGCCGCGCGCGCGCTGATCGAGGCTGGCGCGGCGGAGCATCGCGCGGCCGGAGCCGCGGCGCCGATCGACACCCAAGACACCGTCGGCGTGGTCGTGCGCACCGCCGAGGGCCGCTTCGCCGCCGCGCTCTCGACCGGCGGGACCAGCTTGGCCTTGCGCGGACGGATCGGCGACGTGCCCTTGCTCGGCGACGGGCTCTACGTCGGACCCGCGGGCGCGGTCGCAGCGACCGGCAAGGGTGAGGCGATCATTCGTGAGCAGGTCGCCCGCGAGGTCTATCGTCACTTGGCCGCGGGTCTGCCGGCGAACGACGCGATCCGGCTAGCGATCCGCGACATCGGTGCCGACGAGGGCGTCGGCGTGATCGCGGTCTCGGCTTCGAGCTGGGGCGCGCTCGCCAGCTCACAGATGGCCTGGGCCCTGCGCGAGGGCGACACCCGCCAGCGCGCCGTCGACTTCGTCCAGCACCGCGATCGCTGATCGGGTTGAATCGCGCTCGCAGGCGAAATACCGTCGCTGCGATGCTTCGGGGGATCGAGGTCCGAGTCCTGGCGGCCACGCTGGCGGGGTTGCTGGCGTGGAGCTGGCCTGGCGGGCGACTCCATGCGGCTCCCGCCGAGCCGGCGATCGATGGCGAGGGCGCGCTGCAGCCCGGCGAGTTCGCGCCGGTCGAGATCACGCCGGTCGAGCTCCCTCCGCCCGAGCCGGAGCCCGAGCCGGAGCCCGAGCCGGAGCCTGACATCGACACGGACATCGACACGGACGTCGACACGGACGCGGACGCCGAGGACCTCGAGCCGATCGACGACGACTATGATCCCACGCGTGACAGCGCCGCGGCTCGCGACGCGAGGCGATGGACGCGAGCGGGGATCGCATCGACCGTCACCGGCACGGTCCTGGTCGCAGGGGCGACGGCGCTCGGCCTGAGCGACCCTTGTGACCCGAGCGCCGGCAACAACTGCTTTCACGACGCGCGCGATCGGGCGGCGTTGACCATGGGGGTGCCGGGCGCGGTGATGCTGCTCGGCGGCATCGCGATGATCATCGTCGGTTCGGTCCAAAAGCGCCGCTTGCGAGCCGACTTGGCGCTCTCGCGCGACCACGTGGGCGTTGCGATCTCTGGCCGCTTCTGATCACCTGGCCGAACGCTCGTCACTCGGGCGCGGCGATGTGGGGCCTCGCGTCGCTCCGCCGCGGCTGAATGCCCGCGAGCCGGGGACCCTCGCTCGGCGCGGTCGGGATCGGCAGGTTCGGCACCAGCTCGAGGCGTGAGAACTCGACGGGCCGGCGAATCGTCGGGGCGAGGCGCAGGTCGATCCGCTGCTCGATCTCGGCCGCGCCGGGACAGCGCGCGTCGTCGGTCTCGCGCTCGCGGTCGGGCTCGCGAATGACTCGGGTCTCGATCAAGAGCGCGATGACGCCAGCGACCGCGGCCAGGCCCGCGCTGCTCGCCGCGCCAGCGGCCAAGCCGGTGCGGACCTGGGGATCTTGGCTGGTCGCTGCGCCGATGCCCAGACCCAGCGCGAGCCCGCCCGTTGCGATCGCGCTGCCGATCATCGCGGGCATCAAGGGGCTCCGCCGCCGGCCTTCGATCATCATCTCGCTGTCCTCGAGCAGCAGCACGCGTTGATCGCCAGGCTCGAGCTCGACGTGCAGCTCGTGATCGTCGAGCAGCAAGATGTGCTCGCTGGGCGCGAGCGCGAGCCGCAGGTGATCGTTCTCGTCGCGCGGCATGTCGGCGCCGTCGAGGCAGAGCCGGTGACGCGGCGTCGCGTGGACCTCGAGGACCGCGATCTTGGCCGCGATCGCCCGCATGTGCCGACGGACCTCGCGGCGCTCGGCGTCGCTCTCGACCAGATCGATCACCGATTCGAAGATCTCCCAGGCCTCGGGCAGGCGCTCGGCCTTCTCGAGCGCGAGCGCGAGGTTGAAGAGCGTGACCGGGTGGGGCCGCAGCGAGTAGGCCCGTTCGAACGAGTCGACCGCGGTCTCGAACTCACCGGCCGCGACCGCGGACAGGCCGAGGTCGAACGCTCGCTTGGCCTCCTGGCGATCGTCCGCGCTCGGCGTTCGGGCCGGCTCGGCGAGCAGGATCGCCAATCCCATGGCGCAGACGAACGTCATGGACTACCGAGCGAGCCGCATCGCCGGTCAATCGTAGGGATTGCCTTTGAACTCCGCCAGAGGGTCGCGCTTGGTCCCGACCCGCTTGCGCTTGGCCGGCGTGGGCTCGTCTTCGATGGCTTCGAGGGGCTCGACTTCGGGCGGGGGCTGTTGCCGTGCGGCGGGCAGCGGGGCTGGCTCGAGCGGGATGACGACCTGCTGGGGCTCGGCGCCCGTGTCGGGCCCGAGCGCGTCGGACGAGAGCGTTGGCGTCCACTGCTCGGTCGGGATCGCGGCGTTGGATCGCGCCGCGTTGCGGATGCCGAGCGCGACCAAGACGACCATCGCTCCAGCGCCGACCAGCGCCAGGCCGCGGATCCAGGGCCGAACCCAGGTGGTGCTCAGCGCCTTGTACGAGCCGGTCGGATCGGCGGCGATCAGCGGCAGCAAGGGCACCGGGTTGAGCGTGGGCCCGATCAGGCTGTGGATTTCGCGGGTCCTTCGCGCGAGCTTGGTCCGGACGCTGGCCTGGTTGACGCCCGCACGACGCATGCCTTCGTCGAGCGCCGAGGCCAGCGCTTCGGCGCTCGGGTAGCGCTCGTCGGGCTGGGCGCGCAGGCAGGTCAAGATGATCTGGTTGAGCCAGGTCGGGATCCGAGCGCTGCTCAGCAGGTCGCTGAGTCGGGTCGAATCGCAGCGGCGCAGGTTCTCGAGCGTGTTGGGCGTGTGGTCGTCGCCGAAGGGCGGCAGCCCGGTCGCGAGTTCGAAGAGCACGCTGCCGAGGCTGAACACGTCGGAGCGGGCGTCGAGCGGCTCGATCCGGCTCTGCTCCGGGCTCATGTAGGGCAGCTTGCCGCAGAGCACCCCGGTCTGCGTGTGCCCGAGCTGACCGCGAGCCTTGGCCAAGCCGAGATCGATCAGCACCGTCCGCCCGGTCATGTCGAGCATGAGGTTGTGCGGCGAGAGATCGCGGTGGACGACCTCCATCGCGTCGCCGCTCTCGTCGACGGTGGTGTGGACCGCATGGAGGCCGCGGGCGGCGTCGCAGACGACTCGCGCCGCCTCGCCGGCCTCGAGCCGATAGGGCCCCTCGCCGAGCGCCGTGGTCCGCTCTTGCCCGGTGACCTGCAGCTGCCGAAGCGTGATGCCGTCGATCAGCTCGAGGACCAAGAAGTGGTAGCCGTGGTCGAAGTCCGAGTCGATCGTGGCGACGACGTTCGGGTGGCTGACGCGCGAGGCCACGCGGGCTTCGTCGTAGAAGCGATCGCGAAAGCCCTCGGCCGCGGCGAGGTGGGGATGGATGACCTTGATCGCGAACTCGCGCGCGAACCCGCCTTGGCCTTCGAGTCGACCGCGGTAGACGGTCGCCATGCCGCCGCTGGCGATCTTGCCCGTGATCGCGTAGCGGCCGAGCTTGAAGGTCTCCTCGGCGGGACGCGGCCGATGGCCACGCTTGCTGTGCTCGACCGCGCGCTTGGCTTCTTTGCGATCGATGGCCTGCGAGTCGTCGTCTTCGTCGCGCTCGTCATGGATCGCACGCACGATCGGCGAGCTCGACTCGTCCCGACTCGGGAGAGTCTCGCCAAACACGGAGTTCGGCTGGCTCGATGCGGGCAGACCAGGCATGACCGAGGGAGTGAGCCGGCGCTCTTCCCCGCAAAAAGTAGCAGGGTCGGGCGGGCTTGTTGAAGCATTATCTTCGCTTACGTCCATGGACCCCAATGAAGGGATGGGTGAGTCCCACCGACCCCATGTCGAGTGTCCTTCCGACGAGCCGCTGGTTCGTTGGATCACCCGCATCATCGCCTCGATGGGCGGGATCGTGCGCATCGATCCAGCCGGCGAGAACTTGTGCAGGCGGGCTCGTGCGGGCGAATGCGAGGCGATCTACGTGATCGAGTCGCAAGGCCTGCCCAACCTCTTGCACGAGCTGGTGCACGCGATCTTCTTGGGCCGGCTGGAGGACGACCATGGGTTCGACTATGGGCTGATCCCCCTCGATCTCGCACACACCGACCATCGCCGGCACCTGTGGGAGGAGCTGGCATGCTGCGCGATCAGTGCCGCCTACGCGGAGCGCTGGCAGCCGCCGGGCTTTCGCATGGCGTGGTTCGTCGAACAGTTCGAGATCCAGGGGGTTTTTCATGGGCTCGAGGACGATCTCCCCGGCTTTCGAGACCGCATCGATCGCGCGCTCGCGCGGCCCGCGTGGCGCGAGGAATTCGAGGGTGTCCTCCTGTCAGGGTTCCGCGAAGTCCGCGAATCGCTCCTTGCGGTGGGAGCGCCTGCCGATATTGCCGCTCCAAACGATGTTCTGAATTTTGAATCTCTCTGGCGGGAGTATCGGCGGCTTTGGAGTGTCTCGGACCCGCCCGATCCCGTGCTCGCGTAGGCTGCCGAAACCCGGCCAGTCCCGAGCGGGTCGCAGAGCTGCTCATGCCCCCATCAAGCGCGAAATCGTCCGAGTCGACCCGTCCGGGTCGAGAGTGGTCCCTCCGCTGGCTCGAGCCCCGACTCGCGCTGCATGCGGTCTCGCTCCTCTTCGCGCTGGCGGTGCTGATGCTCGCCGCGCCCGCCCACGCCGCCGAGTGGACACCGGTGTTCGACGCGGGCGTCACCACCCAAGACTGCTCGGGCAGCTTCGGCGTGTTGGTCGATGTCGACGCGATGTTGTTCGAGGCTCAGCCGCCGCGCTGCGGGTTTCGAGCCTTCGACCTCGCGTTCTTGGCCGTGGTCGCGTTGATCGTCATCTCGGCGATCCGCTTTCGCCACGCGACCACCCGCAAGCGGCTCGACCTCGCCCGGCGCATGGTCGAGAAGGGCATCGAGCCGCCGCCCGAGCTGCTCGGCTCCAACACCGGCAGCGATCTGCGGCGCGGCGTGGTCTTGGTGTTCACCGGCGTGGGTCTGCTCTTCGCGTCGCTGCTCGGCGGCAACGAAGGCCTGAGCCCGGCGGGGTTGATCCCCGGCTTCATCGGCATCGGCTACCTGGTCAGCCATCGCTTCGCCGCGAGCGCTCGACCGAGCCACGCCAACGACAACAACCAAGGGAACCGACGATGACCCCCGTGCTCTCGCAAATTTGGGCTGGTGCGCGTGGACGCGTGCGCGAGCCTTCGATCACCGAACTCGACGACGAAACCCTGGTCACGCGGGCCAGCAGCGGCAACGACAACGCGGCCTTCGCCGAGCTCGTTCGTCGCCACCAGGGCAAGGTCCGCGGCTTGCTGCTGCGTCTGACCGCCAACCCGACCTTGGCCGACGACCTCGCTCAAGAGGTGTTCTTGCGCGCCTATCGGGGCTTGGTCGGGTTCGAAGGCCGCTCGCGCTTTTCGACCTGGCTCTACCGGATCGCCTACAACGTGTTCCTCAACCATCGCACGCGCACCCGCGAGCTCGCGTGCCTGCCCGACAACTACGAGAGCCACGCGGCCGCGCCCGAGGGCGACCTCTCGCCGCAGCGCTACGATCTTCGTCGTGATCTCGCCGCGGCGGTCACCCGCTTGCCCGAGCGCTATCGGGCCGTGGTCACGCTCTACTACCTTCAAGATGTCTCCTACCCGGAGATCGCCGAGGTCCTCGACCTCCCGCTCGGGACGGTGAAGACCCATCTGCATCGGGCCAAGAAGCTCCTGCGCGATCACATGCACGGCACCGGCAGCAGCGAGCTGGTCGAGGTCGAGGACATCCCCGCATGAACGCGCCCGACTTCGACCTCGGCGATCGCTTCCTCGATCGCTTGCTCGAGCTCGAGCTCGACGCTCGAACCCTGCGCGAAGATCCGCGCGGCGAGACTTGGTTGCCGGCCGACCTGCGCGCCGCGATCGAGAACGACCCGAGCTGCGCGAGCGAGTTCGAGGAGTTCGTCGCGACCGAGCTCTCGCTCTTCGATGTCCGCGAGCCGAGCGACGCCTTCTTCACCAAGCGCGTGATGCAGCAGCTGCCGGAGCTCAACGCCGTCGAGGACTCGCGGCGGACGTGGATCCTCGCGTCGGCCTACGCGCTGGCGATCGGCGTGGCCTACTTGCTGCTCGGTGCGTTGATCAACTCGGGCGAGCTCGGGTCGACGGTCGCCGGCGAGTGGTTCGCGTCGCTGAGCGCGTGGTCCGAGAGCCACGCCAGCGAGGCGGGCGGCGCGGGGCTGGCGATCGGCTTCTTGGTCGCGATCGCGGCCTTGCTGGTGTTGCCGCTCGGCCCCGGCCGGCGTGCGGCCGACGCCTGAGCAGTTGCGCGGGGTCGCTTTCGCGGCGAAGCGCCAGGGGCCATCATCCGCGGGATGCTGACTCGCGAGCGCTCCGACGCGTCGATCCGCCACGCTCGCTGGGCCGAGGTCCCGGACGAGCAGTGGGCCGACTGGCGCTGGCAGCAGCGCCACCGGATCACCTCGCTCGAGCAGCTCGAGGGCTTGATCGCGCTGACCGAGCGCGAGCGCGAGGGCATCGGCGCGCGCGGCTTCCCCTTTGCGATCACGCCCTACTACGCCTCGTTGATGGCGGGTCCCGAGTGTCCGATCCGTCGCCAAGCGGTCCCGGTCGTCGACGAAGGTTGGGCGGTCGCCAGCGACATGCGTGATCCGCTGGCCGAGGACGAACACAGCCCGGTCGAGCTGATCTCGCATCGCTACCCCGATCGCGCGCTGCTCTACGTCAGCCACAATTGCGCGGTCTACTGCCGGCACTGCACGCGCGCGCGCAAGGTCGGGGACGTGGCCTCGGCTCCCGATCGCGCGGCCTTGCAGGACGCCTACGCCTACCTGCGGCGGACGCCGGCGATACGCGACGTGCTGATCTCGGGCGGCGATCCACTGAGCCTCGCCGACGCCAAGCTGATCGAGATCGTCCGCGAGCTGCGGGCGATCCCCAGCGTCGAGGTGGTTCGGCTCTGCACCCGCAACCCGGTCACGCTGCCGCAGCGGATCACCGACGAGCTGCTCGCGGGTCTGCGCCCGCAGCATCCGATCTGGGTCAGCACGCACTTCAACCATCCGCGCGAGTGCACGGTCGAGGCCGGACGAGCGCTGGTGCGCATGGCCGACGCCGGGTTTGCGATCGGCAATCAGATGGTCTTGCTGCGTGGCATCAACGACGACGCCGACACGGTCGAGCAGCTCAACCGCTGGTTGGTCCGGCATCGCTGCCGGCCCTACTACATGTTCCAATGCGATCCGGTCGCGGGCACGGCCCACTTGCGCACGCCGATCGAGACCGGGCTGGCGATCCTCGACGCGCTGCGAGGTCGACTCTCGGGCTTGGCGATCCCGCAGTTCGCCGTCGACCTGCCTGGCGGCGGGGGCAAGATCACCCTCTCGCCCGATCGCCTGCTCAGGCGCGATGGCGCGCGCTGGGTGTTTCGGGACGGAGCCGGGCGTGAGTTCGTCTACGTCGACCCGCCCGAGGCCGAGGCGAAGAAGCCGCGCCTCCTGCCGATCGCCCGCTAAACGACGTTCTCGAGGTTTTCAATTGTGACTCAGAGCACGGTTCACCGGAGCAAATCCGAGCTCTGGCGGGTGCTGTGCATACTCTGGCGAGCTCGCCGTCCAAGGCCCGCACCCGAGGACTCCCCACGCATGAAGCCGTCGAAGTTCGCCTCCTTCACCCTCGCCTCTGCAGTCCTGTTGTCGACCTTCGCGTTGGCTCCGAGCGCGGAAGCGGGTGACCCCGTCAACATCCTGATCTTGAAGGAGCACGGGGTCGGGAGCGCGGCTTCGGCTCAGCCATACGTCGACTCGCTGGTCGCGACGGTCGCGAGCCAAAATGGTTGGGCTGGCGCGACGGGCAAGTACCAGACCAGCCGCAGCGCGGCGAAGACTTGGATCAAGGAGGCCGATCCGCACTACGGCATCCTCTCGCTCGGCGCCTTCTTGGATCTGCGGACGACGACCAAGCTCGAGGTGATCGGCAGCGCCGAGGTGCTCGGCGGCGGCGGCCTCCAGTACTCGATCGTCAGCACCAGCGCGGCCTCGTTGGCCGAGTGCAAGGGCAAGACGCTGGGCACCGACCACGGCGACGACGTCCGCTTCATCGACAAGGTCGTGTCGGGCAGCGACTTCGACCTCGCCGACTTCACCGTCGTCGACACCAAGCGGCCGGTCAAGACCATCAAGTCCGCGATCTCGGGCGAGGTCAGCTGCGCGCTGATCGACGACGCCCAGATGGCCAGCCTGAACAAGACCGAGGGCGGCGAACGACTCCAGACCCTGTGGCAGTCCAAGACCTTGCCGCCGATGGTCGTGGTCGCGTTCCCCTCGGCGCCGGACGCCGAGCGCAAGGCCTTCGCGCCCAACCTGGCCAAGGTCTGCACGGGCGAGGGCGCGGCGGCTTGCAAAGAGGTCGGCTTGGTCAAGCTCGGGCCGGCCGGCAGCGACGTCTACGACGCCGTGATCAAGGCGTACTGAGCTCGTCCGGACCGCGCTCGACCTGACTGGACCGCCGCCGCCCCGCTTCGATGTGGGGCGGCGTCGTGGTATCCAGGCGCGTGCGCGTCGCTTCCATCGTGCTCGCGGGTCTGGTCTCGCTCGTCGCTCTGCCCGGCTGCAAACCCGAGGGGACGGTCGATCCCAGCATCGACGCGGCCGCCAAGGCGGGGGCGTGGGAGATCCACGAGGCGATCGAGGGCCGGATCCTGGCAGGGCAGGCGAGCGAGGCCGACCGCGCCGCGGCGCTCGATCGGATCCGCTCGAGCGCCGACGATGGCAGCGCGGCCTATGCCTACGCGCGAGCCTCGGTCGGGGGCCGGGTCGCGGAGCTGCGCGGGCTCAAGGCCTTGCCCTTGCTCGAAGAGATGCGCGAGTGGGCCGAGGCGAGCATCGAGCGCGATCCGAATTTCGAGGGCATGGCGGCCAAGCGGCTGCTCGGCACGCTCTACGTGCTCGCGGGTCGTCACCTCTCGAAGGGCGACTCGGAGCAGGGGCTCGAGCTGCTCGAAGAGGTCGTCGAAGCCCACCCCGAGCTGGCCCGCAATCACCTGCGCCTCGGCGAGGGCTACGTGGCGCTCGGCGACGCGGAGTCGGGCTTCGCCTCGCTCTGTCAGGCCAAGGCCGATCGCGCCGGGCTGACTGCCGAAGAGGGCAAGCTGCTCGACCAGCTGATCGAGGACGCGGGCGGGCTCGCGGCGCTGGGCTGCGAGGCGGCCGAATGACGCTTCGCCGCGCTGGCTTCCGGCCTTGGCTCGCGCTCGCTCTGCTCGGTGGGGTCGTTGGGCTGGGTGGGCTCGCGGGCTGTGGCGGCAACTTGGTCGGCCTCGCCAAGCAAGGGCGCTGGGAAGAGGTCGATCGGGTCGCGCGCGCGAGCAAGCGGATCCCGCGAGACAAGCAGGCCCGGGCTTGGGCGCAGGCGCTGGTCGAGCTCGGCGAGGTCGAGGAAGCCCGCGCGATCTTGCTGCTCGACTTTCGAAAGGGCGGACACGAGGCCTCGCTGCTCGAGCTCGCGGCGCTCGAGGCCGAGCAGGGCTTGGCCGGGATGGCGATCGCACACTTCGCCCGGCTCCACGCGATCGACGATCAGGATCTGCGCGACAGCGATCAGGCGAAGACGGCCTGCGCGGGGTTTCGGCGGCGGGCTCGAGCGCTCGCGCAGATCGCCGAGCCGCTGGCCGCCCTCGGCGATCTCGAGCGGCTCGTCAGCATCTGTCCGAGCGAGGTCGACGAGGCCGATCGCGAGCTGCGGCGTGCGATCGAACCCGACGCCGATCGCCAGGCTCGCGCGCAGCGGAGCCTGGTCGGCGACGAGCCGCGGGTCGCGAGCGCCGAGTCGTCCGGCGCGGCCGAGCTGCGCTTGGCCGAGCAGCTCTTGCAAGCCCGTCAACGCAGCCCGCGAGCCGTGCTCGCGCTCGCCGACGCCGAGCAGATGCAGCTCGAGCCCGACGACGTGGCGATCTTGTTGGCGGCCGAGTTCGCGGGCGCGCTCGGGCCCGGCCTGGTCTCGTCGCGGCGGCTCTCGGGTTGGGTCGGCGACAACGACGTGGCCGCGATCGTCGACGCGATCAGCACGCTGCCCGACGGCGTGCGCGAGTATGCGTTCTTGCGGCTCGCGGGCGTGCGCCACAGCGATCGACTCGGCGACGATCGCGAGGCGTGGATCGTCGCGGCGATGGCCTCGCTCGAGGGCCAAGGTCCGCGCGAGGGAGCCAAGGCCTGGCGGGTCCTGGCCAGCACCGGCGACCTCGCGAGCGCCGAGTTTGCCCTCGCCACCAACCTGCGCGACCTCGTGGTCAAGCCCGAGTCCGCGGGGACCTCGGGCCTGACGCTGATCGGTCCGAGCCAGTGGCTCTCGGTCCCGGTCGATCGCCAGACCTTCGACTTGCTGCTCAGCTTGGCGCGCATGATCGAGCTGCGCGGCGACCAGGCCCACGACGTCCTGGTCCTGCAACGACACGTCATCGCGGCCGGCTACGCGGCCGGGCTCGCCCAGGTCGCCGAGGTCGCGATCGAGGAGCTTCGCCGGCAGCTGGTGCTCGGCCACCCCTGGCGGGCGCTGGCGATCGCCGAGGTGGTCCCGGGTCCGCTGGTCGACGAGCTCTTCCCGGCGCTCGCCTCGACCTTGCGCCTGCGCGCGGCGATCGATCCGCAAGGCGACGAGAGCGAGCGGCGACTCGTCGAGCGGGCGCTCGGCGAGGATTGGGTGGCGACCTGGCAGACCCGGATCGACGCGGTCGCCGACGCGCCGCGGCTGGCCGAATCGCGTGGCTGTCCCTCGCTGGCCAGCTGGCTCGACCCCGAGGCCGCCGAGACCCTGCGCGCCGTCGGTCTCGATCCCGACGCGAGCCGTGCCGCGCTCGAGCTGGCGCTCGACGATCTCGACGGCGAGCAGGTCGGTCCGGCGCTGGCCCGCGCGCTCGAGGCCGACGCCGCGCTCGCGTGCAGCGGCCCGGTCGTGATCCCGCTGCTCGACGCGGGGCTGCACGAGCTGATCCTGACCACGCTCGACGAGCGGCTGATCCACGCGCCCGAGCTCGAGGCGTCGCTGCAAGATCAGCTGCACGCCGAGCTCGCGCTCGGTCACGGGCAACATGATCGCGCGGCGCTGCTGACCACCAGCGCCGCGGCGATCAGCGAGGCGCCGCGCGAGGTCTGGGCTCGAGCCGCGCTCGCGGGTCGCGAGCGAGGCGCCCGCGAGTACATGCTCGAGGCGCTGCGGCAGGTCTTGCTGCACAGCCCCGGCCTGCGCGACGAAGCGGCGCGACGCGAGCTGCTCTTGACCCGCCTGCGCGACGTCGACCGCGACGCGATCTTGCGCGACCGCGAGTCCGAGCCCGAGAGCGAGGCCCGAGCGACCACGCTCGACGAGCTGCGCCGGGCGATCGCCGACTGGCTGGTCGAGGCGCCGATCCAGCGGCGTTGGTCGCTGCTCGACGGTTTGATCGTGCAGCTCGCCCACGAGGCCCGGACCGACGACTTGGCGTGGTCGCTGCTCGACGAGGTCTTGCTCGATCCCGAGACCCGCGAGCGCCACCCCAGCGCGGTCGCGGCCTTCGATCGGGCCGCGCTCGCGGCGATCGATCCGGCCGCCGCGTTGGTCCTCGACGGCGAGTCGGGCGTCGGCGGGGCCAAGCTCGCCAGCCCGCGCGCGCTGGCCTTCCTCAGCGACAGCGTGGCGCTCTGCGAGCTGTCCGAGTCGCCCTCGAGCAGCCCCGACACGCTGCTCGGTGTGGCCACGGCTTGCGCTGCTCGGCTGCGCGCGCAGGCGCTCGCCGACTTGCTCGCGAGCGCGGCGCCCGAGCGGCGAGCGCTGGCCCGCGCGCAAGTCTTGGCCGGGCCGCGAGCCGTCGAGGTCGATCCCGCGCGTCCGGGCTCGCTCGTCACCGTGCCCGCGCTGGCCCGCGAGGGGTTGGTCTTGCGCGTGCTCTTCGGTCTTCCGCTCGATCCGGTCTGGATCGTCGACGCAGCGCCGAGCGCCCGGCTTGCCGGGCGATCGGAGCGTGGATAGAAGGGACGCTCATGCTCCCGCGCAGCCTGCTCGTGGTCGCGGTGGTGGGCCTGCTGCTCGCCTGTCTGGCGCTGCCTTGGCTCGGCGGGGCCGCGACCCGCGAGGCCGCGTTGGCGAGCTTGGCCTCGCGCTCGCTCGATGATCTGGCCTTGCTCGCCAACCTGCGCGACGACCAGGGCACGCTGCTGCGCGACGAGCCCTTCCCGGTCGAGGTCGTGCAAGACGGCGGCTCGCTGTGGATCCTCCCGGCGATCGAACACGCGGTCGACGAGAGCCCATGGTTCCAGACTGGCAACAGCCCGCACCTGCTCCGGGTCGAGGTCATCGAGGACCCGCGCGCGCTGGCGCTGCAGCTGCACTTGTGGCGTGGCGGCTGGGAGCTGCGTTCGCCCGAGCCCCTGCGGATTCGGACCCAGCCTTGGGTGCTCGTGGTCGGCGGTCTGCTCGGGGCCGTGGGCGCGGTGCTGGTCCGTCGGGCGAGCATGGGCTTGGCGCTCGCGGGCGTGCTCGCCCAGCTGCTGCTCGCGTTCGTGGTCCCGCCGGTCGACGTGTTCGCGCCGCAGACGAACTGGCTGGAGTGGCAGAGCGGTCCGCTCTTCGGCCGGCTCTTGCCCTGGATCGCGGCCATGCGATCGATCGATCTCGCGATCGCCTTGGGCGTGATCACCTTGTGCTTGGTCTTGGTCGGCTTCGATCACCGGCGCAGCAAGTCGCACGACGATCTGAACCTGGTCAGCGCGAGCCTCTTGGCCCTGCTCGGCAGCGCGGGCGTGATCGCGTTGGTCGAGGCCGCGTTTCGCAGCGGCTTCGTGGCCTCGCTGAGCCACGCGTGGGGTCTGCTCGCGCTCTTTGGTCTCGTGCTCGCGTGGGTGCCTGCGCTCGCGCAAGCGCGCGAGCAGTGGCTCGTGCAGCGACGCGCGACCAAGCCCGGAATCGTCACGCCTGTTGGGAAGTCGGTCGACGATGCGCGCGGCTGACTGGCTCGCTCGGCTCCTGGCGCTGCTCGTGATCTTCACGATCGGCTGCGGCGACGATCGACCCGAGCCTGGCGTGGCCCGCGAGTCGGGCCGCGAGCACGGCACCGAGGTCACGCAGCAGCTCGCCCCGGTCGCCCGGATCGGCAGCACCGACGCCTGGCAGGATCTCATCGCCCAGCGACCGAGCGCGGTGGTGATCCGCTCGGGTCGGGTCTACATCGACATGGGCCACCCGAGCGCGCGCAAGCACTTGCAGCTGGCCGCGGGCGGGTCGCCCTTCTTGCTCGCGCAGGACGTCGACGATCGCCGCGCGGCGATCTTGGTCGGCGCGAGCGGGGCGCTCGACATCCCGATCGACGGTGAGCTCGCGCCCGCGCTCCACCCCGACACGCCTTGGCAGCCGGCCGAGGGTCACGAGTCCGATCCCCGGCCCGACCCCCTGCCACCCCCGACCGCTGGGCTGGCGATGGCGATCACCATGCGCGCGATGGCCCCGGATCAGTCGGTCACGGTGCTCTGGGAAGAGCGGCCCTTGGCCAACCTGCGCGTGTCGGATCAGTGGGAGCGACGGACGCTCTCGCTCCCGCACGATCTGGTCGTCACCGGCGAGAATCGCCTGCGCCTTCACTTTCGCAGCCTCGCCCCGCTCGACCAGGCTGGCGCGGATCCAGGCCAAGAGCCGCCGCAGGTCTCGGCCGCGATCGAGAGCGTCGAGATCGGAACCTTGGCGGCGATCAAGTCGGGTCCGCTCGAGCGCTCGCGGAGCTTCTCGATTCGCGCCTCGGCCGGCGAGACCGAGTTCGAAGTCCCGGCGGGCGTCGCTCTGGCTTACTACATGGTGCCGCCCCGCCGGTCTCGCTTGCAGATCGAGGTCTCGGGGCGCGGAGCCTTGAGCGTGCTGGCCAGCACCGACGAGGATCATCGTGCGGGGCGCAGGCCGACCGAGCTGGTCCAGCAGCCGCTGCGCACGACCGGTCGCAGCGTCGCGGTCGATCTCTCGGGCTACGCCGACATCCCGACCCGGCTCGAGATCCGAGTCACCAGCACCCGCGATCACGCGCCGGGCGAGCCCGCGGGCGGGGCGGTGTTCGAGGCGATCAACGTGGTCGCCAACCGCTCGATCCCGCTCGATCGCCGCGATCGCCAGGTCCGCGACGTCTACATTTTGGCGCTCGAGGGCGCGCGACCCGACGACCTCTTCGAGCCGCAGCGGCGCGGGCCCAGCCTGCCCAACGTCGAGCGCTTCGTCGAGCACGCGCTGGTCTTCGATCGTGCCTACGCGCTCGGGCCCGCGGCGGTGCCGAGCCACGCCGGCGTGCTCTCGTCCTTGGTCCCGCCCGCCCACCTGACCGTGCTCGGCAGCTTCGTGGCCGAGAGCCGAACGATGCTGCCCGAGCTGCTCGGCCGCGCCGGCTACTTCAACTCGAGCGTGTCGGCCAACGGCGACTTCGACGATCAACGCGGGCTGACCCAGGGCTTCGCCGATCACCAGATCCTCGAGCACAGCAACACGCGAGGCAACGACGCCAACAAGATCGTCACGGCCATGCTCGAGGAGGTCGAGCGGCGGCCGAGTCCGCGCTTCATCTACGGCGTGCTCAACGACGCGCAGGCGCCCTACGACCCGCCGACCGAGCTCTTGACCGACGTCGTGATCCCGCCCGATGCCCCCGCGCAGCACCGCACGCACATGTGGATCGGTCGGGTCCGCACCGGCAAGGTCGTGCCCGACGCGGTCCAGCTGGCCTACGTGCGCCGGCTCTATCGAGGCGAGCTCCAAGTCATCGATCAGGCGCTCGGCGATCTGCTCGACACGCTCGAGGCCCGCGGCGAGCTCGATCAAGCGGTCGTGGTCGTGGTCGGGATCCACGGCGAAGAATTCCTCGAGCACGGCAGCGCGGGCCATGGTCACTCGCTCTACGAAGAGAGCATCCGCGTGCCCCTGGCGATCCGTGCGCCCGCTCTGCTCGCGCCCGGCCGTGTCGAGGTTCCGGTCGACCTGCTCGATCTGGCCCCGACCCTGACCGACCTGCTCGGGGTCGAGTACGACCCGCGTTGGCAAGGCGAGAGCCTGGTCCCCCTGCTCGATGATCCCCAGCCGCCGCCCCGCTTGATCGTCTCGTACGTCGGCGATGGCAGCCGCGCCGCGATCATCGGTGATCACAAGTTCATCCTCGGCCCGGGCCGTGGCCGCGAGTCCCAGCACTTCTTCGATCTCGCCGCGGATCCGGGCGAGTACGAGGACCGGATCGCCGAGGGCGGCGTGGCCCTGCGGATGCTGCGAACGGCGGTCGCCTGGGAGCTGCCCGAGCAGCCCGGGTGGAAGCGCGCGCGCTGGGGCACCGGCGCCAACTTGTTGCCCGCGTTCGCGCTCGACCACGGGCTTTGATCGTAGACTGCCGGCATGTCGGACCGGCCATCCCCGCGCGAGCTCGAGCCCGCACCCGACGAGCGCTTGGCCGGCAAGAACCCGGTTCACACCGGCGTGTTCGCGCTGCTCTTCGTGGTCATGTTCTTGGCCGTGCCAGTGTGGGTCGGCGGCTGGATCGGCTTGGGCCTCGCGCCTTTGGTTGGCGCCGGCCTGTGGGGCCTCTACCAGGTCACGCTGCCGAGCGGCCCCAAGCAGCCGAAGCTCAGCGAGTCCGCCGGCAGCTCGGCCTGCCCGAGCTGTGGCTCGGTCCAGACCGATCGCCAGCGCTTCGAGCCCGACCGACCCCCGTGGCAGTGCTTCGCCTGCGGCCACGAGTGGTGAGCGAGGACTACCGCTTGGCTCACGCGGGCCGGGGTGGGCCAGCTCCGTCGCGCTCTGGTATTCGCGGGTCGATGTCCGACTCCAAGGCCCTGCTCGACGAGATTGCCAGCCTCCAAGCCAAGCGTGACGCTGGAGCGCTGCAGGCCTACGAAGACCACGCCGACAAGCAGGTCCGCAAGGCCGCGCGCAAGGCCATCCACACGCTGCGCAGCAAGGGCGTCGAGATCCCCAGCCAGGCCGCCCGGACCTGGGCCAACGAGGGCTTGGCGGCGCTGCGTCGCAACGCCGGTCCGATCGCGATGATCGATCTCGAGGCCTCGCCGGGCGTCGCTCGAGTGACCGTCAGCCTGCCCGATCCCGAAGAGGGCGCGACGCTCTTCATGGGCCTGATCGATCCCGACGATCGCGTGATCGACTTTGGCGCGTACATGCAGACCGACGGTCAGCAAGGCCGAATGGCGCGTGACTGGCAGCGGATCACCGGCGACCGCGCCGTCCCGGTCGACTGGGTGCTCTCGCGGATCCGTTGGGGCCGCGACCGGACCTTCGCCGACAACCTGCCGATGCCCAAGGCGCTCGACGAGCACCTCTCGCGGCTCGGCGCGCTGCCGAGCGAGCGACCCGAGCCGACCTTCCTCGACGCGCTGCTGGCCGAGGTCGAGCCCTCGGCGGGCGACCTGGGCGAGATCCTGATGGGCGGCAACGTCCACACCTGGCCGCTGCTCTTCGACGCCAACCCGCTCTTCGATCGCCTGAGCAAGCGGATGGCGGACGTCGATCCTTCGACGGTGACCGACGCCGATCGCCTGGCCCACATCATGGAGGCCAGCCGCGGCGACGAGCCGCTGCGCGAGGCCCTCAATGGCAGGATCGCCAACGCGCTCGACGACGTCGCCGTCAGCCTCTGGCTCGACGGCCAGTCCCGCGAGGCCCGGCGCGTGCGTCTGCTGGCCACGGAGCTGCGCGGATCGAGCGAGCCGGATCAGGTCGCAGGCGTGGTCAACGTGGTCCAGTTGCAGATCACCTCGGCCGCGATTCAGCAGATGCGCGAGCAGCAGGGTCATGATCATGACGAGCACGAGCATCACCACGAGCACGACGAGAACTGCAACGATCCGAGCCACCATCACCACCACTGATGGTCGTGTGCTGACGGTCGGTCGCGGATCAGCGACGAGCAAACGCGATCGGCAGTCGCTTGCGGCCGAATCGCTCGGCCTTGGCCGCGAAGTGCCCCGCCAGCTTCGCCCCGCAGTCCGGGCAACACCCAGACGCGTCGACTCGATACTCGAGCAGCTCGTACCAGTCGCGGACGATCAGAGTCGCCCCACAGCCCGCGCAGCGGGTCGTGTCGCCCTCGATGTCGTGGACGTTGCCGGTGTAGACATGCTGAAGGCCGACCTCGAGCGCGAGCGCTCGAGCGCGGCGCAAGGTCGCGGGCGGCGTCGCGGGGACATCGAGCAGCTTGAAGTCCGGGTGGAAGGCCGAGAAGTGGAGCGGGACGCTGGGCCCGAGCTGATCGCGGATCCACTCGCACTCGCGCCGAATCTCGTCGTCGCCGTCGTTGTGGCCGGGGATCAGCAAGGTCGTGAGCTCGACCCAGACCGAGGTCTCGCGGCACAGATAGACCAGCGTCTCGAGGATGGCGTCGAGGTGGGCGCCGGTCAGCTCGTGATAGAATTTTTCGGTGAAGCCCTTGAGGTCGACGTTGGCCGCGTCGATGTGGGCATAGAAATCGCGTCGGGGCTCGGGGCAGATGTAGCCGGCGGTGACGGCGACGGTCTCGATGCCGCGGGCGTGGCAGGCCTCGGCGATGTCGATCGCGTACTCGACGAAGATCGTCGGGTCGTTGTAGGTGAACGCGACGCTGCGACATTCATGCTCGACGGCCGCGGCGGCGATGGCCTCGGGCGAGGCGACGCTGGCCAACGTGTCCATGTCGCGCGACTTGGAGATGTCCCAGTTCTGGCAGAACTTGCAGGTCAGGTTGCAGCCGGCCGTGCCGAGCGAGAGCACGGCGCTGCCCGGGTAGAAGTGGGCGAGCGGCTTCTTCTCGATCGGGTCGATGCACAGGCCCGAGCTGCGCCCGTAGGTGGTCAGCTGCATGGCGCCGCCGACGTTGCGGCGGACGAAGCACAGGCCACGCTGGCCCTCGGCCAGCTTGCAGTCGCGCGGGCACAGATCGCAGACCACACGGCCATCGGCGCCGGTGTGCCAGTAGCGAGCGGGAAAATCCGAGTCGGGGGTCATGGCGTGGGTCCTCGTGCCCAGACGGGCACCTGGTCGTGAAGTCGAGTGAAGCTGCGGACCTCGTAGCGCTCGAGCGCGAGCTCGGGCGCCCAGAAGTCGACGCCGAGCCCGGCCTTGCGCTTGAGCTGATCGAGGAACTCGCCCGGCGTCGGCAGCTTGTCCCAGACCTTGGGCAAGAACACGCCTCGATAGCCGCGCCAGGTCAGCAGGACGCCGTCGATCCCAGGCCGCAGCTGCGCGCGAGCGTCTCGCTCGTCGGTGAAGCGCATCGGCGTGAGCGGGCCGAGCACGGCCACGCTGAGGTCGACGCGGGCGAGCTCGTCGGGGCGCAGCGGACGACTCCGGGGATCTTCGAACGCGGCCGCCAGCGCGTTGCGCTCGACGTCGACGCCGAGCGGCCGGTGGGGCTCGATCGTGCCGATGCAGCCGTGGAGTTGCTCGCCGAACTCGAGCGTGACGAAGCTGGCCCCCGGCTCGCGCAGCCAAGTCGGCTTCGGGCCGCTGCGGGGTGCTGGCGCGGCGAGGCCGAGCGCGTCGGCGATGCTCGCGTACGCGAGATCGAGCAGCAGCTCGCCGTCGAGGTCATCGAGGTTCAGCATGCGCTCGTCCCTTCGTGGAAGGCGAAGGCGCCGTAGCCGACGACCTGATCGCGGCTGCCCGCGGTGTCGCCCGAGTTGCGCAGATCGATCAGCTCGCGTTCGAAGCGTCCGGGCCGGCGGCGCTCGAGCTCGATCAAGCCGTCGATACAGCTCGCCCCGCAGGCGCGGCGGTGATCGAGGCCCGGGCGCTCGCTCGTGACGATCCAGGTCGCCGTCGCTTGGTCGATCGCGTTGGCCTCGGCGTAGTCGTGGTAGTGCGAGAGATCGCTGCTGATGACGATCAGGGTCTCGTCGCCGCCCCAGACCCGCTCGAGCAGCTCGGCGACCGCCGCCGGGCTGACCCTGCCGACGACCACCGGCAGCAGCGTGAAGCTGGGCAAGAGCCGCTGCAAGAAGGGCAGCTGGACCTCGAGCGAGTGCTCTTCGCGGTGGGCTTCGTCGCTGACGACGACCTGGTCGAGATCGCGGACGCGATCGATCAGGGCGCGATCGATCGGGACGTCACCGAGCGGGGTGTGGAAGGCGGCGCTGCTCGGGACCGCCAGGCCCTCGAGGTCGACGCGGTGGGCCGGCCCGAGCAGCACGACCCGGTGGATGCTCGCGGCCCGCGACTTCACGCTGGCGTAGGCGTTGGCGGCGATCGGGCCCGAGTAGACGTAGCCCGCGTGCGGGACGATCAGCGCCTTGGTCGGCGTCGCGCTGCCGCTCGCGTCCGCGAGCAGCTCGTCGATCGTTCGGCGCAGCTCGTCGGCGTCGCCGGGATAGAAGCGACCCGCGACCGCAGGCGGACGGATCATGGCATCGAGGCGAGACACTCGAAGAGCTTGCCTCATCACCCGCGTGAGATTCACGCAGCGATTGCGCAGCGGCTCAACCGATCACGGGGTGCTCGGGCAGGTAAGCGCCCGCGTCGAGCAGCGTATCGGCGATCTGGCGGAGTTGGACGTCGCCGTTCTTGCGGCCCATCTCGAGCGCGCGAAGGTTGCGGCGGATCCGGCGGTCGGCCTCTTCGCAGAAGCTCGAGGCCAGCAGCGCCTCGTGCTCGGCGTGGGGCCGGGCTTGCTCGAGCGTCCGAGTCGCGCGCGAGACCACGGCGATCATCGCGTAGAGATCGATCGCGATGTCGGCGACCCGCTCGAGCAGCATCTGCTCGTCGATGATCGACTTGCCGAAGCGACGCAGGAGCATCTCGATCGCTTGGCCGAACGCGCTGGCCTTGTCCTCGACATGGACCGCGGCGCGCTTGAGCTTGGGGTGCGCGCCCTCGAGCTCCTCGGTGATCACCCGGTTGCGGACCCGATCGACCAGCTCGGCGAGCAGCATGCCGTAGTTCTCGAGCGGGTCCGAGAGCGCGCCCTTGAGCTCGCGCAGGTGCTCGCCGGGCGCTTGAATGCCGGACAGCGCGATGAAGAGCCGGAGGATCTCGTTGGTGCCCTCGAAGATCATGTTGATCCGGCCGTCGCGGACGTAGCGTTCGAAGATGTACTCGCGCGAGTAGCCGAGCCCGCCCATGACCTGCAGGCACTCGTTGCCGACCTTCCACATCGCCTCGGACGCGAACACCTTGGACATCGCGGCCTCGATCGCGTAGTCGCGGCCGCCGCGATCCATCAGCCCGCAGGTCATGTAGGTCATCGACTCGGCCGCGTAGGTCAGCAGCGCGAGCTCGGCGAACTTCTTCTTGATCAGGCCAAAGTCGCGCAGGGGCTTGCCGAATTGCTGGCGCTCGTTGGCGTACTTGGCCGCGAGCCCGATCAGCCGCTTGGCTCCGCCGACGCAGCCGGCCGCGAGCCCGAAGCGGCCGTTGTTGAGGATCGTCATCGCGATCTTGAACCCGCCACCGACCTCGCCGAGCACGTTGGCGACCGGGACCGGGCAGCTGTCGAAGTGCAAGGTCGTGGTGCTCGAGCCCTTGATGCCGAGCTTGTGCTCCTCGGGCCCGTTGGTCAGGCCGCCGAAGGCTCGCTCGACGATGAAGGCGGTGATCCGATCCTTGCCCTCGACCTCGGTCTGGGCGAAGACGGTGAAGACCTCGGCGAAGCCGCCGTTGGTGATCCACATCTTGCTGCCCTCGAGCAGCCAGTGCGTGCCGCTCGGGTCGAGGCGCGCGCGGGTTCGGATGCTGGCCGCGTCGGAGCCCGAGCTCGGCTCGGTCAGGCAAAAGGCCGCCGCTTGCTCGCCGCGGGCCAGCTTGGGCAGGTACTGCTGCTTTTGCTCGGGCGTGCCGAAGAGCAAGATGCCCTTGAGCCCGATCGACTGGTGAGCCCCGAGCGTGACCGCGATGCTGGCGTCGGTCGCCGCGATCCGTTCGAAGAGCCGCGCGTAGCCGGTGTTCGAGAGCCCGAGCCCTTCGTACTCGGCCGGGACCTGGAGGCCGAAGAGGCCCATCTGCGCGAGCTCCTCGAGCAGGTCCTTGCCGAGCAGAGCGTCGTGATCGATGTCGCCCTCTTCGACCCGCTCGCGCAAGAATCGATCGAGGGGCTCGAGCAGCTCGCCGAGCATCTCGCGTTGTTCGTCGTCGAGCGCGTCGGGGAAGGGGAAGACCTGCTCGTCGGCGACCTCGCCAAAGAAGAGGTGGCGGGCGAAGGAGAGCTCGCTCTCGCGGACGTTGGCCTTCGAGCGGGCTCGAGCGCGGGGCTTGGGCTGCGCTTCGTCTTCGGGCTTGCGGGCTTCGTCCATGCCCGGGAGGGTATCAGGTCGCCGAACTCAGGTCGGGATCGGCGCGACGTCGCGGCTGCGGCAGCGCAGGACCGCGTCGTAGAGCTGGTCCTCGAACTCGTCGCGGTCGAGGCTGGGCTGGACGACGTTCGAACCAGTCACGGCGTTGATCACGACCACCGCGACGCGGATCATCTGGCTGCGAAAGAGGACCAAGAGCCCGTCGATCGACTCTTGGTTGTTCTTGATCCACTCGGTCCACAGGTAGCGGAAGCGCGAGTCGTAGCTGGCCATCATCTCGGCGTCGACGCCGATGTAGAGGCGGCCACGCGTGTGGAGCAGCTCGTCGAGCGCGGCCTGGATCGGCGCCGCGAACTCGGAGCTGCAGTGGCCGTCGAGGTCGACGCGGACCACGGTGTTGCTGATCCGAGCGACGCGAGCTCGACCGGTCGAGCTCGCGACCCAGACCCCATCTTGGGTCTGCGTGATCTCGACGTCTCGCGACCGTTCAACCATCGACCTCGCTAGGTTACACGGCCGGCGGCTCAGAACCACCGATTTACGCAAGCGGCGGCGGAGTGATCCGCACGGCCTCCGAGCGGCCTGCGGGCTTCGCAACGTCCGGCTCGCCGGCCGAGGGGGCGCCGCGGCTGGGTTCGAGTCGCTGTTATGCTCCGCGCGATGCTCCGCCGACGTCCCGCGTGGATTCTCTTGGCCCTGGTCTTGGCGGGTTGCTCGCGCGAGGCCGAAGACGCGCCCAAGCCGAGCGGCGAGCGAACCCGCGAGCCGGTGCCGGAGACGCCCAAAGACGCACCGAGCGGACCCTTCGCGAAGTTCGACTTCGAGGCCGCCGCGCGGCGCTGGCAAGGTGCGTGGGTGCTTCCGGGCGAGGCGGCGGGCGGCCAAGTGGCATGGAACGTCGTCGGTGATCGCGTCACGAGCAGCTCGACTGCGTCCGAAGCGAGCTTGCGTTTCGCGGTCTACTCGCCCTGCCAGATCGGCTACACCGACGACGCCGCGGGCGAGACCACCTACCTGAACTTCGTCTTCGTCGGCGAGGCCTTGCACGCGGGGTTCGGAGCGACCGGCGTGGTCCTCGGCGACACGATCATCGTCTGCGACGGCGACGGGCAGGTCTACGCGCTGACCGGCGAGCAATGCTCGCGCTGGTCGGAGATGTTCGACGACTGGAAGAGCGAGCCCGCTCGCTGCCGGGTCGAGGGGGAAGGGGAGGCGCGGACCTTCGTGGTCGGCGAGAGCCGCTTGAGCTTCGTGGGCGACGCTCTGCTCGAAGCCACGATGCGCGAGCAGGTCGCCAGCTGGCACGCCGATTTTGCGGCCGCCAAGTCCGCCCTCGCCAGCGGAGCCGCGGTGCCCAGTGTCCCTTGATCCTGGCGCGATCTATCGAGATCGGCTCGAGCAGCGCGAAGCCGTCGTCGCTCGGCTCGATCGCAGCGATCGTCGGCTCGCCCAGGCGCGCTTCTGGGCCTTCGTGGCCTTCGTCGCGTGCAGCGTGATCGTCTATCGCGAGCTGGCCAGCGCGTGGCTGCTCGCTGGCCCGGCGCTGGTGTTCGTGGTCTTGGTGGTGATCCACGATCGCCTCCACCGCGCCCGCGCTCGCGCGTCGCGGGCGGTCGAGCACTACCGCGAGGGTCTGGCTCGGCTCGAGGATCGCTGGGCAGGTCGTGGGCTGCTCGGCTGCGACTACGTCGCCGACGATCACCCCTTCGCCGCCGACCTCGATCTCTTCGGCTCCGGCTCGCTCTTCGATCTCCTGTGTCGCGCGCGGACGCGGGCGGGCGAGCAGACCTTGGCCCGTTGGTTGAGCGACGAGTTTGGGGGCGCGGGCGCGGAGCCGGGCGTGGTCGATCGCCTGCGCGCCCGGCAAGCCAGCGTTCGCGCGCTGATCGATCACGTCGACCTGCGCGAGGATCTGGCCGTGCTCGGGGCGATCGCCAGGGGCACGGACGTGCACGCGCGAGCGCCCGAGCCCGCGGGGCTGCTGGCTTGGGGAGCGGCCCCCTCGATCGCGCCTGGACTCGCGCGGCTGTGGGCGTTCTGTGGCCTGCTCGCGCCGGTCTGGGCGATCGCGGGCGTGGTCGCGTGGGCGTGGGGCTTCGGGCCCTGGGTGTTGGTCGGGCTCGGGCTCTTCGAAGGGATCGTGCATCGCTTCGGCAAGACCTCGCTCGAGGCGATCGCGGGTCCCCTCGATCGTCGCGCGCAGGAGCTGGAATTGATCGCGGCGCTGCTCGAGCGAGTCGAGCGCGAGCCAGTTCGCGACCCTCGCTTGGTCGAGCTGAGCGCCCGCCTGCGCGGCGCGGCCGAGGCGATCGCCAGCCTGCGTCGCTTGGTCGGATGGTTCGAAGCCCAGCGCAACGGGCTCTTCGCCCCGATCGCCTTCTTGCTCTCGTGGGGCCCGAGCTTCGCGCTGGCGATCGAGCGCTGGCGGACCGAGCAAGGCCCACGGATCGGCGAGTGGTTCGCCGCGCTGGGCGAGTGGGAGGCGACCTGTTCGCTGGCCGGCCACGCGTTCGAACACCCCGACGATCCCTTTCCGACCTTGCTCGACTTCGACGGGCCCGACGCGAGCGGGCCACGCTTGGTCGGCGAGGCCCTCGGTCACCCGCTGTTGCCCTTGGCCAGCTGCGTGCGCAACTCGTTGGCGCTGGGCCGAGGCAGCGTCGCTCGGACCTACGTGATCAGCGGCTCGAACATGTCGGGCAAGAGCACCTTCTTGCGCACGCTCGGCAGCAACGTCGTGCTGGCCTTGGCCGGCGCGCCGGTCCGGGCCCACGCGCTCGAGCTCTCGCCGCTGCGGATCGGCGCGACCTTGCGGATCCAAGACTCGCTGCAAGACGGGCGCTCGCGCTTCTGGGCCGAGCTGGTCCGTCTGCGGGTGATCAGCGAGCTGGCCGATCGCGGCCCCTTGCTCTTCTTGCTCGACGAGATCTTTCACGGGACCAACTCGCACGATCGTCGGATCGGCGCCGAGGCGCTCTTGCGCAGCCTGATCGAGCGCGGCGCGATCGGCCTGCTCACGACCCACGACCTCGCGCTCGCCCAAGCCGCCGCGGCCCTGGCTCCGGCCGCGGCCAACGTCCACTTCCAAGACGAGCTGCGCGAGGGCGAGCTGGTCTGCGACTACCAGATGCGCGAGGGCGTGGTCGAGCGCTCGAACGCGCTGGCGCTGATGCGAGCGGTCGGGTTGGATGTATAAGCTCGCTCGTGAGCGACACCTACGACGCGGGGCTCTACGCGGCGGTCCACGACGGCAACCCGGGTGACGTCGAGTTCTATCGGGCTCGCTGCGCCGGCGCGAGCTCGGTGCTCGAGCTCGGCTGCGGCGACGCGCGGGTGCTGGCCAGCTTGGCCGCGCCGGGTCGCGTGTGCGTGGGCGTCGACATCGACGACGAGCTGCTCGAGCTGGCTCGCGCGCGCCTGGCTGGATCCGAGTCGCCGGAGGCGACCGAGCGAGTCGAGCTGGAGCTGGTTCATGCCGACATGGCCGACCCCACGCTGCTGGTCGGGCGTCGCTTCGATCGGATCGTGATCCCGCACGGCGGGCTCTACTGCCTGCTCGACGACGAGACGCTCGCGGCCACGCTGCGCAACGTCGCTCGCCTGCTCGCGCCGGGCGGCCAGCTGATCCTCGACGCCTGGGCGGCCGACGAATTTCATCGTGAGTCCGAGCCCGACGACCAAGTCGAGAGCTGGCTCGAGCGGGTCAAGAGCGTCGAGCTCGAGGGCGACGAGTGGGAGGTGCTCGAGCGCAGCCGCTGGGACAAGCCGACCCAGCGGATCGACGCGACCTACCTGCACGTGCGGGTCGGCGACGAGGAAGCGGTCGAGGGCTTGCTGCGCCAGCGCTACCTGACCAGCGATCAGCTGCGCGAGCGTTTGAGCGCCGCGGGCTTCGACCGGATCGAGCTCGCGGGCGGATTCGCGGGCGAGCCTTGGGACGACGACGCGGATCTCTTGGTCGTGGTCGCTCACGCGCCCCTGCACTGATCAGGGCTGGTGGTTACGACGCTGATCTTCGGATCGCGGGAGGCATGAGCACGATCGCGCTCGCCTGCAACCGAACCACCGGACGGGCTCTGCATAGATTTCTGCCAAGGCGCGTGAAAGTCGGCATACATTCTGAAAGTGATCGCGATGTTCGGAAAAGGTCGGGGGTCGGTGCTTCGAGGGTCGCTTCTCTTCGCTTCGTTCTCGCTGACGCTCGCGTGCGGCGGCGGCTCGGACGAGGGCAGCGACGACGTCGCCGAGTCGACCGAGACCGAGACCAGCGGCGAGAGCGGCGACGCGGACGGCACCGATGGCTTCGAGCCAGGCGGGTGCGCAGACGTCTGTGGGACCGCGAATTGTGGCGATTGCCCGAGCGCGACGATGGTCGCGGGCGAGGGCTACACGATCGACGCGCTCGAGGTGAGCCATGGCCAGTACGCACAGATGCTCGCGGTCGACTTCGACACCGCGGTGCTGCCGGCGGGCTGCGAGTGGAAGCAGGGCTTCTTGCCGGCGGGCTGGACCACCGAGCAAGCGGCGGACGAGCCGGTCGTCGGGGTCGACTGGTGCGACGCGATGGTGTTCTGCACGTGGGCCGGCAAGTCGCTGTGTGGTGCGGTCGGAGGCGGCCCCGCGGACTGGGCCAACGGCACCGACGCGATGGGCGACGCGTGGTACCGCTCGTGTTCGAACGGGGGCGCGATCGACTACCCCTACGGCGACACCTTCGAGCCCATGGCATGCAACGGCAGCGAGGCCATGATCGACAGCTTGGTCGTGGCCGGGACGATCGCCACCTGCGAGGGCGGGCTCCCGGGCCTCTTCGACATGAGCGGGAACGTGTGGGAGTGGACCAACACCTGCGCGGAGGCAGGCGGTGATGGTGCAACGATGTGCCGGCGCCGAGGCGGCTCGTTCCACAGCGAGGCCGATGCGCTGCGCTGCGGGGTCAAGAGTGAGCGGCAACGGGCCGAACGCGACGACGCCGTCGGTTTTCGTTGCTGCGGCTGACATCGACACGGCCCGCTGGGTCGGCGTCGTGTCGAGATTGAAAGCGTCGGGAAACACTGACTGCGGGGATGGGAAACACCCCGGCCAAATACACACAGTCGAGGCGCCCCAATGAGGTGCCTCACGCACCAGAGGTGGTTCCGCCAGTAGGCAATTCCGTTCAGAGTGAAGTATCACCTACGCGAAATTCTCGAGTTGAAGCGAAAAACGTCGGCGTAGACACGTGAATTTCGGCTTCTTCGCTCAAATGAGCCGCTCGGGCGGTGAAGGTCACTCGACTCCGCCGCCATCCCGCTTTTGACTCGCGATCTTTGCGACTGCACGCATTCGAGGAAATACACGATGGTTTCACTGCGACGCTCCTCCTTGTCCCTCACTCTCTTCGCCTTCCTGCCGCTGGGCTCTGGCTGCAACGATCCCAAAGAAGGCGAGAGCGCCTCGGACACCGGCACGGCGGACGAGATCGGGGCCGAGACCGCGACCATGGGCGAGTCGAATGGCGAGAGCGCGTCGAGTGACGTGACCGACAGCTCGACCGACACCAGCGACACGGCGACCGACACGACGACGGCGACGGACACGACGACGGCGACCGACTCGACGACCGTGGACGACACGACGACGACCGACACGACGGCGACGGACACGACGGCGACCGACACCACGACCGACACGACGGCGACCGACACGATGGCGACCGACACGACGACGACCGACTCGTCGACCGGTGGCGACGGCGATTGTGCGGGCGAGTGCGGGACGCTCGGCTGTGGCGACTGCCCCAACAACGCGAGCGTCGACATCCCGGGCAACTACTCGATCGCCACGACCGAGGTCCGCAACAGCGACTACGCGAGCTTCCTCGACGTCGTGTTCACGCCCGAGTTCCTGGCCGGCTGGCTGCCGAGCGAGTGCGCGTGGAAGACCGACTTCACGCCCAACAACTGGCCGGCCAACCCGGTCGCGAACATTCCGGTCACCAACGTCGACTGGTGCGACGCGTGGGCCTACTGCGATTGGTCGGGCCAGCAGCTGTGCGGCAAGATCGGTGGCGGTCCGGCGGCGCTGGCCGACGTCCAGAACCCCGCGACCAACCAGTGGTACAAGGCTTGCTCGCAGGGCGGGATCAAGAACTACCCCTACGGGCTCAACTACATCGCCGCGGCCTGCAACGGGCTCGACGCGGGCTTCGGCCAGCTGATCGAGGTCGGCTCGCTGGCAAGCTGCGTGGGCGGCTACGCGGGCATCTTCGACATGAGCGGCAACGTGTGGGAGTGGGAGAACGCCTGCAACACCGACCCGATGGTCGCCGTCGAGGATCAAGAGTGCCACCAGCGTGGTGGCTCCTTCTACAGCAACGGTCCGACGATCCGCTGTGGCGTCGACAGCGTCCGGGCCCGCAACTTCCGCAACAACAACCTCGGCATTCGCTGCTGCGACCTGCCCTGAGGTTTCGGTTCGGCTACGAGGGGGGAAATGATCATGAAGCGCAACTACAAGTTCCTGATTCCTGCAGCGATGGTCGCACTGACCACCGCCTGCCCTGCTGACGACACGACACCGGGCGACGACGAGATCGGGTCGGCGAGCGAGACCGGAACCACTGGCGACGGCGACGGTGATCCGACGGCGACCGAGGAGACGGGCTCGGGCACCGGTGAGACCGGCGACACGACCGACACGACGAGCACGGACACGACGAGCACGGACACGACGAGCACCGACTCGACGAGCACGGACACGACCGACACGACCGGGACCGACTCGGGCACGGACACGACGACCGGCGGTGGCAGCCCGCTCGACGACATCCCGCCGGAGGAGTGGGAGCCCGTGCCCAACCCCGACGGCGTGCCCTCGCCCTTGCCGGGTGTCTACGACGATCAGGGGGTGGCCGATCCGGCTGATCCCTTCCGTGCGTTGATCGGCCTCGACCCGGTCGATCGGGCCGGGCTCGCCGACTTCGTCGACGAGGTCAGCGATCCCAGCAGCGCCATCTTCAACGAGTACATGACGCTCGACGAGCTCTTGGCCAACCACGCCCCGAGCGAGTACGACTTCACGCTGCTGCAAGCCTGGCTCGAGTTCGAGGGCTTCTCGGTCAACTACCTGGCGACCAACCGGATGTTGATCCAGTTCACCGGCACGGTCCAGCAGTTCAACGACGCGTTCCAGACCACGCTGCACGTCTGCCTGCGCAAGAACCCGCAGCAGGGCAACCCGCCGATCCCGGTCTACTGCACGCCGGATCCGATGTCGCTGCCGATCTTCGTCGCCGATCGCAGCCCTGGCATCGTCACCGCCGACCAGCTCGCCGAGGTCGGCATGCTGGCCAACGAGGGCGGCAACATCGTGGTCGCGCCGCCCGGCAACGCGACCGCGGGCTCGCGTCTGACCCCGGCTCGCGTGGCCCAGGCCTACGACGTCGACGACCTCTACGCGGCAGGCTACGACGGCAGCGGTCAGAAGGTCGGCGTGATCTATGGCGCGGCCATCCACTACAAGTGGGAGCAGACCTTCTGGCAGAGCTTCGGCATCGTCCGCAGCAACCCCGAGGTCCACAACCTGATGGAGCCGCCGGTCACCCGCTACGTCGAGTCGCAGCTCGACAACGCCTGGTCGGGCGCGCTGGCCCCGGGCGCCGACATGGTCGGCTACGCCGGCCCCGACTCGAAGAACACCTCGATGGTGTTCGTGTTCAACGAGGCGCTCGCGCTCGCGCCCGGCGACGACGTCTGGGTCTTGACCGACTCCTTCGCGCATCGCGAGGACTCGGAGCCCTTGGTCGTTCGCCATCAGTACGACGACTCGGCGCTCTTCGGCGCCGCGCTCGGCCTGACCGTGATCGCGGCCAGCGGCGACTCGGGCAACCCCGACACGCCGAGCTCGAGCCAGTACGTGACCGCGGCTGGCGGCACCCGCTTGACTTGGAGCGGCGCCGTGGTGGTCAACGAGACCGCGTGGAACGAGTCGGGCTCGGGCCTGACCAAGTCCTTCGACATGCCTTTCTGGCAGGTCCCGGTCGCGGGTGGGCTCGGCAACAAGCGAGTCGTGGTCGACGTCTCGGCGGCGGCCGATCCCGCCTCGCCCTACTGGGTCTACTACAACTCGCAGTGGCTGCTCTACGGCGGCACCAGCTTCGCTTCGCCGGTCTGGGCCGGCGTGATCGCGGTCGTCAACGACTACCGCGTGTCGAACGGCTTGCCGCGAGTCGGCTACATGAACCCGACCCTCTACCTCGACGCGGGCGTCCAAGCGACCTTCCGCGACATCACCAGCGGCGCGACGCCGGACTTCAGCGCCGGCCCCGGTTGGGACGTCCCGACCGGCTGGGGCACGCCCCACGCGTTCGCCTTCGCCCAGGCGCTGCCCAACTAGCCGCGACCTGTCGCCGGCTTGCGTCCCGAGCTCGCATTGCCCCCCATGCGCGCCAACAACGAGCAACCAACGACCGCCACTCGCCGGTCCCCGAACGACTCGGGGCCGCGCGAGCTTGGCGTGCTCGCGCGAGCGCTGCTGATCTTTGCGATGGTCGTCGCTCTGGTCGGCTTGCTCGATCTCGTCGGGCTGGTCCGCGCGGGTGACCAGGGCGTTCGAGGCGTGTGGTTCTCGACCGTCGAGCGCTTCGACCTCGGTCGGACTTCGAAGGGCAAGATCATCCTGATCACCGATGCGGTCACCGAGGCCGACTCGAGCTTGCCCGACGAGCCCTGGTCGGCCGACGTCCTGCTCGACATGATCTCGCGGATCGAGGAGGGCCACCCGACCTTGATCGTCGCGGTCGGCCAGACCTCGATGTTCGAAGCCAACGCGGGCGCGAAGCTGCTCGCCGAGCTGCGCGACATCAATGCCGGCCGACGCCCGCGCGAGTCGGCCGAGCGGATGCAGGCGCTGCGCACCTTCAACGCCGCGATCAACGAGCGGCGACTCTTGGTTCACGAAGACGGGGCCTCGCTCTGGGGCCGTCAGGCGCTGGTCGACGGCGACTTGATCATCCCGCCCGGCAGCCGCTTCGAGCAGCTGGTCCATCGCACGGCGCTCGCGTTGCCCGAGCAGGGTCGGCTGCCCGTCAACTGGTTGTTGCCGACCTCGAAGCTCCAGACGATGCCGATCGAAGGCGTCCGCGGGGCGGACATCTCGGCGCGACTCAATTTTCAAGACAAGATCGTGTTGTTCGGGGTCACCGAGAACGACTCGATCGTGGCCATCTCGACCCCCGCGGGTCTGCTCAGCTCGGCCGAGGTCGAGGCCCACGCGCTCGCCGGTCTGTCCGACGGCGTGATCTGGTTCGACCCGCCGCCGATCTGGATGTGGCTCGGGACCGGGCTGCTCGGCGCGCTCTTGCTCTGGGCTCTGCACCGGGTGAGCGGGCGCGTCGGCGTCTTGCTCGGCGTGCTGCTGATCCTCGGCGTGCTGGCGATCGACTACCTCGCGTTCACCAGCGGCGTGCTCCGGCTCGGCGCGACCCGACCCTTGGCGATGATCGCCTCGGTCTACGCCGGCTACTGGGCGCTGCAAGCTTGGGACACGGTCTCGGGCCTCGGTCGTCTCCACGCGCGCGTGCTGTCCGAGACTGGGGCCGATCGTGGCGAGGGCGAGGTCGAAGAGGCGGCGTTCTGGGACGACCTCGCCGAGCTCGGCAAGGTCTACGCCGAGCAAGTGGTCGCTGGCGCGGCGAGCTGCTCGGTGTTCGAGCGCGGCGAAGCTTGGCAGCTGCGCGTGCGCGCCAGCGCGGGGCTCGACAAGACCAGCCACGAGGCCTTGCTCGCGCGTGGCGAGCTCGACATGCGCCGCGCGCCCTTTCGCCCGGCATGGTTGACCTTGCGCGCCAACACGACCCGCGACCTGCTCCCGAGCGGTCCGAGCTTCGGCGAGCGCAAGACCTTGCTGGTCCCGCTTCAAGTCGAGGGCGAGCTGCTCGGCGTCTGGGCGGTCCATACCTTGGCCGAGGTCGAGCTCGGCCAAGACCAGCTCGAGTCGTTCGAGACGCTCGGTCGGCAGATGGCGGCGTCGATCTTGCGTCGGCGCGAACGCGCTGCGCTGCGCAATCAAGGCGGCCGCGAACGTCTGCGCGATCGGCTCGAGACCATCATCGGCGGGCTTCGCATGCTCCGCGGCGAGCAGCGCTGGGCCTTGGAGCTGCTCGAGCAATTGCCCGTTCGCGCGCTGATCTCGACGGTCTGGGGCGAGATCGAGTACGTCGACCCGCGGCTTCGCCAGGTGCTCGCGCGCCGCTATCCCGGGCTCTTCACCGAGGTCGGCGACTCGCATCGGACCGAGACCAACGAGGCCCAGCCCGCCGACGATCTGCGCGCGGTGCTTGCCCGCCTGACCGGCAAGACCCTCGACGAGGCCCACCGACTGATGCGACGGGTCGTGCAGGATGGGGTCGAGCTCGAGCTCGAGACCGTGCGCGGCATCGATGACGAAGGCACGGACGTATGGATCCTTACGCGCGTGCAGAGCAAGCGTGGGATCGACCTGCCTGGCTTCAAGCCAGCGGTCCACGAGCACATCGTGTTGATCGCCCGCTCCTCGGCGCCAGCGCGCCGAGTCAAGACGCAAAGCGGTGGCTGGTTGCGGGTGCTCGGCGGTAGTCTCGGCGACCGATGAACGAAGAGTTCGTGCTCGAGCTGCTGCCGGCTCGCGGCCTCGACCAGTCGATGCTGCTGCCGGTGTTGATCGGCTTGCTGCTGGTCCTCTTCTTCACCGAGGCGTTCGGCTGGGTGTTCGCGGGCGCGATCGTGCCGGGCTACCTGGCCTCGGTGTTCATCATCCAGCCGGTCACCGGCTGCATCGTGCTCTTCGAGTCGATCGTCACCTACCTGATCGCGATCGGCTTGGCCCGGGTGCTGAGCAAGACCGACGCGTGGACGCGCTTCTTCGGCCGCGAACGCTTCTTCTTGATCCTCGCCGTCAGCCTCTTGGTTCGCATGCAGGATCACGCTTGGTTCGCGCCCTGGGCGATCGGCGTGATCGACACCTGGGCGGAGACCAACTACGAGAGCCAGCAGGAGTTCTACTCGGTCGGCCTGGTCTTGGTCCCGCTGACCGCCAACATGCTGTGGAAGCCGCCGCTCCACCGCGGTCTGTTTCAGCTCGGGGTCGAGGTCGCGCTGACCTACCTGATCGTCGCCTACGTGCTGCTGCCCTACACCAACTTGTCGCTCAGCAGCGTCGAGCTGACCTACGAGAACACCGCGGTCAATTTCGTCGGTCACGCCAAGGCCCACATCATCTTGCTGACCACGGCGATCCTGGCCGCGCAGTTCAACCTGACCTACGGCTGGGACTTCAACGGGATCTTGGTGCCCGCGCTGCTGGCCTTGCTCTGGCTGACGCCGCTCAAGCTGGTCGCGACCGTGGCCGAAGGCGTCGTCGTGCTCTACTTGGTCCGCGGCTTCCTCAAGCTGCCGGTCATCAAGCACATGGACTTCGAGGGCCCGCGCAAGCTGGTCTTGGTGTTCACGCTCGCATTTTTTTGGAAGGTCGCGCTCGGCTTCACGCTCGCGCCGATCTTCCCCGACTTGAAGATCAGCGACACCTACGGGTTCGGCTACCTGCTCTCGAGCCTGCTCGCGGCCAAGATGCTCGGCCGCAAGACCGTGCGTGGCGTGCTCTTGCCGAGCATCACGACCTCGATCCTCGGCTTCATGATCGGCAGCGGGCTCGGCTTCGTGCTCGAGCTCATCGCACCGGCCGAGCCGCCCGATCGCTTGGTCACCAACCCCGCGAGCATTCGGCTGCTGCGCTCGCCGATCGGGGCGATGGCGTTGGCGCGGATCCAGGCCGCGACCTTGCCGGCCGAGCTCGAGGCGCCGAGCCAGGCCGAGCTCCACGATCACGAGCGCTTCTGGGGCAACCTGGCCAAGTGGGCCGACGCGCCCGTGGCCTTCGAGCCCGCGAGCGGGGGCGATCCGGTGCCGGTCGCGATTCGCAATTTCGGCGGCGCGCTCGGGCTCCAGATCGCGCATGTCGGTCAGTGGCAGAGCGGGCCCGAGGGCAGCGAGCGAGAGGTCTATGCGGTGCTCGAGCAAGAGCTCGATGTTCGACGTGGCTGGCCCCACGCGCTGATCATCCCCGACGCGCTCGGACCGGTGTTGGTCGTGCCCTTCCCGGTCCGCGAGGGCCCGGTCGCGGAGGTCGCCGCGGTCTTGTGTCGCCGGACCGACTGTCGAGCGGTGCTCAGCGCTGGTCGCGAGCTGCGGCAAGCGGGCACCCGCGTGTCGGCGCGGCCGATCGAGATCGCGATGGAAGCCTTCGAGGGACGCTCGCGGATCGTCGTGCGCGGCGAGGTCGAGCCGCCGGGCTTCGGCTGGTGGTTGGCCGGGGACATGCGCGAGCTGATGCGCGAGCGCGAGCTCGCGAACCCGCCCAGCGACCTCAGCCAATCGCCCGATCGTCCGCCGACGATCCACCTGCGCGGCACGCCGAACGACTTTCGCTTCCGCGAGCTGTGGGCCGACGAGCTCGAGCTCTCGTGGGATCTGCCCGATCAACCAGTGCGCTTCGCCGACTCGGACGACGCCCAAGGCGTGCTCGAGCTCCCGCAGAACGAGCTCGATCGGGTGCTGCTGAGCGAGCTGACCGAGCGCGCCGTGGTCGGTCGCGCCGACACGGGCGTGCTCGAGCTGCTCGCCGCCGATCAAGCCACGCGCGAGCCGGTCGGGCACAGCGGCGAGGCCTACGTGCCGCCCTCGAAGGCCGAGCTGGCCTATCTCGAGGAGCAGCTGGTCGGACCGCTGGTTCGTTGGGCTCGCGGAGGTCCGCTCGATCCCAACGCGCCGGGGCTCGAGGCCGCCGGCGCGCTGATCGTGCTCGCGGGTCGAGCCAGCGTGATCGGCTATGAGCTGGTCGAGTTCGGCGACTGCGAGCCCGGCTCCGAAGCGCCGGGCTCGAGCCCGCCGACCAGCGCTGGGGTTGCGAGCTGCGTGGTCGTGCTGCGCGACCGTGGGCAAGCGAGCACGGCCGGCTGGGGCACGCTGGTCGTCCGCCGTGGACCGGCCAAGCCGATCGCGCTCGAGGCTCCGCGTCCACATCGCGAGCAGGACACCTGGCGGCTGGCCGCGGAGCTGTGGCAGGTGATGGGCGCGCGGGCGCTGCTGATTGCAGGCGCCGATGGCTTGCCGACCTTGGCCGCCCACGCGCGCGACGAGGGCCGGCGACCCGAGGCTGGCGATCCCGATCCGGTCCGCTCGGGCAGCCTGCGCACGCCCTTCCAGGCGTTTCATCAGGGCATCGATCGTGCGCTCGTCGATCGTGAGCAGAGCGAAGGGCTGATCTTGCAGGTTCGCGGGCTCGCGGCCTGGCGCAACATCGCCGACTCGCTGGTGATCGGGCTCGGCCAGCCGGCGCTGCAAGCCGACCCGCATCGCAGCGGCGAGCCGATCGACAGCGTCGAGGAGCTGATGGCGATCGACGGCCGCCAGCTGCTGCTCGCCGCCGAGCTCGAGCCGAGCGGCGGGCTCGGCTGGCTGCGCGACGATTTTCGAGTCGCCGACGGGACCGAGCAGCTCTATCGACTCTCGGGCGCGGGCGTGCCCCAGGTCGAGTACACCCGCGAGCTCGGCGACAAGCCGATGGCCACGCTCTGGTTCACGACCCGCGTCCGCGAGCGCTTCTTCGACGCGCGCGGCGACGATCAGCGGCGCCGCTTGGAGGCGATCGGCTGGTCCTTCGAGCCCGAGTCCGAGCTCTTCGCGATGAGCGCTCCGGTGCTCGGCGTGGCCGCGCTGGCCGAAGCCGCGCCGCCAATCCAAGGCGCGCCGCCAATCCAAGGCGCGCCGCCCGAGCCGGTCCGACTCGACGAGGCCGCCGCGCTGCTTCGCTACGCGGAGGCGATCGAGCTGGCCGAGGCCTACGCCCAGACGGGCAACCTCTACCTGCTCGATCGGATCAGGACGATCGCCGCCGACCCGGGCCTCGCGGGCGCGCTGCGGGTCCGCGCGGGGCTCGGGCTCGAGTGGGGCCGTCCCTTCATCATCCTCGAGCTCGCTCGGGCGACGCGAGGCGACCGAGCCTTGGTGCTGCTCGACCACCGTCTCCACGGCCGCCAAGAGGGCCGCGTCGGTGAGCTCGGCATGGACCCCAGCGCCTGGTTGCGCTGGCGAATGCTCGCTCGCCCGCAGGTGATCGACCTGAGCGACCTGCCGGTCGAGGCGGTCATGCCGGCCATGCCGGTCATCCCGGTCATGCCCGAGGATGGAGTCGGCGAGTGAACGACCTCTTCGCCGATCGTGATCCGCAGCGGGTCACGGCGCGTCTACGTCGGCCCGCCAACCACGGCGCGACGCCGCTGCGGGGCGTGTTCGCGGTCGCGATGCTGCTGCTGAGCTTGGTCGCGCTCGGCGTGTTGACCATGGTCCGCGAGCAGATCGCCGCGCGGGTCGCCTCGCCGATGGCGGCCAAGCTGCAGGCCGCCGACCGGGTGCTCTACTACGAATTCAACGAGTGGCATGGGCCGAAATTCCAGCTCGCGCCGGCCGATCGCTCGCTCAAGCTGATCACCCACCTGGTCCTGCCCGAGGGGACCGAGTACGACCAAAAAGAAGAGTATCGCTACGGCGTCGAGCTGCGCCTGACCAGCCTCGCCGGCGACTTGCTCTGGAGTCAGGTCGTCGACATCGGCACCCGGCAGAGCAAGGACGGCGGGACCGCGCGTGGCTGGCTGCTCGAGAACTCGTTCTTGATCGGTGACGAGCGCGAGCTGAGCGACGACCGGCTGACCCGAATCCGGCTGCCGCCCGCGGGCCCGGGCGAGGGCGACCGCTTGCTCGAGCTGCGACTCCAGCCCGAAAAGCCCAGCGCGCAGGTGCTCGGGCTGGTCCGGGTCTACGCCCGGCGCCCGCGACCGGTCGACGATCGCACGCTGCGAGAGCTCTCGCTCGCGCCCAACCAACGCCACCAGCTCGTCGACGACCTGACCTACCACGACTGGGATCAGCTCTCGGAGGCCGAGCAGACCTCGAAGCTGCGTTGGGTCTGGGATCGGCTCGCGGCGCTCGGCGAGGCCGAGCTCGACTACCGGACGCTGACGGTCTACGAGACCGGCTTTCGCCTGCCACGCGAGTCGATCGGCGACGCGCGTTGGCTGCGGGTGACCCCGACTCGATCGTTGGCCTTCAACGCGACCGGGCCCGCGGATCTCGAGCTCGAGACTCACATCATCGATCCCGACGACGGGACCCCGCGCCTCGAGTTGCATCGCCTCCATGTCGATGGCCAGAGCGAGGCGCTGGAGTTCTCTGGCGACCTCATCGCGGGCGAGAAGACCACCCTCCATCTGATCGCGGGCGTGCAGACCTTGTTCTTGACCAGCGACCGGCCCGTCGACGTCGAGCTGCGGGTGCGCGAGAGCGAGAGCGAGGATCCAGTCCGCTTCTCGGATCGCCCGCAGCGGATCGGTGACGAAGGCCGCGAGGAGCTCGAGCCCGACCTGCGCCGGATCCCGGTGATCTGGCTGCACCCGGCCCGCGAGGGCGTGGGCGCGGCCACGCTCGCGCCCAACGGCGAGCCCTTTCGTGAGCCGCGGCCGCTGGGCGCCCGCTATCGAGTCTCGCTTCAGACTCGCGCGGGCGCCGAGGCGGGCGAGCCACCGCCCTTGTCCGCGCCCGCGAGTCGGCTGGTCCGCGTCGACGTTCGCTACGTGGCCCGCTTCGAGGGTCGTTGGCCCGACAGCCCGCCGCCGATCCCCGAGCTCGATCTGTGCTTCCTCGACGACGAGGGCGAGCCGATCGACGAGTGCGAACACTGGCGAGGTCGCCGTCCGATCCAGTCGTTCTTCGAGGGCCGCCGGGTCGCAGCCACGGGCGAGGGCGAGGCGCATTGGTACCCCGTGTCCGAGCCGCAGACGGTCCGCACGGTCGTGCCCGATCGCGCGACGATGGTCGAGGTCCGAACCACGCAGTCGCTCTTGATCCGCGGCTATGGGTTCTGGCCGGAGGTCGAGACCACGCTCGCCGATCCCTGGAAGGCGGCGACGAGCGAGCAGACCCGCTGGCGCTACCCCGTGCTCGACAAGCGGACTTGGTTCCCGCTCTTGCCGGTCAACCATGAGGCGCTCGAAGAGCATGGTCTGACCGCCGACTTGATCGCGCAGATCCGGTTGATGCTGATCGGTGTCGGCGGCGAGGAGTCCGACCAAGGTTGGAAGCGAGACTGGCGGGTGGCCGAGGCCCCCGACCTGCGCGAGCTCGGTGAAGACGGCTGGGATCCCGGGCCCTGGGTCACCGTCGATCCGCTCGGCCGTCACCTGCGTCGCTCCTTGCTCGAGCAGCTCGATGACGACGCCGATCGCCGGCTGCGCGAGCGCTGGGACGCGGGGCTCTTCAGCGAGCTCGCGCTCGGGCGCAAGTTCACCGTCGATCTCGCGGCGGCCGGGCCCGCGGCGCCCGAGGTCCACTATCAGACCACCGCCGATCTGCTCGGCCAGACCTTGGTGATCGAGGTCGGTGATCGGGTCGTCCGCCACGAGCTGACCAGCACCCGCGGTCGCGTGCGCCTGCCGATCGAGAGCGGGCGCGCGAGCGTTCGAGTCGACGTCGAAGGCGTTCGCCGGCCAGCCCTCGACGCCTGGATCGATCGCCCGGTCTTGGTCGGGAGTCGGCCGGTCTCGCGCCGCCGGGTCGTTCACGAGCTGACCTCGCGCTCCTTGGTGATCCCGATCGACAAGCCGGGCGACGAGCCGATGATCCTCAACGTCGTCGTCTATGTCCCGCAGATGACCGATCGCGCCTCGCTGCGGATGTCGATCGACGAGGGCAACCCGCCGCGTCGGCAGGGCAAGACGGTCGAGTGGATCAGCGCGCCGACCCGCGAGTTCGAACTCGACACGCGCGAGCTGATCGACGATCGCGGCCGCGTGGTCGATCGCCGCACGCGGGTCCGCTTCTTCGATCTCGAGGGCCCGCACGGCGTCCCGCTCGACACGGTGACCTTCCCGGTCGTGCTCGGCGAAGACATCGCGCCGGGTCGCCACGAGGTCCGGGTCGAGCTCGGCGAGGGCCGGGTGTGGATCCGGGCCTTCCATCGGGGCGTCGGTGATCGCAGCAAGCCGGCGGCCGCCTGGACCGAGTCGATCGAGAACTTGGGGGAAGGGGAGTGGTGAGCCGAGTCGGCCGATCGCGGCGAGACGAGTCGACCCCGAGGGGTCGACTCGGACAATACCTGCTCGCGTCGGCCTTGCTCGGCGTGGCCGCCTGCGGCTCGAGCTGCGAGCACCAAGGCGAAGCGAAGAGCCGCGATCCGCTGGCCGAGCCGCTCCAATTCGACGCCGCGGCGCTGGCCGAGCGGCTCTGGCCGATCCGCGCCGAGGGCCGCTTCCAAGCGGTGCCGGGGACCCAGCTCGACGCGCTCGGACAGCTCGTGATCTTGCTGCTCGATCACGCCGAAGCCGGCGAGCTCGATCGTCGCGATCGGCGACGCGCGCGGGTGCTGGCCGACTTCGCCCGCGTCGAGCTGCTCGCGGTCGAGATCGGCGCGCTGCGCCTCTGGGTCGTGACCGAGTCGGCCGATCGCGTGCGTGGAGTCGGGTCCTACGTGATCCGGCTCGGGCCGGCCCAACCGGTCTTGCTCTCGGCGCCGCACAGCTTTCACGACCAAGGCACGGGCGACATCGGCCTCGATCTGCTGCTCGAGGCGAGCGAGGCGAGCGCGACCCCGCGGGCGCTCTTCGTCAACAGCGTGCATCGTCATCGCCAGCTCGATGGTCGCAAGGTCGCGCTCGCCGACAACCCGGCCGACTCGGCCAACGTCGCCGATCACCCCTTGGCCAGCGTGACCCGCCGGGCGCTCGAGCACGCGCCGCTGACCATCATTCAGCTGCATGGCTTCGCCCGCGACGACGCGGCGGGCGATCCCATCGCGATCCTCTCGTCGAGTCGGAGTCGGCCTTCGGCCTACCTTCGCGCGCTGGCGAGCTCGCTGCGCGCGGGCCTGCCCGAATTCGAATTCGGGGTCTTCGGCGTCGACGTCGATCGCCTCGGCGGGACCAAGAACACCCAGGCTCGAGCGGCGCGCGAGTTCGATCGCTGCTTCGCCCACTTCGAGATGGCCCGAGAGCTGCGTGATCGCCTGGTCGACGATCGCCAGCTGCGTGCGCGCTTGGGTCGGGCGTTGATCCTCGTTCCGAAGGATCCGAGTGATTGTCGCTGAGCGCTCGCGTGCCTGGTTCGGCCTGCTCTTGCTCTCGCTCGCGCTCGTGCTGAGCAGCGTGGCTCGGGCCGCGCCGCCGCACGCGGGTCGCGAGCGGGGTCGGCTTCGACGCGAGGTCGCGGACTCGAGCGCGGTCGCCAAGCGCGAGCTCGAGTCGACGCGCGGGCTGCATGCCGTCGATCCCGATCGCTCGGAGCTGCAAGGTCTGGTCTGGCAGCCGGCCAGCGTCGCGTGGCCGATCGCTCGCGCGGGCGAGCCTCACGAGCGCTTCGCGGCGGCGGCGGCCTTGCTCGAGCCGCGCGAGCTCGACGAGCCGCTGCCGGTCGGATCGATCCGCGGTCCGATCGATCTCGATCACGATCGTGCGGCCTTGGTCTGGATCGAGGCGCTCGAGACCGTCCGCGTCCGCAAGCTCGGCGGCGAGGCCAAGCTCCGCTTTTGGCGGATCTCGGACGGCCACGCGGCGATCGCCGAGCCCGGCGTCGATCGAGGCGCGGGCCGCTGGGAGCTCTTTCAGCCGCCGGGCGTCGGCGCGCTCTGGTTGGTCGAGATCGTCGATGAACCTGCGCTCGAGCAGCAGGCCCGCGTGCTGATCGAGCGGCCTCGCGCCCGCCCGGCCCGCTTCGTCGACGTCGAGGTCGAGCGCGAGATCCTCGACTGGATCCACGCCCGGGCCAAGGCCGCGCCGGAGGCCGCCGAGCCCGAGCTGCCGCCGACGATCCAAGGCCGCTCCGATCGCGTCGAGGCTCGCTTGCGCATGCACGACTTGCTCGCCCACGAGCTGCTCGCGTTGCCTGGCGCCGACGCCCCGCTGCGTGACGCGCTCGCCGACTGGCAGATGCTCGCGAGCATCCTCGAGCTCGACGCCGAGCGCGATCTAGCCCGGCCCTACTTCGCGCAGGACCGGCGCGAACACAGGCTGCCGGGGACCGCAGCCACCCGCCTGCGCGACCCCGACAGCCGTGACTATCGCGTGGCCGAGGGCAGCGATCGCTGGACCCTCGACATGCGCGGCACGGGTCGGCTCTCGATCGCCGCGCGCGTGCTGGGCGAGGCCGAGAGCGCGACGCGGAGCGACGATGACGATCTCGAAGTCGAGCTCGCGCCCGCCGAGCTGCGGGTCTGGGCCGAGGGGCGCTTGGTCGCCCGCGCCGAGCTCTCGCCTCGACCCGCGCGGCGCAGCCCCGATCCCGACACCGTGATCCCGACCTTCGTGCGGCTCTCGACCGTCGAGGATCGGCTGGTCGGCGAGCTCGCGCAGCTCGAGCTCTCGGTCCCGCCGGGCGCCCACGAGTACGAGCTCGAGCTGGTCGGTGGCCCGGCCTTGGTCTGGGCTCGGGGCGCGCGACGGATCGAGCGGGCGGCGATGAGCGCTCGCGGCTGGACCCCGCGTCGGCTGGAGGCGCGGGCGAGCAAGCGGCTCGATCGCAGCAGCAGCGCGGCGGCGCGCTGGGCCACGCTGCTGCTCGCGTCGACCCGACACGAAGCGTTCGAGCTCGAGCTCGCGCAGCTCGACACGCTGGCGGTGCCCTGTCCCGCGCTGGCGCTGACCTTGCTCGCCCAGCTCGCGCTCGACGAGCGCGCGCTCGAGCGCGAGGGTCTGAGCGAGCTCGGCGATCGAGCCGTCGCTTGGCTGGCGCGCCTCGATCACGATCGCCGAGTCGACCCCGCCGCGCGCGGCTGGCTGCGCACGCAGTGGCTCGAGATCGCCGCGCTGCACCACGACCGCGCGCTGGCGCTGCGCTTGGTCGGCTCGGGCCAGGGCCAGGCCCTCGTCGAGCTGCCGGTCCAGGGCCTGCGCTCGCTCGCCGGCTTGCTCGGCGCCAGCGAGGGGGTCCGACGCAGCCAAGCGCTCGCCCTGCTCGAGCTGGCCCGTCGCCGCGACCCGATCGACGCCGATCTTCGCCGTCAGTACCTGCGCCTGTGGACGACCCAATCGCGCTGGTCTCGACGCCGCCCGGTCCCGCGCGACGAGCAGCTGCTCGAGCCGCTCGGGACCTGGTTGATGCCGCGCGAGTCGGCGCCACTCTCGACCGGGCTCGCGCAGGCCAGCGAGGCCGAGCCGACCTGGCTGCGGCTCGAGCTCGGGGTCGCGGCTCGAGTCAGGGCCGAGCGAATCTCGGCCGCGCAGCTCGGCCCGGATCGTGCTCGCCAGCGCCTCTTCGATCTCCATGTCAGCACCCCCGAGGGCGTGCCCGATCCGATCCACCTGCGCGTCGACGACCAGCGCTGGTGGAGCCCGCTGTTGGTGCCGGTCCAACGCCATCGCGTCGCTGTTGCCCCGGGTGAGCACGAGATCGAGCTCGAAGGGCCGCCTGGGACCATCGCTTGGGTCGAGCTGCCACCCGTCGAGTCGATCGAGTCTTTGCCCCTCGCTCGCCTCGGTCGACGCGAGCGGCTCTGGTCGCTCGATCGCGTGGCCTGGCAGCTCCCGGGCCCGGCCGCGCCGGGCTTCGTGCGCCTCGATCTGCGCTGGCTCGAGGGGGTCGTCGCGCGCCCGGTCGAGATCCGCTTTCGTCAGGACGGCAGCGCGCGGGTCCAGACGCTCTGGTTCGATCCTCGCGGCGCGTCGGGCTCGATCGTGATCGATGGCGAGGCGATGGCGATCGAGGGCAGCCCGGCGATCAGCGAGCGCTCGTCCTACGTGTTCACGGTCGACGAGGCCTCGACCAAGGTCTGGTTCGAGGTCGAGGACCCCGCGGATCCCGACGCCGAGCTGGCGATCGCGGCCTCGCTCTCGCTGCGCCGGGCCCCCCGACCCGGCGACGATCCGACCCTCGATCGCGAGGTCGAGGTGATCGAGCCGCTCGCCGCGAGCGAGCGCGAGCTCTTCGATCTGCCGGTCGACGAGGACGCGCTGCTGCGCGAGCTCGGCGGGCTCAGCCGCGTGCTCTTGCTCGATCCCCACGACCTGCCCAAGCGGGCCCGCCGGGCCGCGGCCCTGCTCGCGATCGGCGAGACCGGACATGCACGCGCCGACCTGCTCTGGCTCAGCAACGAGAGCGAGCGCAGCGACGCCTCGCTCGAGCATCGGCGCGAGGCCGCCTACCTGCGCGAGTCGGTCCAGGCCTACTTCGAAGCGCTCTTCGAGCCGCGCGAGATCTTCGTCGACGATCCGGCGCGCGCGGCCGAGACCGCGCTGATCGAGCCCGCGATCGCAGCGGTGGTCGGCGACGACGAGGCCCGACTCCAACCCGGGCTCGCGCTCTGGGCCGAAGGCCGCACGCGCAACCCCGACGACGCGCTCGCGCTGCTCGACGCCGAGCCCGGCACGAGCCTGCGGGCCGACGGCCTGCTCGCGCAGCTGACCCGCGCGCACTGGCTGGTCGCCGCCGGTCGCTTCGGCGAAGCCGGCCGGCTCTGGACGCGGATCTATGGCCGCATGCAGGGCACGCCCGGTCATGTCCGCGAGCCCATCGCGGTCGGGGTCGCGGCCGTCGAGCCGCTGCTGCGTCGGCTCGACGATCCGAGCGAAGACGGGCTCGCCGGCCTGCCAGGGCTCGCGCATGGGCTCGCCCGCGAGCTCGAGCCGGTCCATGGCCACTTGCTGGTCCGCCGCCTCGCCTTCGTCGCCGCGCTGCGCAGCGAGTGGTCGACCTTCGATCACAGCGAGAACAACGCGGGCTTCGAGCGGCTCGAGCTGCCGACCGCCGAGCAGACCCCGAGCCCCGCCGCGCGCGTGCGCGAGACCTTGCTGGTGACGCCCTGGCCAGCCGAAGAGGGCGAGCTGCTCACGCCCGGGCACAAGGCGACCCTCGCCTGGGACGCCGAGCCCGGGCCGATCAACCTCGCGCTGTGGTGTCGCGCGGCCCGGCCCGATCTCGTCCCGCAGCGCATCGGCGAGCTCGACGACGCCTCGCTCGGCCAGGCCCACCTGCAGATCCGTCTGCGTGGCGAGGGCGATCCGACCGTCGACGAGCGCGAGCTCTCGATCGCCGACGCCGAGCAGACCCGCGTCGAGCTCCACGTCACCCAGCGCGGTCGGCATCGGCTCGAGGTCGGGCTCGACACCGACCCGCTCTGGCAGTGCTCGCTGCGGACTGGGATCGGCTCGGTCGAGGCCGCCGCGGCTGGACGCGATCACACCATCGACACCCGACGGCGCGCGCTGTGGTGGACCGCCAGCCCCGAGCGTGGGGTCGAGTTGATCGCGCTCGGGCCCGCGGCGATCGAGATCGAGTCGCGCGCGGTGATCGTGGCCAAGCCCGAGCCCGACGCTCCCGACGCCACCCCGCCGCGCTCGCTCGAGGTCGAGGTCGAGGCGCTCCGCCCTGATCCCGAATTCGCCCCGCTGGGGCCCGAGCAGCCCGGCAGCTTGCCGCTCGCCGCGGCCGTCGAGCAGCCCGTGATCACCGAGCAGCGCCGGCGCTTCTTGGTCAGCGAGGCCGAGCAGTCGACCGTGCTGCTGACCGAGCCCGGGCCGCATCGAATTCGAATCACCAGCTCGAGCGGACGCGCGCTGGTCCGGGTTCGCATGCGTCGCGATCGACCCGATCTCCCGCCGCCCGTTCGCGTGTCGCTGCGCGAGCTCGAGCCGCTCGAGGACCCGCCGCGCGTCGAAGACTTGCGCTTGCCGGTGCCGATGCCCGAGCCGGTCGAGATCGTCGCGCTCGATCGGCTCGCGCTGCTGCGCAACCGGGTCGGCAGCTTCGAGGCTTCGGTCCTGACCGGCGTCGACGACCTCGCCGACGTCGACGATCTTCGCCCGCGCTTCGGCCTGGCCGCGCGGTTGGGCTGGCGGCGCGAGCTGGTCGCCAATCGACTCTGGGTCATGGTCGCCGCCGACCTCCACGTCCGCGAGCGCAGCCCGGTCGCCGCCGGTGGGGCGCTGCGGATCTCCGGCATCATCCCGCGCACGGGCCTGCGGACGGGCGCGCAAGTCGGCGCGCTCGCTCACCCCTATCACGGCCGCAGCGAAGGCAGCGTGCGGGTCGAGGGCTTCATCGATCGGCCGACCGCGCTCGGTCGCTGGTTCCAGCTGCGTCCGGGGCTCGAGCTCGCCTATCGCTGGCAGTCGTTGACCCCGGGCGAGCTGGCCACCGACGGGCTCGAGCCGCACCCGCTGGTCTACCAGCGCTACGTCCACGATCACCCCTTCGTCCTGCGCCCCGAGCTGGGCCTGCGCGTGTTTCCGCTGCAAGACCTGGTCGGCTTCGTCGAGACCGGCCTGGTCCCCAACAGCGACATGAGCAGCCTCGATCACTTCGATCTCGAGGTCGGGGTCGAGGGCATCGCCCGCGAGCCGCGACCCTGGATCCCGATCTATCGGTTCGGCTACCAATCGTCGCTGCGCTTCGCCGACGCAGACCGCGAGAATTTCTATGTTCGGCACCGCATCGAGGCCAGCCTCGGCAGCGGGGTCTGGCTGCGCGATGTCGTGCTGATGGCCTTCGGAGTGCGCGATCGTCTGTACGTGACCTCCGCCGGGGCTTTTCCGCTCCGAAACGTGATCGAGCTATGGATTCGGGTCGACGCCACATTTGGCCGAAGGCTGCGCGATCAAGGCCCGCGCGAGCGCTGGTTCCGGGAGCCATTGGCGCCCCGCGCTTGGGCCGACGAGCCAAGTCAAGCGGAGTCGACCACACTCGATCGCCAACGTGTGGGTCGCCAGGAGCCCGGTCTGTGAGTCACACTCGCGTGCTCCGTTCCGATGGCTCCGAGCCGCTCGCCCACGACCTTCATCCCACCGCCGCCGCAGCCCGACTCGGGCCGGCGGTCGAGTCACGCGATGTTGTCGAGGTCCGAGCGAAGCAAGGCCTTGCTGCGAAGCCTGCTCGAGCGCGTGCTGCCGCCGCTGCACGTCCGCATTCGATCGCGCCGGATCGACGCGCTGATCGAGCGGGTCAGCGTGCTCGGAGATCCGGCCGCCAAGCTCTGGGACGAGTCGGTCTGTAGTCAGCTGGCCAGCTTGGCCGTGCTGCTGCAGCGGGTCGTCGGCGATCTGCAGCGCGAGCTCGCGGCGCTCGAGCGCAACATCGCCGGCCATGTCGACGCCTACGCGCGCGCGCGGACACCCGCGCTCAAGCGTCGCCGGCTCGAGCTGATGATCGACGAGACCGCGCCGAGCCGCCGCGACGCGCTGACCGATCGCCGCGCGCTCCGACGCTTCCTCGATCTCGACGCCTTGCGCGAGCGCTACGACGACCAGCGCGAGCGGCTGATCATCTTGATCGAGCTCGGCATCATCGCCTTCGGTCCTGCGCTCCGCGACGCGCTCGCGACCAAGGACCCGGGCGAGCTCGAGAGCATCCAAGCGCTGGTCTTCAACAGCGATCCCGCCCGCTTCTTGATCGATCAGTTCGCGTTGATTCGCCACTGGCCGAGTCGCCTCGCCTGCGTCGAGAGCCTCGACGTCGTGCTCGCGGTGTTCGAGGTGCCGGGCGACGAAGGCGGCGCGGGCCATCGCGGGGTCCCGGATCGCCAGCGCAGCGATCTGGTCCGGGTGCTCGCCGCGATCGGCCGTGATCGCAACGAGCACGAGTGGGTCCAAGCCCGAGCGATCACGGCGATCCGTCGGCTCTCGGTCATCGAGGCCCGAACCATCATCCGCGAGCGGCTCGGGCTCGACGAAACCACGCCGCCGGCCTGGCCCAGGCGCGACTTCTTGGTCCGGCGCATGTTGATCGCCGACCTCGCTCGCCACGTCGACGATCCTGGCGACCTCGCCTTGCTCGAGGCCGCGCTCGATCGCGGCGAGCCCAGCGAGTTCGCCCGCGTCGGTCACTGCAAGGCCTTGGTCGAGCTCGTCGCCCGACCCGAGACCTTCGTGACCTGGGCGCGGCGGCTTGCTCGGGGCCCTGCCGCTGGCAGCACGCTCGAGTCCGGCGAAGCGACCGAAGAGACCTCGCGGGTCCGGGCCTGGGCGCTGCTCTGCATCGTCCAAGCCGTGCGCGTGGTCGCGGGCCGCTGCGATCCCGACGACGACGCCGACACCGAGCGGCTCGCCGCCCTGGTCGAGCCCGTCGCCGATCGCCTGCGCGACGCGATCGCCCGCGAGCAAGACACCTTGGTCGCGTTGATCGCCTGCGAGCAGGCCGTCGCGCTCGCGACCTTGCTCGCGACCACCGCCTTGGCCCCGCGCTCGCGCGAGTTCATCGCCAGCTTCGAGGCCCCGCTGCATCGCTGCTTGGCCGACGGCCAGCGCCCGGCCAAGATCCACGAGACCGCGGCGGCCAGCCTCGAGGCGCTCGACCGCGCCCTGCGACCCGAGCGGATCGCCTGGACCGAGCAGCTCGCCGCTGCGATCGCCAAGGTCGAGCCCGGCGGCGTCGGCCGGGTCAAGGTGCCCACGCACGCGGGCGTGCGGCCCGACGAGGGTGAGCTCGGCCGGATCTTCGCCGAGCTCACCCGCGACGACTGGGGCGTCGACGTCGAGCCGGCACGCAGCGGCAAGCAGCTGCTCGTGCGTCGCGGCGAGCATCGGGTCACGCGGATCTGGCGAATCATCCACGAGCTGCGCCACCTCAGCTCGAACAAGCGCCAAGCCTTCCGCCACACCGTCGGCCGCAGCTTTCGCGGACGCCTGCGCGCGCACCCGAGCCGGCTCGACGAGGTCACCGCGACCGTCGTCCCGGGCGAGCGCCTGGCGATCGATCTCGAGGGCGGCTGGGGTCGCCAGCTGCCCTTGGTCGACGACGTGCTCGGGCTGCCTTGGTTGCGGCCTGGCGCGTCGGCCCGCGAGGTCGCGATCGCCTCGAGCTACGGCGTGACCCGCATGCGCTTGACCGGCGGGCTCTGGCAGCGGCTGCGTCGCCGCTTGCGGCTCAACCTCCGCTACCCGCAGCTCTCGGAGCTGCGCCGGCGCGTGCTCTTCTCCGACGAGCCGACCGAGCGCCGCCGCTACATCGACGAGCTGCGCGATCACTACGGCGTCGAGGTCTCGTTCGCGGCCCATCCACCCTTGCCCTTCGACCAGGCCACGCCGCATCCGATCCCGCCGCGAGTCGCCGCGCTCTTCCCCGCGCGACCCTCGGGCGTCATTCGGCCGACCCCCGAGCCGACCCCCGACGAGCCCGCGCCCCCAACCAGCGAGCCCCCCAGCGAGCCCGCGCCCGCTCGAGCGAGCGCCTCGCTGGCGGCCGCGACCGCGCTCTCGGGCTTCGGCGAGGCGCCTTTCGACGGCGACTGGCTGCGCGGCAACCTTCACTACTTCTTGACGCTCGAGGGCAACAGCCAAGAGGCGCTCGGCCTCTATGGCTTGGCCTTGTTCGCGCTCTTCTTGGGCTCCAGCCACGTTCGCCGGCGCGCGGTCGCCAACGCCCGGGCCAGCATCGCGCTCTCGGTCGGCGGCTGGGGCACGCGCGGCAAGTCGGGCACCGAGCGGCTCAAGGCCGGCATGTTCCACGGGCTCGGGTTTCGAACCTTCTCGAAGACCACCGGCTGCGAGGCCATGTTCATCCACGCCGCGCCGGCCGGCCCGCAAGTCGAGATCTTCACCTTCCGGCCTTACAACAAAGCGACGATCTGGGAGCAACGCAACCTGCTCGAATTGGCCGCCGGGCTCGAGGCCGAGGTGTTCTTGTGGGAGTGCATGGCGCTCAACCCCGAATACGTCGACATCATGCAGCGTGGCTGGATGCGTGACGACTACGCGACCTTGACCAACACCTACCCCGACCACGAGGACATTCAGGGTCCGGCCGGCATCGACGTGGCCACGGTCATCGGCAATTTCGTGCCCCAGGGCAACCTCGTGATCAGCTCCGAGCTGGGCTTCAACCCGGTCCTGCGCGCCTCTGCGGTCCGGCGCGACTGTGAATTCGTCGCGATCGGCGATCACGAGGGCGACCTGCTCTGCGGCGATCTGCTCGCGCTCTTCCCCTATTCGGAGCACCCTCGCAACATCGCGCTGGTCACCGAATTGGCCCGACAGCTCGGCATCGAAGACGAATTGGCGATCGTCTGCATGGCCGATTACGTCTACCCCGATCTCGGGGTCTTGAAATTCTATCCCGAGGTGGTCGTTCGGGGCCGGCGCTTGAATTTCGTCAACGGCTGCTCGGCCAACGAGCGCGCCGGCTTTCTCAACAATTGGAAGCGGACCGGCTGCGTCGAATTGGCCGCCAACGCCGATCCCGAGCGCATGGTCATCACCGTGGTCAACAACCGCGACGACCGGGTCGCCCGCTCCGAGGTCTTCTCGCGCATCTTGGTCAACGACGTCACCGTCGACGCCCACGTGCTGATCGGCACCAACCTCGCCGGCCTCTCGATCTTCATCGATCGCGCGCTGGCCAACTTCACCGCCGAGCAAGAGCTGGTCGAGCCCGCTGGCCTCGCCGAAGGCGGCGAGGCCCACGATCGGGCCCGCAAGCGCCTGCGAACCTTGCTGGCCCGCGTCCGCGCCCCCGTCGAAGGTTGGTGGGAGCGCCTGTGCGGCCACCTGCGCCTCGGCCTCGCCTCGATCGGCCGCCGCTTCGACCCCGAGTCCAAGGCCGCGCTCGGCTTTCGTGAGCAGGTCGAGCGTTGGCGCGGCGACGTCAAGGCTGGCCTCGACTTCGACGCCGCTCGTGCCGACTACAACAAAGACCGCGACATGCAGGCCGCGCTCGAGCGCGTCCACGCCGAATCGGTCGAGGATCCGAGCGTCGTCACCAAATACGAGGTCCTCGCCTTGCCGACCTGGGCCGACTTCGCCGCCCACTTCGAATTGCGCGTGGTCAAGATCATCCTCGCCGGTCGGGCGGCGGCCCAACTCGAGAGCGTGCTCGCCTCGCGCTCCGCCACCGGCCTGACCGAGCTCACCACCAAGCTCATCGCCGGCTGGACCCAGATGTTCCGCAGCCAGATCGTCGTGGTCTGGAATTCCGGCGCGACCGGGGATCAGGTGATCGAGCAATGTGCCAAGGCCGTCCCGCCTGGCGTGCACCTGACCATCATGGGCACCCAGAACATCAAGGGCACCGGCCTCGACTTCATCTATCGCTGGCTCTCGCTCGACCTGGTCAGCGTCAACCTGGCCAAGCTCGACCACCCCGACGAGAAGTACCGGCTCGACATCCTGCGCCTGCTCGACGGCAACTCCGACAACGGCTTCACCGACACCGGCATGCTCGTCGCGCGCCTGCCCGAGATCACCGGCGGCAGCCCGATCGAGCAGAACATGCGCCAGGCCCTGTTCGAGAAGGCCGAGGCCATCTGGAAGCAGAAGCTCGAGAAGCTCTCGGCCAGCTCCGGCGCCTCGGCCAAGGGCGGCCGCTTCTACACCTGGATCGAAGCCTGGTTCGACTTCATCGACGGCGCGATGCGCTATTGGAAGAGCCGACAATTGGTCAGCGACTTGATCCACTTTCGGATCAGCCACAATCGGATGGCGGTCGAGATGCGGGAGATCTACGCGCGGGCCAAGGGTGGCTGGCTGGGCAAGTGGATCGCGGCACGCAAGCCGGCGCGGCGCGGGAAGGTCGTCGAGGTTGCGACGGGCGGCGAGCTTCCGCCCTCGCGCGGGGCCGAATGATTCGATCTCCGAACCTCTGCCACCCTCGACTGCGATGGCCTGCGGCTGACCTCGGCACCCCGTGGCCACCCTCGACATGAGGGCTGGTAGAGTCTCTTCCATGAGCGCCGGTCACGACGCGATGCACGAGTACCTCGCCAGCTTGCCTGCGGGCATCGACTCGTACCCGGAGTGCCGGATGAAGGGGGCGGTGGTTCGGTCGTTGCTCGACACGCTGACGGGCTACGCTCCGCCAACGTCGCTGCCGCGGGCGATCGTCGAGCTCTTCGAACATCCACCGGCGCCGAGCGGATGGGTGCCCGAGGTCCCCGTTCACGCGCTGATGACCATCACGGCTCACGATCACCACGGCGGCGAGCTGGCCTACCTCGAGCACGCGCTGCACGGAAATCGGGCGCTGCTCGACTCCCTCGCGTTTCGGATCTTGTTCCGCTTTGTCAGTCCCAAGAAGGTCTTGATCCAGGCGACCGAGCGCTGGCAGCTCTTCCACGCCGGAACCCAGATCGAGGTCGAGACGACACGCGACCGGCGTGGGGGCGTGCTGCTGATGCGAACGCCACCTCAGCACTGCCCGCTCTTGGTCGCCAAGGGCTACGCGATGGCCATTCGTGCGGCGGTCGAGGCCGCGGGTGGCAAGACGGTCGACATTGACGCCGAAGCCCGGAGTCCAACGCTCATCGCCTATGATGTTCGCTGGACCTGATGAGTCGGGCGTGTGCTGCGATCGCGGCTTGTAGCGACGGGTGTGTCCCGATCGGTGGAAGCTCGGCCGAGCTGAGGGCCAGCGCGAGCCCGGCCCCAATCCCCGTGAGGACCAAGCTCGCCCCCACGAGCCTCAGCGCGCTGACCATGCGTGCGAGTCCATGCACCACGCTGTCGTCGAAGCTCGAGATGCCGGTGAGGTCGATGACGATGACCTGGGTGGCCGCGCCCACGACTGCGTGGAGTATTCGGTCGGTCGCGTCATCAATCCGTTCATCGTCGAGGGGGCCGACGAAGGGGACGACGGAGAGCTCGGCAGACACCGGAATGATCGGTGCGCTGAGTTCATTGATGACCGCCTGCTGACCCGCGATGATCGCATCGCGAATTGCGAGCTGCTCACGCAGGAGTGCGGCGTCCTCTTCAATGGCGGCGACCGATCCGGGCTCGTGGCGATCCTGTGTCACCTCGACCGCACGGTAGCACGGGCTCGAAGCCGTGAGGATCGTGGCGACTCGCGCTCGGCGTGGCCCTGATGGCCAGCGAAGGGCCACGGACCTCGAGCTCGCCCGCGCGTTTCAGGGCTGTGCCGTGATCGATCCACCCGCGCCGCGGCACGTTTGGGTCATGCGTAAAGCGACTGCATCGTCAGGGCTGCTCGGGCTGTTGTTGTTGGGGTGTCCTGTGCCCGGGGACGACGATGAGGGCGGGAGCACCGACGAGAGCGGCAGCACCGACGAGAGCGGCAGCACCGACGAGAGCGGCACCACCGACGAGAGCGGCACCACCGGCGGCGAGTGCCTCCCCGCCGAGTCCGGCGTGCCCCTGACCTACACCCTCGATCTCTTCGGCTTCTCCGAGATCGAGAACAACCAGCCTGTCGACCCCAGCGTCGGCCTCGACTACTCGGGGACCTGCATCCTCGACACCATGGACTTCGACGGCGCGACCCTGAGCATGGGCCTGAGCTGCGAGCACCTGACCCCGTCCTTGCCCGAGGGCGCGAGCGTGGAGATCACCACCGCCGCCGCTGGGCTGCCGGCGGGGGTCAGCGTCGGCGACTCGCTGACCTTCGAGGCCCGCGCCTTCGAGAGCCAGGGCGGCGACGTCCAGCCGCCGTCGATCCACGCGCCATCGGGATCGCCATCGGGATCGCCATCGGGCCACCGGCTGCTGCAGGGCGTCAACGTCGAGTCCTACCAGCTGCGCAACGCCGAGGGTCCGATCTTCGCCGCCAACGCCCAAGGCCTCGGTAGCAACTTCCAAGAGGTCCAGGTCGACGGCAAACACGACTGCGCCGAGTGGCAAGGCTGCACCGGCGAGGGTGGGATCATCGCCGGCTACATTCAGGCCAGCGCCGGCGATCAAGTCATCGACGTCCACATCGGCGAGGTCGCCTTGCTCGACAGCGGCGCGATGGCTTGGGACGTGAGCCTGTTCCAGGCCATCTTCGACGCCAACGACTGCCACTTCGGCGTCAGCGGTGGCTTCAGCCTCGTCCGCCGACCCTGAGCCTGCGCGTCCAGGCCAAATCGAGGATGGGAGCGATCGCCAGGCCTGCGAGATCGCCACGGCCTGCTAGAGTTGGCCCGCATGCAGAACCGCTCGCGCTTCGCCCCGCTCGCCTTCGCCTTGCTGTCCGCATGCACGAGCCACAGCGCCGACCCCGAGCCCAGCGAGCCGATCGCGTCCGGCGACGCCCACGCCCTCACCCTCGAGCCCGAGCCCGGGTCGCCGCTCGTTGCCTCGACGGCCCCCAATGCATGGCGCTGGATCCACTTGGGCGATCGAGACGGCCCCTTCGACGACGTCGGCCCCAAGCAGATCTTCGCCGCCGGCTTGGACTGCCAGTTCCAGCACGACGACGCGGCCCACACCGCCGGCAAGGTCTGTTGCAGCGGCGACGCGAATGGCCAAGCCCTGCGCTGGTGCCAGCCTCTGACCGAGGACTTCGTGCCTGGCGTCGCGCTGGCCAGCGATGGCGAACGACTCTTCGTGGCCGACTATCCGGCGATCTCTTCGGGCGCCCAGATTCACGCGTTTTCGCTGCCGAAGGGCGAGCCGCTGTGGACCCGTCAGGCCCTGGCGATCGGCCCCCAAGCCCACAGCGAATACTTCAATGTCGTGCAGCTGCGCCTGGTCGAGGGGCAATTGATTGCCTATGGCGCCGAATCCCATGGCGCCTACATCGAGGCGATGGATCCTACCAGCGGGGCTTTGCTCAATCACCTGACTCTCGACGAGCCGAGCTTGCCCGCCTGGCGCTGGAACGAGACCGAACCCGAGCCCGAGCCCAAATTCGACCTGGCCCTCGCCGATGGCCGCCACTGCACCTTCGAGCACGACGACGAGCAGGATCGCTCGACCCTGGGCTGCACCCAATCCGACGGCAGCCCCGCGTGGGCGCATCCCGTCGAGGTCGACTTCGTCGGTCGCGGGACGCTGATCCGTGCCGGGGATCGCCTGGTCCTGGTCAGCTGGGGACGCATCTCCAGCGGCGCCCGGGCAGCCGCCTTTGCGCTCGAGAGCGGCGCGCAATTGTGGTCCACCACGCTCGAAGGCATAGGTCCCCAGGATCACAGCAAGTACTCGAACGTGATCCAGATCGAGCTCGAGGGCGACGATGTCTTGGTCGTCCGCGGAGTCGAGAGTCACGGCCGCTATACCGAGGGTCGCTCCATCAGCGACGGTGCCTTGCGCTGGAGCGTGATCGAGCGGGGTTCCTGAACTGGTCACGCGAAATCAAGCACTCTCGCCGCACCCGTAAATGATGTGCGCCGGCGCCCCCATCGCAAACTCCCCACAATCGGCGCCGCAGAAGCTCATGATCTCCCCTTTGACGATCCACGCCCAGCCATCTTCGTTCGCGCAGTCGTCGGTCTCGTAGACCGAGTCGTCCAAGAACACCTGCAATTGATCCACGAGCTCGGGATCGGGCGCCCCAGCCTCGGTCATGGTCAGGTCGATGGTGCAGGTGTAGTCGTCGGCAAAGGGCGGGAACGCGTCCAAGAGGGTCTGGGGCTCGTCGAGCGTGTAGAACTTCTGCGGATCCATGCCGAAGTTCTGCGGCATGCCGCCGGCGAGCGCGAGCTCGTTGAGCGTGGTGAAGGGGTTGGTCGCGGGGCTGTCGAAGCCGGGCTGGGTCGGAGCGTCTTGGACGTCGACGCCGACGACGTAGGTCGGGATTTGATCGGCGCTGAAGGCCGCGTCGACCTGGGCGACGAGGCTCGCGTCGTAGGTCTCGAGCGACTCGGGCAAGCTGAGGCCTTGGCCGCAATTGGGCGCGCCGTCGGTGATCAGCAAGATCGCGCTGTAGCTGGTCTCGGCGAGCGGGAGCAGGTGATCGTGAGCGACGCTGAAGGCGGCGGCGGCGGGGCTGCCACCGGCGATCTCGATCGCGTCGGCGCTGCTGCCTGGCAGCGAGGCGAAGATTGCGTCGCCCTGGTCGGGGCCGACCGGGACCTCGGGTTCGGCGTCGACCAGGCAAGCGTCGGCGTCGCTGCAACTGGGGGCGTCGAGCGTGGCGTTCGGGCAGGCCGCGGCGGCGGGGAAACGCTGGACGCCGAGGTGGGTGGTCGCGTCGAGGCCGTCGACGACCTGCTTGACGAGCTTGCGGGCGGAGCTCCAGCGCGTGACCTCGGGCGTGAGCGGATCGCCGTCGTCGTCCCAGGTCTCGCGGACCATGCTGCTCGACGCGTCGACCAAGATCAGCAGGTTGGGGAACACGTACTCCGGCTCGATCCAGACCTCGGCGCACATGTTGCCCGTGGTCTCGTCGGTGCTCGTCAGGGCCGACGTGTCGGTGCCGGTGGCGGAGCTGGTCTCGCTGGCGGAGCCGACCTCGTCGGCGCTGACCGAGTCCGGACCGCAGCCCAGGGTGCTGGTCATCGTCGTGGTCGTGAGGGTGATCGAGAGGGCGAGGGGCAGACTCGGTCGTGCGCTCCGCATCGGTCGAGAGTACCAGGCCGAGGTGCGCTATCGTGCGCCGGTGTCGACTTGCCCACGCCTGCTCGGACTCGGATCTTGGTCGCTGTCGATCGCCTTGATGGTCTCGCCCTTGGGCTGTCGCGGCGACGCGAGCTCGAGCGAACGCGATGGCCCCGATCCGAGCGGGTCGCCTCCGCATCGGGATGCCGCGAGCGAGCCGGCGTGGGGAGCAGGCGCTTCGCCGCCAGCGAGCATCGAGCTCTCGGCCGAGCTCTCGGCCCAGACCTACGACTCGTCCGTCGAGCCGGTGGCGATCCCCGACTGGACGGTCGCGGTGGTGGTGCCGGGGACCGACCCACGTCCGCTGGTCTATCAGCAGGCAAAGTCGGCGCGGCGGATCCACTTTGCGATTCGAGGAGCGCGGAGCGGCGAGACGCAGATCGCGATCATGCTGCATTGGTGGTCGATGGCCGACCTCGCCAGCTTTGGCTTCGCCGGGATCGACTGCGAGTTCGGTGTGCCCGAGGGGCCCTTGGCGTCGCTGGCCGAGATGATGGCTGCGGCGGCGCCCAAGGCCAGCGTCGAGTGTGCGGCGATGCGGGGGCAGGCGCGCGCGGACGCGACGAGGATCCGAGCGCTCGCGCAGACCAAAGGCTGGGCGATGATGCCGGCGCTGCCCGAGCTGATCGAGCTCTTCGCGGTCCCGCTGCCGAGCGAGCCGGTCGGGATCGGTGGCAGCTGGACGGCGACGCACGCGGGCGAGGGCATGAACACGACCCGTCGCTACACGCTGGTCGGCGTCGAGGCCGATCAGCTGACGCTCGACTTCGCGGCCACGACGACCTTCGGCGCGCGGCCGAGCGAAGACGCCACGGGGACCTTTCGGGTCTCGGTCTTCGATCCGCTCGCGCGCTCGGGCAGCATCGACGTGATCACGCGGACGCCTGGCGCCGATCCGAGCGCGCCGCCCGACGAGTACACGCTGCGGGTCGAGCTCGTGACCCAGTGAAGCCACGCGCGCACGAGGGCGTGGTCGAGGCGCTCGCATGCTTGATCGAGGGGTCGAGGCCCCGGCTCGAAGGGCTCGTGGGTGCGGGCGTCGAGATCGCAGCGATCGACCTCGCGGCCAAGCGCACGATCATGCGCTTGGTCGCGATCGCGTTGGCCGAGGCGCGCGGGCGCCTGGCGATCGCGGGCGGCCTCCACGAGCTGCGTGACCGACTCGCGCGGGAGTCGGCTCGAAGCTCGGGCTTCGACGCGTGGCCGCGGCTGCTCGAGCGCTTGCGGGCCTTCGCGGGGGAGCTCGACGAGCTCGAGCGCGCGGACGATCGGATCGACGACGCACGAGTCCTGCGCCTGCTCGAGTCGCTCGCGCCCGCCGATCTCGCGACGCTTCCGAGCGAGTCGCTCGGAGACTTCTACGAGGCCCTGCACGACCACGAGCTGCGTCGCAGCGAGTCCGGCGAGTGGTCGTGGGTGGGCTGGGCCGCCACACGAAAAGGCGCCGGCGCCTTCTATACGCCGCCCGAGCTGGCCGCCGCGACCGTGCGCCGAACCTTGCAGCCGCTCACCCACGATCGCGCGCCCGAAGGTGGTTGGCGAGCCAAACCCGCCGACGTGATCCTGAGCGCGAGGATCTGCGATCCCGCGATGGGCTCGGGCGCGTTCTTGCTGGCCGCCGCGCGCTGGCTGGGCGACGCGCTCGATGAGTCCGCGCGCTTGCAAGGCGGGCCGAGCCGCCGCGCCGAGGTGATCGAGCGCTGCCTCTACGGGGTCGACCTCGATCCGCTGGCCGTCGAACTCGCCCGCGCCGCGCTGTGGATCGAGATGGGCGGGTCTGCAGCGGGCTTCGATGCGCTCGCCGAGCGCTTGAAGTGCGGCAACGCGTTGGTCGGGCGCGGGCCCGACGACCCGCCGAGCGCCGACGAGGTCGACGCGCCGCATCGCTGCTTTCATTGGCCGCTCGAATTTCCCGAGGTGTTCGAATCGCCGCGCGCGGGCTTCGACGCCGTGATCGGGAATCCGCCTTGGGACGTTCAAAAGCCCAATTCCAAGCACTTCTTCGCCAAATACGATCCTGGCTATCCCGCGCTCGGCAAGCAAGCGGCGCTGCGCTGGCAGGCCGAGGCTTTTGCCCGATCGCCCGCGCTCGAGCGCGAGTGGAAGGCGCATCGAGCCGGCTTCGAGGCCCTGGCGAATTGGGTCCGCGCTCGCTTTCATCATCAAGGCTCGGCCGATCTCAATTCCTATAAGCTTTTCGTCGAGCGCGGTCACGCGCTGCTGCGCGAAGGTGGGCGGCTCGGCTTGATCGTGCCGAGCGGGCTCTACACCGACAAGGGCAGCGCGGCGCTGCGCGAGCTCTTGCTCGATCGCTGCAATTGGGAGTGGCTCTTCGCGTTCGAAAACCGCGACGAGATCTTCGCCATTCATCGATCCTTCAAGTTCGCCGCGATCGTGGTCGAGAAGGGCGGCCGGACCGACGCGATCCAGGCCGGCTTCATGCGCCGGGACCTGGCCGAGTGGAGCGCCGAGGCACCGCGAACGCTCGCTTATCCGCGCGCCCAGATCCTTCGATTCAGCCCCGAGTCCAAGGCGATCGTCGAGCTCGACCACGCGCGCGACTTGGCCCTGCTCGAGCGGCTCTACGTCCAGGGCGTGCGGCTCGGCGATCGCGGGCCCGAGGGCTGGGGGATCGAGTCGTCGAGCGAATTTCACATGACCTCCGACTCGGGCTCGTTCGCGCCCTGCTCGACCTGGGCAGAGGCCGGCTATCGACCGGATGAATTCGGGCATTGGCTGGCCGGTGGCTGGCGACCCTACACGGGCCCGAGCGGCTCGCTCGAGCGGCCCCGCGGGCTGATCCTCGCCCGGGATGGGCAACACGCGATTGATCTGGCCGACATCGAAGGCGTCGCGCTGCCGCTCGCCCAGGGCGCGATGATCCATCAATTCGATTGTTGGGCCGCGGGCCATGGCGCGGGCGGCTGGCAGGCGCAGACCTGGCCGAACAAGCAGCACGCAGCCCAATATCTGGTCGCCGCCTCCGAATATGCGCGACGCGACAAGGTCAGGCGGGGCAGCAAATTCGCGATTCGAATGATCGCACGAGCCACCGACGCGCGGACGATCATTGGCGCGCTGATCCCCGACTTGCCCTGCGGCAACGCGCTCGGCCTGCTCGGCAGCCGCGACCCGCTCGGGCTGGCCGCCGCGATGAATTCTTGGCCGGTGGATTGGGCCGCGCGGCAGCGCTTGGGCGGGACCAACGTGAACGCCTACATCGCCCAGGAGCTGCCCTTGCCCCGGCCCTGGTCGCAGCAGGGCTATCCTCGGGTCGCGGCCTCGAATTGTGCGAACCGCTCGTTCGCGCCGCTCTGGCTCGAGCTCGCCGATTCGCTCGATCGGCCGTGGACCCACCATTGGGCGCTGACCCGGCACGAGCGGCTGCGCTTGCGCGTGGTCCTCGACGCGCTCGTCGCCAAACAATTTGGCCTGAGCGTCGACGACTTGGCCTGGATCCTCGCTGGCTGCGATCTGCCGCTCGGACGCGTCGGGCGGGTCGATGCGGCGCCGCGCGGCTTTTGGCGGGTCGACAAGGACCAGCCACCCGAGCTTCGCCACAGCGTCTTGACGCTGGTCGCGTAACGAGAGCTCGAGCGAATTGGGCTCGAAGCGTTCTTGGCCATGGACGAGGGCCGCGGCTGGACGCTACCCCCGACCTTGCGCTTGGCCGACTACGGGCTCGGGCACGACGATCGGGCGCGCGAGCATCAGGCGGTCGCGGCCGTCTTGGGCCCGCGTTGGTTGGCGGGCCAGCTCGACGGCGACTTCGCGGCCAGCTGGGAGGCCTGCGCACGCGATGCGGAATTGATCGCTGCGATCGCGGCGCTGGGATGAAAATGGGGGGTGAAGATGGGGGTGAAGGC
>JAMHUH010000897.1:0-2709 GCA_035904925.1 Nannocystaceae bacterium
GGCGAAGCTCAGCGTGGCGAGGGAGAGAACGAGGGGTCGGGGCGAGCGAGCACGGAAGGCCATGTCACGAATGTGCCGCAGCGTTCACGGTTCTGTCGAGGGGGACATGAGCCCGCACAGCTCCGCGTATACCGCCCAGATCCGACGCAGGTGAGTGGCGAAGGCGAACTCGGCCAAGAAACGCTGGCGCCCGGCTCGGCCCTGTTGCAAGCGCAGCGCTGGATCACGCAAGAGCGGCGCGAGGGCGTCGGCGAGCGCCTCGGGATCACCCGGCCGGACCAGCGCTCCAGTTTCGCCGTCGCTCAGCGCCTCGGCGATACCTCCGACGTCGCTGGCGACGACCGGGAGGCCGGCGCGCATCGCTTCGAGCACCGCGATCGGGAAGCCTTCGCGGCGGGTGATCAGCATGAAGAGCTGGGCGTCGGCGAGCCGAGCAGGGACGTCGTCGCGGGTTCCGGCGAGTTGGACCCGGTCGCCGAGATCGGCATCGGCGATCGCCCGCTCGACCTCGGGTCGCATCGGACCGTCGCCGATCAGCTCGCAGCTCCAGTCGAGCGCGCGCAAGCGAGCCAGCGCGGCGAGGGCCGTCAGCGGATCCTTGGGCGCTTCGAATCGCGCGACCATGATCAGCTTGGCCGGGCTGCGCGAGGGATCGGCGAGCGGGAACTCGGGCCCCTCGGGCAGCGCGTTGTGGACCATCCGCAGCTTGGCCGCCGGCGCGATCCGATGTTGGAGCGCGAGCTTTCGATCGTACTCGGACACGCACAAGATCGCGTCGGCCAAGGGCGCGCTCGCTCGCTCGGCCAGCTTGGCGACTCGCTGCCAAGGCTCGAGCCGGCCGGGCTCGAGCAGCCAGCCGTGCGCGGTGACCAAGACCGGGACGCCGAGCAGCTTGCCGACCACGCGACCGAGCCAGCCAGCTTTGGTCGAGTGCGTGCTGATCAGGTCGGGGTTGAAGGCGCGCAGGGCCAGGTGGAGGCGAGCGACCGCCCGCGCGTCGGTGATCGGATCGATCGCGCGGATCAGCTCGGGCACCGGCCAGACCGGGACCCCGATCGCGCGCAGCTTGTCGACGAAGGGCCCCTCGCCGGTCATGACGGTGACGTGATGGCCGGCGGCTCGCAGCGCGCGAGCGAGCTCGAACACGTGCAGCTGGGCGCCGCCGATCACGTCGCTGCGGGTGATCACGAACGCGATCCGCTGCGGAGGATCGCGGCTGGGCTCGCGCTCCGGGACGCGCTCGGGGAGGTTCATCGGCGCGGGGAGGATCGCACGAGCGCGGGCGTCCAGGCGAGCCCGGCCAGCAGCCAGGCATGGCGCCAGTGGACGCTGTCGATCACCAGCGACTCGACGCAGATGGCGGCCATGCAGCCCGCGACGACCGCCATCGCGGTTTGCAGGGCCGGGTCGCGCGAGTCGATCGCCAGCCAGGCCGCGCGCAGCAGCGAGCCGAACCAGATCAACACCAACGCGAGCCCGCCGAGGTAGCCGTTCTCGACGAAGGCGCGCACGTAGGCGTTGTGGGCCGCGCGAACGAAGGTCTTCTCGACCTGGCCCGGGCCGATCCCGAAGGGCCGCTCGAGCGCGACCTGGAGCGCGTCTTCTTGGGTTGCGAAGCGATCGACGTCGTAGTGCTGCGGGCCGAGCCGCTGCGTGAGCATGTCTTGCACGACCGCGACGTTGGCCAGGCGATCGAGCGCGATCGCGAGCAAGACGATCGCGACCGGGACGGCGAGCAGGGTCATGACGCGGGCGCGGGCCGAGCCGTAGGCGACCATGCGCAGGGCGAAGAAGAGCAGCAAGGCCACACCGACGCTGATCCACGCGCCGCGCGAGTAGGTCAGCAGCACGCCGAAGCCACACACGATCAGCACGATCGCCCAGGGCAGCCGCTGCGATCGCTCGAGGCTGACCAGCCGCGAGGTCGCCCAGACCGTCGGCGCGACCAACCAGGCACCGAGCACGTTGGCATCTTTGAAGAGCGCGTGGAGTCGGCCGGCGTAGGCGAGCCGCTCGGCGAAGGGGAAGGCGCCGAAGTAGCTGGCGATCGCCGGGATCACGGTGAGCACCGCCCCCCACGACCAACCGAGCATGACCAAGCGGACCGCTCGCTCGCCGAGCTTGCCGGACACGCCGACCACGAACACCCAGCTGACCACCAAGTAGGTGGTGATCGCCAAGAAGCGCAGCGCGACGTCGGGGTAGCCGGCGAGCGGCAGCGAGATCAGGTTGGCCAGCGCGAACGAGGCCACGCTCACCAGCGCGAAGCTGCTGCCGGCTGGGATCGCGAGGCGGCGACCGAAGAGCGCGATCGGGACCAGCAGCATCGTCAGCAGGTCGACCGGCGCCGGCTCGATGAACACGAAGGCCGAGAGGGCCATCAACACGACCACGGCGCGCTCGAAGCCATCGCGGGGACGGCCCGGGCGGCTCGCAGGATCGTGGAGGGTTGCGGCGCTGCTGCTCACGACGAGGATCGACGCTCAGGCGGCGCGGGCCGGGCTCAGTCGTGCGCGCGCGGACTCGGCCCAGGGACCCATCGGCCCCCACGCGAATTCGCCGAGCAGACGGTCGAGCCGGGCCAGGGTCTTGTCGAGGTTGTTGTAGTGGCGAAAGCGCTTGATCGGCGAGAGCGGCATGCGGGGCTGCTCGGGGTCGAATTCCCACGGATGCGCATAGAAGATGGCGGGCCTGCCGGCCTCGTTGCAG
>JAMHUH010000898.1:0-6344 GCA_035904925.1 Nannocystaceae bacterium
CGGGCTGCATCGTTGGCCACGTCGAATTCGATCGCGCCCCTGAGCCTCGGCCGCTATCGTGGTCCGATGCGTACGCGCTTGCTCCCGCTCGTTCTGCTCTTCGCCTGTGGTCCTCGCCAGGTGACGGGCGACGAAGTGGGCGGGACCGAGAGCTCGAGCGATTCGAGCTCCACGACCACATCCACATCCACGACCACGACCACGACCACGACCGACTCGGAGAGCACGAGCAGCGAGAGCAGCAGCGAGGAGTCGGGCCCGACGCCCGATGTCCCCAACGAGCTGCCGGCCGACTGCGTGCCGGTCACCTTCACGGATGCCGAGGGTCAGCTGACCGATGCTTGGTCGGGCTGGCTATATTGCAAGGACAGCCTCTTTCGCATGGAAGCGATCGATTGCCCGATCGCCAACGCGTACGATGTCTGCGTGGATTCGCCGAATTGCGATAATTGTGCCGCCGAAGAGGAATGCCTCAATTACTACGGCACCGATCCTGACTATTGCTTTTGTGGCAACAATTGCATGAAAGACTCCGACTGCGGCGCCAACGAGGTCTGCATGTGCAGCGGCGGCGTCGAAGGGGTCTGGGGCTCGGGCTCCCGCAACATCTGCCTGCCGGCCGATTGTGCTGGCCAGGCCGACTGCCCGGCGGTGCCCGACGAGTCGGTGCCACGTTGTCGGCTCGGGCTCAGCCTTTGCGCCACCCCGGAGTCCGTGCATTGTCGGACCGAGGTCGACGACTGCATCTACGAGTCCGACTGCCCGAATTACTGGTGCGCCTACGATCCCGGTGACGAGCGCTGGTCCTGCGATCAGCCGGCGATCTGCGAATGATTCGAATCGCCTCGACGCAAAAGCTGCGGGGTGTGCGTGTGGCTGGCGCTCGGCGCCGCTGTTAGCTTGCAGACGACTTGTCGGCAGCACACGATCGAAACGACGCGTCGTTCATCGGCCAGGTCATCGTGGTCCGAGGAACGGTGCTCGAGATCGAGATGGACGGAGCGTTGCCGGCGATCGGGGCCTCGCTTCGCTGTCGGCTCGGCGAGGGCTGGATCAACGCTTTCGTCCACGCCCACCTCGACGCCGCGCGGCTCCAAGCGATCGCGCTCGAGTCGACCCGAGGGCTGGCGCGCGGGGCCGCGGTCGAGTCCGAGGGCGAGCCGCTGAGCGTGCCGGTCGGCCGCGCGCTGCTCGGGCGGGTCTTCGATCTGCTCGGTCGGCCGATCGATGGCGGACCGCCGCTCGACACCACGTTGCGTCGCCCGGTTCGCCGAGCGCCACCGAGCGCGGGCGAGCGGCGAGCCTGGGGCGAGGTCTACGAGACCGGGATCAAGGCGATCGATCTCTTCTGTCCCTTCTTGCACGGCGGTCGAGCGGCGGTGTTTGGTGGTGCGGGGGTTGGCAAGACCATCGTGCTGACCGAGTTCATCCACAACGCGGTCGAGGGCCTGCGTGGCGCGGCCGTGTTCGCGGGCGTGGGCGAGCGCTCGCGCGAGGGCCTCGAGCTGTGGGAAGAGATGAAGCGCCGCGGCGTGCTCGACCAGACCGCGATGGTCTTCGGCCAGATGAAGGAGACGCCGGGCGCTCGCTTCATGGTCGCCCTCGCGGCGCTCTCGGTCGCCGAGTACTTCCGCGACGAGCTCGGCCTCGACGTGATGTTCGTGCTCGACAACCTCTATCGGCACGTGCAGGCCGGCATGGAGGTCAGCGGTCTGCTCGGTCGCCTGCCTTCGCGGGTCGGCTATCAGCCGACGCTCGCGGCCGACCTCGCAGCGGTCGAAGAGCGGATCACCGCCACCCGCCACGGCGACATGGTCTCGGTCCAAGCGGTCTACGTGCCGGCCGACGACTACGGCGATCCGGCGGTGACCCACGCGTTTTGGCACATGGACAGCGCGCTGGTGCTCAGCCGCGACGTCGCGGCCGAGGGCTACTACCCGGCCGTCGATCCGCTGGCCTCGTCGTCCAAGGCGCTCGATCCGGCGATCGTCGGCAAGCGCCACTATCGAGCGGTCGAAGAGGCGCGGCGGATCCTCGCCCGGCTCGAGGAGCTGCGCGACATCATCTCGATGCTCGGCCTCGACGAGCTCGCGCCCGAAGATCGAGTCGTGGTCGGTCGCGCGCATCGCCTCCGCAATTTTCTGACCCAGCCCTTCTTCGTCACCCAGGCCTTCACCAGCATCCCCGGGCAGCGGGTCAGCCGAGCCGACACCGTCGATGGCGTGCTGGCGATCGTGTCGGGCGAGTGCGACGACCTGCCCGAAGATCGCTTGTTCATGATCGGCGCGTTGGCGGACGTGCGAGGAGGCAGCGCCGCATGAGCGAGCCCTACACCTTCACGATTCGAACCCCACAAGCGGTCGTGTTCGAAGGTCCCTTGCTCGGTGTGCGGGTGCCCAGCGAGACCGGGCTGGTCGGGCTTCGGCCCGGCGCCGAGCCGATGGTGTTGGTCGTGATCGCGGGCCTCGTGGTCCTGCGTTCGAGCGCGGGCGAGCGCTTTGCCGCGAGCGCGGGCGGGCTGCTTCATCACGATCGAACCAGCGCCACCCTGCTCACGCCCTTCGCCGTGGTTGGCAGCTCCGAGGAGGCGATGCTGGCCGAGCTCGCCGAGATGTTCGCGACGCCCGGCAGCGAGCTCTCGGCGCGTCGACAATTGCTCGAGCTCGAGTCGCGGATCTTGCGAGAGGTCCGGCAGCAGCCCAACGCACCTCCGAGCGCGAGGCACCATGACTGATCCGCGCCAGCCCTGGAGCCGCGGCGACATGCTCGATCGCGGCAAGCGGGACGTCGAGCGCCGACGTCGACGCAGCAGCGAGGGCGATCGCTTCTGGCACGCGCTCGGCTTGGTCGGCAGCGTCGGCTGGCCGATCGTGCTGCTCGCGACCGGCGGCGCGCTGCTCGGTCGACTCGCCGACGCGCACTGGGACACCGGGGTTCGCTTCACTCTGTTGGCGCTCGCGCTCGGGGTCAGCCTCGGCACGTGGGCGGCCTTTCGCGCCCTGCGAGGTGATGAATGAGCGCCGCGGCGTGGCTGAGTCTGTTGGCGGGCTTGCTCGCGGGCGCGATCGAGGGCCAGCTGCTGCGGCGCGCGGCGACCCGACCGACGCTGCTCGGGCTGCCGCTGCGCTTGGCCTTGGTCGGCGGCGTGCTCTTCGGCGCGGCGCTGCTCGGGGGCTTGCTCGCGGCGGTCGTGGGCTGGGTGATCGCGCTCGCGCTCAGCGTCGGCGTGGTCGCGTGGAGGTGGACGTGAACCCCGAGATCTTCAGCGAGCCGGTGCTCCTGCAGCTCGGGCCCTTCCCGCTGACCCCGACCATGGTCACCAGCTTCGCGACCAGCGTGGTGATCGTGCTGGTCGCGATCTTGCTCGCGCACGCGGTCGAGCATTGGCCCGAGGGGCGGCTCGCCGCGGCCGGTCGAATGACCTTCGGCTTCTTGCACGATCTGGTCGCCGAGGCGGCGGGCGAGTCTTGGTTTCCGCTCGAGGTCTTCGGCGGGACCTTGTTCGCCTTCATCGCCGGCACGGCCTTGGTCGGCCAGTTGCCCGGGGTCGCGGCGCCGACCTCCAACATCGCGGCCACCAGCGCGCTGGCGATCTTGGTGTTCCTCGCGGTGCCGCTGGCGGGCGTGCACGAGCGCGGCTTTCGGGCCTACTTCGGCGACTACTTTCGGCCCAACCCCTTGCTCTTTCCGCTCCATGTCATCAGCGAGCTCTCGCGCACGGTCGCGCTCGCGCTGCGTCTGTTCGGCAACATGATGAGCGGCCACTTGGTGGTCGGCCTGATCGTCGCCTTGGTCGGGTTCTTCGTGCCCGTGCCGCTGATGGCCTTGGATCTGCTCATTGGCCTCTTGCAGGCCTACATCTTCACCATCCTCGCGTGTGTCTACATCGGCGCCGCGATCCGTGTCGCAGGAGAATGAAATGAACGACCAGACAATCTTGGCGCTTGGTTCGATCGTCACCGCGGGTTTGACCATGGGCATCGGCGCGCTCGGGGCCGCGATGGGCGAGAGCCGGGTCGGCGCGGCCGGCATGGACGCGCTCGCCCGCCAACCCGACGAGGCCAGCTCGATCACCCGCAACCAATTCGTGGCTCTGGCGATGGTCGAGTCGACCGCGATCTTCTGCTTGGTGATCGCGCTGGTGCTGCTCTTCGCCAACCCCTTCATCACGGGGACCTGAGCCACCGTGTCCGAAGGCCTCGCCAACTTCCTGTTCGAGATCGCCAACTTCTTGGTCTTGGCTGGCGCGCTCGCGTGGCTGCTCTTCAAGCCCGTTCGTCGCTCGCTCGACGCCGAGCGCGAGCGCCATGCCGCGGCCAAGCAAGAGGCCGAGGCCCTGCGTGCCGAGGCCAAGCAGCTCAGCGACGAGGCCCACGCCGCCCAGTCGGCGTTGGTCGAGCAGCGCGAGCGCGACCAGGCCAAGCTCGCCGCGCAGGCCGAGCAGAGCGCGGCCAAGCTCAAAGCGGCGGCGCTCCAGGCCGAGCAAGCCCATCGCGATCGCCTCGCCCACGACGCCGAGGTCGCGTCTCGTGTCCAAGCCGAGGCCCTCGCCGACACGCTCGGCGCGATCGCGGCGCGATCGGTCGCGAGCATGCTCGAGGCGATCGACGGGCCCTCGCTCGACGAGGCGCTGATCCTTCGCATGGGCGGCGAGCTCGAGCGCTTGGGTCCGCCGCGTTCGGGCGCGGTGGTCGAGAGCGCTCGGCCTTTGAGCGAGGCCGCCCGGACTCGGCTGCATGCGTTGCTCGGCGAGTTTCAGGCCCGCGAGGTGCCCTCGCTGGGCGCGGGCGCTCGCACGACCACGCCCAAGGGCCAAGTCGACGCCACGGCGCTCGCCCTGGCCCGCATGGCCGCGCGCGCGGTGACGAGCGCGAGCCTGAGCCCGAGCCCAGACTCGACGAGCTCGATCGCTTCGACTGCTGCCGAGGCCGAGGCGTGACCATCGAGCTTCGCTTGCAGCAGCTCGGCCCCCTCGATCTGCTCGACGCGCTGCAGCCCCGCGGCGCGGTGATCGAGGTCGGTGATGGCGTCGCTCGAGTCGTCGGTTTGCACGGGGTCGGCTACGAAGAGCTGGTCGAGTTCGACTCCGGCGTGCGCGGCATGGCCTACGATCTGGCCGCGGACTACACCGGCGTCGTCCTGCTCGAGGGCGGCGAGTCGGTCTGCGCGGGCGAGGGCGTGCGCGCGACCGGTCGGCTGCCGATCGTCGTGGCGGGCGACTCGCTCTTTGGCCGGGTGATCAGCCCGCTCGGCGACCCGCGCGACGATCGACCGCGGGCCGAGGGCGGCGAGCCGATGCAGGTGTTTCGGTCTGCGCCGACCTTGATGGAGCGCGCCGCCGTGGTCGTGCCGCTCGAGACCGGCGTGACCACGATCGACGCCGCGATCCCGATCGGCCGCGGCCAGCGACAGTTGATCGTCGGGGATCGCAACGTCGGCAAGACCGCGCTCGCGCTCGACATCGTGGCCGCGCAGCGCGACACCGAGGTCGTCTGCGTCTATGTGGTGATCGGCCAGGGGCTCACGCGCGCGCTGGCGATCCGCGACTCGCTCGACGACGTCGGCGCGCTCGACCGCACGATCATCGTGGTCGCCCAGGCTGCCGACACGCCCGGCATGCAGTACCTCGCGCCCTACGCCGGGACCGCGATCGCGGAGCACTTCCGCGATCAGGGCCGCGACGCGTTGGTCGTTTATGATGACCTGACCAAGCACGCCGACGCCTACCGCGAGCTGGCCTTGCTGATGGGCCGCCCGCCTGGCCGCGAAGCGTTTCCGGGCGACATCTTCTATGTCCACGCCGAGATGCTCGAGCGCGCGGCGCCTTTGAGCGAGGAGGCCGGCGGCGGCACGTTGACGGCGATCCCCTTGGTCGAGACGACCGAGAGCGACATCTCGGCTTACATCCCGACCAACCTGATCTCGATCACCGACGGCCAGATCTACCTCGACACCATCCGCTTCGAGCGCAACCAGCGACCCGCGATCGACGTGCGCAAGAGCGTCTCGCGGATCGGTGGCGCCGCGCAGCCGCCCGACATGCGCAAGGCGGCCCGCAACCTGCGGATTGACATGGCTCGCTTCGAATCGCTCGAGGCGCTGACCCGCGTCGGCCTCGACGTCGATCCGCAGACCCGACAGACCATCGATCGTGGCCGGATCCTGCGCGAGATCCTTCGCCAGCCTCGCTTCACGCGGCGCACCCGAGCCGCTCAGATCGCCGCGATGAAGGCCGTGTCCGAGGGCTGGCTCGATGGGCTCGCGCCCGCGCGCGCGGCCGAGCTGGCCTGGCTGAGCAGCGCGACCGAAGGCTCGCTCGAGGACTTTCACGCGACCTTGGTCGA
>JAMHUH010000899.1:0-3357 GCA_035904925.1 Nannocystaceae bacterium
CAGCGCAGCGCCCACGGCCATTGCCAAGGCCACGTGCTCGGGCGTTCCACCGGCCATCGCGAAGACCTGTCCGCGCAGATACTCGTGCTTGATCGCGCTGTCCAATTCGGCTTCCAGGTAGGCCGCGTAGGTCATGCGATTCGGCTGGGCTCGGACACGCCACGAGGATATCGCATCAATCCGCGAAACGCTCGTTGCAACGGCTGAAACGTGCGCCGCGCTGCACACCCCAAATTCCAGCGTTTTTCGGCGCGCACGGGTAAATCTCGCCCAAATCGCCTGGCACGACGATTGCTGCCCTCCCGCCGGTGCGCTACGGCTTCGTCATCGACAATACGCGGTGCATCGGCTGCCACGCGTGCAGCACTGCGTGCAAGAGCGAAAACGAGGTCCCGCTCGGGGTCGCGCGGACCTGGGTGAAGACGGTCGAGCACGGTAACTACCCGGACGTTCGCCGGACCTTCCAGGTCACGCGCTGCAACCATTGCGAGAACCCGCCTTGCGTGACCATCTGCCCGACCGGGGCGATGTTTCAGCGGCCCGATGGGATCGTCGAATTCGACAAGGACAAGTGCATCGGCTGCAAGGCCTGCATGCAGGCGTGCCCCTACGACGCGATCCACATCGATCCGCAGACCAAGACGGCGTCGAAGTGTCATTACTGCGCGCATCGGGTCGAGGCCGGGATGGAGCCGGCCTGCGTGGTGGTCTGCCCGACCGAGGCGATCGTCTCGGGCGACCTCGACAACCCGCAGAGCAAGATCAGCCAGCTGGTCGCGGTCAGCCGCTTGACCGTGCGCAAGCCCGAGCAGGGCACCAAGCCCAAGCTCTACTACATCGAGGGTGACCACGCGGCGCTGCATCCCACGGCGATCAGCGAGCGGCCCGAGCAGGGCATGTTCAGCCAGGTCGTGACCGAGCAAGGCACCTCGCCCGCGCCCAAGCGGATGGCCGAGCAGATGGTCCAGACCGCCTACAACATGCAGCACAAGCTGCCTTGGCACTGGCAGGTCCCCGCCTATCTGGTCACCAAGGCGATCGCGGCCGGCATCTTCATGTTCCTCGCGCTCGGCTGGAACCTCGGGCTCTTCGCCTACGAAGCCAGCGCGATGCTCTGGGGCGGCTTGCTCAGCATCGTGATGACGCTCGCGACGACCGGCTTGCTGATCGCCGACCTCGACCGACCCGAGCGCTTCTTGTTCATCTTGATGCGCCCGCAGTGGCGCTCGTGGCTGACCCGCGGCGCGTTCTTGCTGATCGGCTTCGCCACGGTCTCGGGCGGCTGGTGGCTGTCCGAGCAGCTCGTCGAACTCCCGGCGATCAGCCGCGCGGCGATGGGCTGGTTGACCTTGCCGCTGGCGATCGGCGCGGCGGTCTACACCGCGTTCTTGTTCGGCCAAGCCGAGGGCCGCGACCTGTGGCAGAGCCCGCTGCTGCCCGTGCACCTGCTGATCCAGTCGACGATGATGGGCAGCGCCGCGATGCTGGCGATCGGCGGGCCGCTCGGGCTCTCGAGCGCGCTGGTCGAGGTCGCGCGGATCACCTTCGCGATCGCGCTCGCGCTCGATGCCTTCGTCGTGCTCTTCGGCGAGCTCGGCATCCCCCACGCCAGCGAGGTCGCGGCCAAGGCCGCACGCGAGCTTCGCTCGGGTCGCCACGCGAAGCGCTTTTGGTGGGGCTCGATCGTGCTCGGCCACGCGATCCCGCTCGCGCTGCTGCTGCTCCCCGGCGCCGCGCTGCTCGGCCCGCTCGCGGCCCTGCTCGCCGGCATTGGCCTCTACGCCTACGAATATGCGTTCGTGATGGCCCCGCAGGAGATCCCCAACTCGTGAGCGCCCTCGCCGACAAGATCGCCAAGCTCTTCGAGAGCATCCTCGGACTCGAGCGCGCCGACGAGCCGCAGATCGCCGACGCAGCCACCAACGTGGCCGGCGAAGCCCTGCCCCGCTACGGCGCGACCGAGCAGGCCCCGGTCGACATGATCGAGGTCGAGCAGACCGACGGCCGGCTGACCCGCTACCCGCCGCCCGAGCGCTGGGACGACTGGGTCGAGTGGGACTCCAAGGCCTGGCCGCGCAAGGTCCCGCGCCGCTATTCGCTGATCCCGACCATCTGCTTCAATTGCGAGAGCGGCTGCGGCCTGCTCGCCTACGTCGACAAGACCACCTTCGAGATCCGCAAATTCGAGGGCAACCCGGTCCACCCCGGCAGCCGCGGCCGCAATTGTGCCAAAGGCCCGGCGACCCACAACCAGACCTACGATCCGGAGCGAATCTTGTACCCGCTGCAACGGGTCGGGGCCCGCGGCGAGGGCAAGTGGAAGCGAGTCAGCTGGGAGCAGGCGCTGACCGACATCGCGGCCAAGATGGCCGCCAGCCGAGCGCAGCGGCGCGACGGCATCATGTACCACGTCGGCCGGCCCGGCGAGGATCACTACACCAACCGCTGCATCACCGCTTGGGGGGTCGACGGGCACAACAGCCACACCAACGTCTGCTCGGCCGGCGCCCGGGTCGGCTTCGCGATGTGGTCGGGCTCCGATCGCCCGAGCCCCGATCACGCCAACGCCCGCACGATCTTGTTGATCTCCAGCCACCTCGAGACCGGGCATTACTTCAACCCCCACGCCCAGCGCATCATCGAGGGCAAGCTCAAGGGCGCCAAGCTGATCACCTTCGATCCGCGCCTGTCCAACACCGCCTCGCGCAGCGACGTCTGGCTGCCGAGCTGGCCTGGCTCCGAATCGACGATCCTGCTCGCGATCGCCAATCACTTGATTCGCCGGCGCAGCTACGACCGCGAGTTCGTCCGCCGTTGGGTCAATTGGAAGGAGTTCCTGCGCGAGGCCCCGGGCATCGCCAACATGCCCGAATTGCCGGTCGGCGAATTGACCTTCGAGGACTTCGAGCGCTGCCTCGACACGCTCTACGGCGAATTCACGTTCGAGCGGGCGGCCGCCGAGTCGCAGGTGCCGATCGAGCGAATCGTCGAGGCCGCCGAGCATGTCGAGCGGGCCGGCAATCGGCTCGCCGCGCACATCTGGCGGGCGGCCGCGGCCGGCAACCAGGGTGGCTGGCAGATCGCCCGCTGCCTGATGTTCCTGGTCGTGCTGACCGGCAGCCTCGGGCACGAGGGCGGCACCTCGATGAACGACTGGAACAAGTTCGTGCCCAAGCCCTTCGCCTCGCCGCCGGCCTTCGACGCCTGGAACGAGCTGCAATTGCCGCACGAGTGGCCGCTGGCCTTCTTCGAGATGAGCTTCTTGTTGCCGCATTTCCTGGCCGAGGGCCGGGGCGACATCGACGTCTACTTCACCCGCGTCTACAACCCGGCCTGGACCAACCCCGACGGGTTCAT
>JAMHUH010000900.1:0-2432 GCA_035904925.1 Nannocystaceae bacterium
GCCAAGCAGATGTACGTGATCCTCGATGAAGTCGAGATGCACCTGCACCCTCGCTGGCAGCGTCGGATTGGGCCCGCGATCTTGATGATCGCGAAAGCGCTCGATCCCGAGATGCAGGTGCAACTCTTCATCACCACGCACTCTCCCTTGGTGCTCGCGTCGCTCGAGACCCACGTCGAACCCCGTCGAGATCGCCTGTTCAACTTCGATACTCATGCCCAACGCATCGAGATCGAGCGGCTCGATTGGGTCAAACACGGGGACGCAACCGGCTGGCTGAGTTCGCCGGCCTTCGAGACTTCGGCCTATTCGGTCGAAGCCGAGCGAGCAATTCGTTGGGCGGAGGACTTCATGGCTGGATCGCTCGACAAGGTGCCCGAGGCCTATCGGATCCGGGCGGTCCTCGAGCAGCACCTCGCAGCGGTCATCGCGTCCAGCGATCCTTTCTGGGTGAGTTGGTACTCGAGCCGTCCGGCACGGAGCGCGCCATGATCCCGGTCGACCCCGCGCCCGAGCCTTCGGGTTTCGACGAGAATGTGCGCAGCAAAGGCCGCGACTGGATCGCAAGGCAGGGCCAGCGAGTGATCACCGAGTTTCCGAGCTACTGGCGCTGGTGCGAACCCCAACTCCACGAGGCGTTCCGCGGCCGGTGTGGCTGGGCTGCGATGACGATCACGAGCGGGCAGATCGATCATTTCGTCGTTAGCCAAGCTGAATGTAAACGAGAGCAGCCCGAGCGAGCCTATGATTGGGACAACTATCGCTACATCATGCCCGAGCTCAACAGCAAGAAGGGCCGACGGCCCGCGGTGCTGGACCCTTTCGAAGTTCAGGCAGGATGGTTCGAACTCGCGTTGCCGCACTTGCACCTGCGCTCGACCGCGGCGATCCCCGCGAGCTTGCGCGAACTCGCCGACGCGACGCTTCAGGGCTTGGAGCTCGAGCGGGGAGACAAGCTGATGCGACTCCGTCGCAAGTACATGCTGCAATATCGCATGGGGAAGACTCGGATCGAGCTCCTCGACGATGACTTTCCCTTGCTCGCGGACGCGCTGCGCAGGCTCTTCGCCGCGCAGGACGAGGAGCTCGGTGACGAGCTTCGTCACTGGCGTGCCGAGTTGATCGCGGCACGCCAGGCCGCGAACGCCAGCGTTCCTTGACCGACTCGGGCCTCAGCCGGCTTGGAAGCCGGCCATGATCTGGGCCTGAACGCCCGCGCAGACGCCGTTGATGGCCGCGATCGCCTCGCCGAGCATCGTGTCGACGGGCGAACGCAGCGGTCGCGAACCAGCGGGCATGGCCACGAGCTCGGCGATCTTGTCGGCGACCAGCTGAGGGCTCGGAGCGTCGGGCTGGGCCATGACCTGGTCGAAGCCCGCCAACATCTTGGTCGCGAGGTCGGCGAATTCGCCGTAGCTGGCGACGCGGGCTTGGTCGGCCGGGCCGATCGCGTTGGCGAAGAAGCTGGTCCCGAACGCGCCCGGCTGGATCAGCGCGACGTCGATGCCGAAGGGCGCGAGCTCCATCGAGTAGGAGTCGGTCATGACCTCGAGCGCGAACTTGGTCAGCGCGTAGGGAGCCAAGAAGGGGACGACGTAGCGACCGATGCCGCTGCCGACGGTGATGACCAGGCCCTGCCTGCGCGCGCGCATGTGGGGGAGCACGGCTCGCATGACTCGCTGGACGCCGAACACGTTGACGTCGAAGAGGCGCTGGAATTGCTCGATCGTGAAGCACTCGAGCTGGCCCGTGGTCCCGAACCCGGCGTTGTTGACCACGACGTCGAGGTGGCCCGCCTCCGCGATCGCGCTCGCGACCGCTCGCTCGACGCTGGCCTCGTCGGTCACGTCGAGCTCGAGCACGTGCAGCGTGCCCGGGGCCGAGCTGGCCGCCTCGCGCAGGGCCGCGGCCTTGTCGGCGTTGCGACCCTCGGGCTCGCGCATGGTCGCGAAGACCACGTGGCCCGCGTCGAGCAGGGTCTTGACGGTGAAGAAGCCGAAGCCAGAACTGGTGCCTGTGACGAGGATGCTGGTCATGATCGAAATCGCTCGGCACGAGGGTAGATCAGCCCTCGTGCGCAGTTGAACCAGCGATCACGCTCGTGAGCGTGAGCGGAGCGATCTCGAGCGTGTCGACGCGGCGACCCTCGATCACGAGCTCGAGCTGCGGCTCGAGCCCGGCGCGAAAGCGAAGCTCGCTGGGCAGGATCGCGGCGAGCGGCTCGAGCAGTCCGGCGAAGTCGGCCGAGCAGGTCAGCGTCGCCTCGCGGATCCCGGTCTGGCCGCCCTCGTGTTCGAAGAGCGCGGGCGGATAGCCGAGCGCCCGCGGTCGCGTGTCGAGCTCGGTGTCGAACACGAAGAGCATCGGCCAGCGCGGGTCGTCCGAGAGGCGGGCGATCCAGATCGGGTCGAGCGCGCTGCCGGGCAAGGCGT
>JAMHUH010000901.1:0-3474 GCA_035904925.1 Nannocystaceae bacterium
CGTGTCGATGTTCGTCGACCCCGAGCCGGCGCCGATCCGCTGGGCCGCCGCGCTGGGTGCCGAGCGCATCGAGCTCTACACCGAGCCCTTCGCCGTCGCCTTCGCCGCGGGCCACGGCGAGGCCTCGTTCGCCCGCTACGCCGAGGCCGCCGAGCTGGCCCACAGCCTCGGGCTCGGCATCAACGCCGGCCACGACCTCGACCTGGGCAACTTGCCGCTGTTCGGTCGCCTGCCGCACCTCGACGAGGTCTCGATCGGCCACGCGCTGATCAGCCGGGCGCTGTTCGTCGGCCTGGACGCCGTGGTCCGCGAGTATCTCGAGGTGCTGGCCTGATGTCTCTCAAGATACTGACCTGAAGGGCAGGGCAGACCTGCCCCGAAGGGCAGGGCAGACCTGCCCCAATGAGCAGGGCGCAAGAGACATGCCCCGAGGGCCATGTTCCTCACATGGCCCTCGGGGCATGTTCCAGGGGGCAGGTCGAAGACGACACGCCCCCCGGCGTTCACTTGGTCTTGGCCGAGGTCTTGGCCTGCTCGAGCGCGATCTCCTTGACCGCCGCGTACGAGTTCGAGCTCGACGCGCCGTCGATCGCCTTGATCGCCAGGTCCTGGGCCTGCTTGAGCGCGGTCGCCAGCTGCTTCGACAGCTCGCTGATCTGCTCGTTCTGCTTGGCGACCGTCTCGTCGAGCTGCTGGACGCGCAGCTCGTAGACGCGGCGCTTGCCCTCGTTCTCCTTCTGCTGCAGGTCGGCGGCGATCTTCGCCTGGCGCTTGGCGATGCCGGTGCCCTCGGCCTCCGCCTTCGCCACCGCGGCCTCGAGCTCCTTCGGGAACGCCACCGTCCGGGCCTTGAGCTCCGCGTACTCCTGCTCGCGGCGCGCCAGGTCCTTCTCACGCTCGGCCCAGCTGCGCTCGTGCTGCTCCTTCAGCGCGTCGAGCTCGGCCTGCTGGGTCTTGCGGGTCTGCGCCAGCGCGTCGGCCTCGGCCTTGTGCGCGCGCTCGGTCTCGTAGCCGTACTCGTCGGCCTCGCGCTTGCGGGCGCGCAGCGACGCCTCGTCGGTCTCCTTGACGCTGCGGGCGCGCTCGTCCTGCTCCTTGCGCCACGCGACCTTCTTGGCCTCGAGCTCCGACTCGAAGCCGTGCTTGCGGGCCGCGTGCTGCTCGTCGGCGCTGCGCTGGGTCTCCTGATAACGCCGGACCAGCCCGGCGAGCGTGTCCTCGCCGATCTCGATGCCGTGCAACGCCTTCAGATGAGTGGTGTGCGCCTCGGCCTCGCTGCGCAGGTCCTGCAGGCGGGTCGCCTCGCCGAGGAGCTGCTGCTGGAGGGCGCCGACCGACTCGCCGAGGCGGGCGCGCACGCCGTTCAGGTCGCGGATGATGGTCTCGATCGAGGCATGGCCTTGGGTCACGGGGTGCTCCTCTTCGTCGTCGCTGCTGCTTGAATCGGTGGGGCTCGCGGGGCTCGCCGGGCTGCCGGCGGCTTTGCCCTGCTGCTTGAGCTCCTTGGCGAGCTCGTTGTAGGCCTTGAGGATCTCGGTCTTGGTGCTCTTGCTGTTGAAGGTCTTGGTCGTCATGGCTTACTTCTTGCCCCCCGAGGTGCCCTCGATCGCCTTCTGGGCGAGGATCTGGGTCTGCTCGAGCGCGGTCACCAGCTGCTTCTGCAGGTCGGTGAGCTGCGCGACCTGCCGGGTGATGCGCTCCTCGATCGAGCGGATCTTGAGCTCGTACACCTGGATGTTGGCGCCGCTCTCCTTCTCGAGCAGCTCCGCGTCGTGCTTCGCCTCGGCGGTGATGCGGCCGATCGCGCGCTCGCGGGCCTTCTTGCTCTCGTCCTCGAGCTGGCGCGGCAGACCCTCGACCTTGGCGCGCAGCGCCTCGATCTCGCCGGCCGCGGCGGCGAGCACTTGCTCGCGCTCGCCCCAGTTCTTGCCCTTCGCCGTCGCGGCCTCGGCCAGCCCGCGATCCAGCAGGCGCTTCTTCTCCGCGTACTCGTCGGCGCTCAGCTTGCGCTGGCGCTCGAGCTCGTAGCTGTACTGCTCCTCCCGGGCGCGGCGCTCCTTGCCGAGGTTGGCCTCGCTCTCGGCCAGCCCGGCCGCGCGCTCGGCCTGCTCGCGGGCCCACGCGTCGCGTTGCTTGCCGATCTTGTCCTCGAGCTCCTGTCGCTCGCTGGCCGCCTTGTCGTCGAAGGCCTTGGCCTTCTTCGCGTGGTCCTGGATCAGGATCTCGAGCGCCTCGGCGGCGACGCGAATGTTGCGCAGCTCGTGCAGGCGACGGCCCTCCGACACGAGCGCGGAGCGCAGCTCGCCGAGCTTGCTGGCCTCCGACTCGAGCTTGTCGGCCAGGCTGTCGATCGCGCCGCCGAGGTCGACCTGCAGGTCGGCGAGGCTCTTGATGATGCTCTCGACGGTGTACGACGCGGCGCGCTCGACGATGTCGCGGGCCTTGGCCAACTCGGCCGCCTCGGCCTTGGTCGCCACCTGGGCCGGGCCCTGGCCGAAGCTCTGCAGCAGCGGCGCGAAGGTCTTGAGCACGTCGTCACGGGACATGGGGGTGTTCACACTGGTCACGTTCATCTCCTAAACAGCGGGAGTGGTGCGCGGCGTGTCACGGACAGGCGCTGCGCTGCGGTCGATCCAAACGGGGTACAGCCGATGATCCACGATGCCGCGAAATCGCGCACATCGCCGCGCGGGGCCGCGATGCACGCGGTGCGAGGCGGCGAGACTTTATCAACATTCTTTGCCCGGGGGAGATCATGCGCCCTTGCAAGTGCACGGGTCGACGCCCGCAGTCGCGCGTCCGCAGACGAAACGCGTGAAACAATGGTCAACGCGGTCGTGTCGGCCGCGCCTGCGTGGATCCGGCGCGGCCGCTGTGTAAGCATGCGAGCGCTCGCGGCGTTGCCCGCAGCACCGGAGCCTGCTCATGCGACCCCCCGAATTCATCCCCTCGCGCTGGGCCCCCCAGAGCCTGCTGACCGCCGCCCTGTGGTCGACCGCATGTAATCCTTCCCAGCCCCCGCCGGCCGTCGACAAGCCGGCCGAGGTCGCCACGCCGGCGACCCCGGCCCAGACCCTCGACTTGTGGTCGGGGGTCCCCCCGATCGAGCCCGGCGCCGCGGACATCACCACCGAGCTGAAGCCGGTCCCCGGCCCGCAGCCGCCACCCAGCATCAGTGAGCGCATCGAGCTGCCGTTCCCGCCGCCCGCGCCCCCGAGCAAGGCCAATCAGGACCCGGCGCCGGTCGGTCCGCTGCAGCTGCTGCGCACCAGCCCGATCATGAAGGATCCGGGCCTCGTCGGTTCGGTGACGGCGGTGTTCAACCAGCCGATGATCCCACTCGCCTCGATCGACGACCTCAAGCTCGAGCGCTCGCCGATGTCGATCACCCCGCAGCCGCCCGGCAAGTTCCGCTGGCTCGGCACGCAGATGATCGCCTTCGAGCCCGAGGGGCGTATGCCCTTCTCCACCACC
>JAMHUH010000902.1:0-9188 GCA_035904925.1 Nannocystaceae bacterium
ACTCCGCGGGCTCGAGCGCGGCCCAGCCAGCCCCTGGCGCTTCGACCCCGAGCCCGGCTGAGTGCCACAAAGGCAAACGAGCGAAGCGACCCGTGTCGCTTCGCTCATCTCGTCCCCGCGTCTCCAAAAAGCTACCGCCCAAGTCTGGGCGGGCAAGGAGGAGGGGGCCCCGCTTGGACGGAGTCCAAGCGGGGGAGGAACCGGCGGGTTCCTCCATCCAACCAACTCGCTAGACGAGGCTGTAGCGGGTGCCGCGGGCCTTGCCCGTGAAGGTGACCTTGCCCTGCTCGATCAGGCGATTCAGGCAGGTGCGCAGCTGCGTCGGGTCGGCACCGATCTTCTGGCGAAGGGTGGTCGCGGCCACCATCTCGCCGCCGGCCTGCTGCAACGCGGCCAGCACTTCCTCGTCGAATTGCTCGCGGCCGGTCTCGGTACGGACATTGCGCTTGCCCGCGCCACCAGCCTTGCGCTTGGCAGCGGCCGGGGCCGCAACGGCGGCCGGGGCCGCGCCCAGGGCAGCCGGAGCCGCAGCGGCCGGAGCCGACTTGCGACCCGGGGGACGGCCGCGACGCTTGGCGACGGGCGCAGCCGAGGCCGAAGCCGTCGACGCGCCGCCAATGCCCCCGAGGAGCTCATGGAGGGTGATCGAGCCAAGCGTCGGATTCGACGCGATCAGCTCCGCCAACTCCCCGACGGTGGTCTTGGGTTGACGAGTGACCACGCCGGAAAGGGCGGCCTTGGCTTGTTCGAGAAGCGCATCTTGAAAGACGCTGGTGATGGTGGCCATGTCGCCTATATATCCGAAGGATCGTCAGAGTGCAGGAGAAAATGATCGAAGTTGCAAGCGTGTCGGTTAGCGACGATCGTCCAACCCCTCAAACCACTCGAATCGCTGCATTGGGCTCAATCATCGATCCTAACGACGAATTGCCATGATGGCGTCGGGCGATGGAGAGCTCATGACACACGACCCAACCTGGCGATTTGGGACTGACCTCACATGGCCACCCCGAATTGCTCCTACTGAAAAAACGTCCAGCTTCGAGGCGTCGCCCACACCTGCCATTCAGGCGTGGGCGAAGCTCGCTTTGATCAGCGACGGCGGTTGCCGATATGGATGGCCTCGCCGAGGGCGTGCTTGGCAGCTTCCATGACGGCCTCACCCAAAGTCGGGTGCGGATGCACGGTCAGGGCGATGTCCTCGGCGTAAGCGCCCATCTCGATCGCCAGCGCGCCCTCGCTGATGAGGTCGCTGGCTTCGGGGCCGACCACGTGAATGCCGAGCAAACGGTTGTCGGCCTTGTCGATGATGACCTTGACGAAGCCCGCGGTCTCGTCGATCGCCATTGCTCGGCCGCTGGCCGCGAAAGGAAACTTCCCGATCTCGATCGCGTACCCGGCTTGCTTGGCTTCATCCTCGCCGAGCCCCGCAGAGGCGATCTCGGGCTCCGTGAACACCACGTTCGGAATCGTCCGAGCGTCATTGATCCGAGCATGCCCGGCGATCACCTCGGCGACGACCTCGCCCTCGTGGCTGGCTTTGTGGGCCAGCATCGGCTGGCCACAGACATCGCCGACCGCGTAGAGCTGGGCGACGTTGGTCTGCTGGCGGGCGTCGACCTTGATGAATCCACGCGGGTCGACCTCGACCCCGGTCGCCTCGAGCCCGAATCCCTTGGTCACCGGGCGGCGGCCGACCGCGACCAACACCACATCGGCCGGGAATTCGCGGATTTGCCCGCCGACCTCGGCCGAGACCCAGAGCTTGCCGTCGCGCTCGACATAGCCCTTGGCCATCGCCTTGGTCACGATCTCGCCGCCGTCCTTGACGATCTGCTTGGCCACGACATTGGCGAGATCGGCGTCGCAGACCGACAAGATGCGATCGAGACCCTCGAGCACCGTCAGCTTGGTGCCGAGCCGCTGAAAGGTCTGGCCGAGCTCGAGCCCGATGATCCCACCGCCGATGCAGACCATGTGCTCGGGCACGAAGTCCATGTCGAGCATGCCGGTGCTGTCGCGGATCTTGACCTGGTCGATCGCGAAGCCCGGAATCGAGATCGGGACCGAGCCGGTCGCAATGACCACGTGCTCGGCCTCGACGATGTCGTTGGGCTTGCCGTCGGCGTAGCTGATCTCGACCCGATTCGGACTCAAGAAGGTCGCCGTGCCGGTCACGTATTGCGTGCCCGAGCCCTTGACCAAGCCCTTCACGCCGGAGGTCAGCTTTTTGACGATGCCGGCCTTCCAGCCCTGCATCTTGGTCATGTCGACCTGCGGCGGGGCAAAGCTCAAGCCCATGTGGCTGGCGTGTTGGGCCTTGTGCCCGAGCTTGGTCGCGCTGATCAACGCCTTGCTCGGAATGCAGCCCCAGTTGAGGCACACGCCGCCGGGCTGGTCCTTCTCGACCAGCATCGCGTCGACGCCGAGCTGGCCGAGCCGAATCGCGCAGGGGTAACCGCCGGTGCCGGCGCCAATGACGAGAGCCTTCTTCTTGATGATGGCCATGAGCTTAGATCCCGGCGAGGAGCAGCAAGGTCGGGTCTTCGAGGAAGCGCCGGACTTCTTGCAGGAAGCTGGCGCCCTCGTACCCATCGACGACGCGATGGTCGAGCGAGACCGAGAGATTCATGATGTGGCCGACGACGATGTTGTCGTTGTCGTCGACGATCGGGACCTTGCGAATCGCATGGACGCCGAGGATCCCGACCTCGGGGAAGTTGAGGATCGGGGTCGCGAGCACGCCGCCGATCGTGCCGAGGCTGGTGATCGTGAAGGTGCTGCCCGAGAGCTCGTCGCGCGAGAGCTTGCCGGTCTTGGCCCCTTCGCCGAGCCGCTTCACCTCGCGGGCGATGTCGAGCAGGCTCAAGCGATCGGCGTCGCGCAAGACCGGGACCATCAGGCCTTGGTCGGTCGCCGCGGCCACGCCGATGTGATAGCGCTTCTTGAGCACGATCCGCGCGTTGGCTTCGTCGAGCTCGGCGTTGACGATCGGATAGCGCTTGAGCGCGTGGCAGATCGCCTTGACGATGAAGGGCAGATAGCTGAGCGAGACGCCTTGTTCGGACGCGGCCTTGCGAGCCTGCTCGCGCAGGGCGACCAGCTTGGTCACGTCGATCTGCTCGACGTAGGTATAGTGGACCGCGGTCGTATAGGACCGGGTCATGCCCTCGGCGATCTTTCGTCGCATGCCGCGGAAGGGCAGGTATTCGTCCGGCTGATCGCCCGCGAGCGAGCGGATGGCCGGAGCGGACGCCGGCTGGGCGGGCTGGCTCGGCGCGGGCGTGGGAATCCGTGCGATCTCGACGGCGGGCGTCGACGCGTGGACGGGCGCGGCGTGGATCGGCGCGGCCTGGACCGGCGTGGCGTGAGTCGGCGCGGCGTGAACGGGCGCGGCGTGGACGGGCGTCGTGGTCCCACGCTGGACGGCCGCGAGCACGTCGGTCTTGGTCAAGCGACCGCGCTCGTCGACCGGCAAGCTGGCCAGATCGATGCCCGATTCGCGAGCCAGCGCGCGAGCGGCTGGCGTCGCCAACACCCGAACTGCATCGCCTGAATTCGAGCTCTGAATTGCCGGCGCGACGACGGGATTCGGCAAGAGCGCCGCGGCCGAGGCCGCGCCTTCGTCGATCATCGCGATCACCGAGCCGACCGCACGCACGTCGCCCTCCGCGGCTTGCCACTCGACCATGCGCCCGTCGAAGGGCGCGGGGATCTCGATGGTCGCCTTGTCGGTCATGACCTCGACCAAGGCATCATTGCGCGCGAAGGCATGACCAGGTGCGACGATCCACTTGACGATCTCGCCTTCGATGACGCCTTCACCGATCTCGGGCAGCTTGAATGGAATCATGGGTGGGTTGCGGTCGGAGAGCAGGGGAGTTTCAGAAATTCACGACGTCGACGATCGCGTCGACGATCGCGGCGGCGCTGGGCGAGGCTCGATCTTCGTCGTAGCCCGCGAAGAGGTCGGCTTCTCCGCCACGGGTGGCGGACTCAGTTACTCCGCCACGGGCGGCGGACGTGGATTCGCCGCAGACCCGCCGAATCGGCGCGTCGAGCTGGAGAATCGCTCGATCGGCGAATTGCGCCGCGAGCTCGGCACCGAGCCCGAAGGTCCGCGGCCCCGAGTGGGCGATGATCAATTTTCCGGTCGCCTGCGCGGACGCGATCAGCTCGTCCATGCTGGGCTCGATCGGCGCGAGTCGGGCGAGCTCGACCACGCAGACGGAGATCGGCGGATTCGCGGCGGCGCAGGCGTCGGCGGCGGCCAGCGCAGCCCGCAGCGCGTCGCCCCAGGCAAACAAGGTCGCCTGATCGCCCTCGCGCAGGATCGCCGTCGCGGCGCGCGAAGTGAGATCGACCGGATCGAGCTCGGGCTCGATCTCGTCGACCAGCAGCCGCCGCGGCAGCAAGAGCACGCGCGGCGAGCAGGGCCGACCCGGGGCCTCTTGCGAGAAGTCGGCCGCGCTGCGCAGCGCGCTCTCGAGATCCTCGGTCCGACCGGTGGTCCACAGCTCGAGCCCAGGGACCTGCGCGAGCGTGGCCTCGTTCGACTCGGCCGCATCGCCGCCGAGCCCGAAGCCCGGGCCATCGGGCGCGACGAAGAGGACCGGCAAGGAGCGATGGCCCGCGCTGCGCCAAGGCAGCCGGCCCAGCTCGCGCAGCGCCGGCAGGGCCTCGAGCAAGGCCGCCGACGAAGGCAAGAGCACGATCGGCCACAGGCCCGCGAGCGCCAACCCGCCCGCGTGGGCGACATGGGCCGCGTTGACCAGCGGCGCGCCGAGCAAGCGCAGCTTGAGGTCCTCGTTGTCGGCGGCGAGCTTGGACAGCCCGAGCATGCCGCCGCCGCGCACGTCCTCGCCGAGCAAGCAGCGACGATCGTCGTCGGTCAAGAGTCGAACGATCGACTTGGCCAGATTCTCGGCGACGCTCATGCGATCCCCTGGCTGGTGACTTGGGCCAGCGCCTTGTCGAATTGCCCGTGGAGCTCGGCCTCGATCACGTCTTGAAAGGGCTGGCTCCACTCGCTGCGCTTGTCGAGCAGCCGACGCATGCGCTCGACCGGATCGCGCTCGGCGGGCGGGTCTTGCTGCATCGGCGTGACCACGATCTCGACCAGCGCGGGGCCGGTGCCGTCGTGGGCCCGATGCAGCGCCGCGGCCAGGCTGCGATGGACACCGAGCACGTCGGCGCCGTCGCAGCGGCGCGTCCACAGACCGAGGCTGCGCGCCCGATCGGCCACGCTGTCGCCGAGCAGGCCGGCCTCGGCCGGCGCGCCTTCGGGCCAGACCTGCGACTTGCACACGAACACGACCGGCGCGTCGTGGGCGAGCGCGAGGACCAGCGCCTCGTGGAACATGCCCGTGGTCGTCGCGCCCTCGCCAAAGAGTGCGAGGGTCGCTCGGCCGCGACCAAAGAGCTTTTGCCCGTGCGCCTGCCCGACCGCGAGCGCGAGGCTCATGCCGAGCGGCTCGCAAGCGCCAGCGATCCGCAGCTCGGTCGAGGCGATCGAACCCGGCAGCCCGCGACCGCGGGTCTCGGCGTCGGGCCGCCCGAGCGCCTGACGGATCAGCTCGGTCAGCGGGAGGCCGCGGGTCAGCGCCACCGCGGCGTCGCGATTGCCGACGTAGACCCAGTCGTGCGGAGCGACGAGCGAGCCGACCGCGACCGCGACCGCCTCTTCGCCCGACGACGACGCCCACATCGGCAGCTCGAGCCGACTCAGCTTGAGGTCGAGGATCCGCGCCGCGACCAGCTTCTTGTAATAGTCGCGCAGATCGAGACCACTGATCGCCGCCGGATCGCTCAGACCTCCGGATGCGTCGAGCAGGCTTTCGACCCCTTCGGGTTCCCAGGCAGTCGCTTGCATGCGCTCACGCTGACGCCATGGCCGCGATGACGAGAGCGATGAAGCCCGGGTCCGGCGTGCGCCGAGGGGCTTGTATCCACCGCCAGGGCAGACCGTCAAGCACGCAAAGACGCCCTCGCACTTTCGGGTGGTATCCTGGCGATGCGCCGCACGGTGTGCAGTCTGGTTTCCAGGGTCCACTCACATCCGCTAGCCTTCGGTCGAGCCCATGATCACGTCTTCTTTGCTCGCAGCGATGACCATTGCCGGTGCGTTCTGGGTTGGAGTCCTGGCCGCGCGACGCCTGCGGGACTGGGGCGATAACAACCGGGCGCTCGATCGCGGCGAGGGCCAGCTGGCGCTGGCGGCCGGCTCGGGCGCGCCCTCCGAGGATCCCTCGGTCAAGAAGGTCCGCGCGCGCGTGGCCGAGCGCCTGAACGCTTCGCTGGCGAGCGGGCGCGGGATGGCGGCGAGCGGCGGCCAAGCGCCCCGCGACGCCAGCGAGCTCGACATCGACAGCTTGCGAGTCGGCGACGTCGTGCTCTTCGAGGCCAGCGGCAACCTGCGCGAGGGCGACTATGTGGTCGAGGGCATGCTTCGCCTCCACGAGGGCGGGACGACCACGCAGGTGGTGATGATCGCCGACGCCGAGGTCCGGCGCTGGCTGATCGGCTCGCCCGAGCACGAGGAATGGTTCGTGGTCGAGCCGGTCCTCGATCATGGCCTGGCCGGCGAGCCGCCGCGCAACGTCCAGCCTCGGCCTTCGAGCACGCGTGTCTACGCGCTCGCGCGGCGAGGCCAAGCCAGCGTCGCGGCGATCGGCGATCACGGGCGGCCGAATTCCTCGCGGGTCGGGACCTACGTGTATCGCTCGGGCATCCGCGACGTGGTCTGGCTCGAGCGTTGGGGTCACGAGGTGTTCTTGGGCGAGGGCAGCATCGTGGCTCGCCACGCGGTCTCGTTCTTGCCGGGCGGCTGATTGGTTTGGATGCGTCCGAAGGGCAAAGTCTCGAGCTAGCTCGAGTTCGCCGCGCCGATCAGCAGCACCGTCCAGGTGTTCTGGCCGTGATTGTGCAGGTGCAGCATCACCTCGGCGCCCGCGGGCGCGGCGATCGGTGAGATGAATTCTTGTTCGTAGACGGCCGCTTTGCCCGGGATCTCGATGAATTTCTCCCAGACGACCTGCCCGTCGATCAGCAGGGCCGCGTGGGCCTCGGCTTTCTCGGGCGCGAGCAGATCGAAGTGGTAGAGCTCGATCCGCAGCGGCGTGCAGCGCTCGATCGGTCCGAGCGCGGGTTGGCGGAGCGCGGCGTAGTTGCAAAAATTGGTGTCGATCTCGAGCTCGGCGTTCTCGACGAACCAACCCGCGATCCCACAATCGACGATCGCCGGGCGGTGCTCGACCAAGGGGTCTTCTTCGGCCGGCACGAATTCCCAGGCGGAATGATCGATCAACGCGACGAACTCGGGCTCGCCGATCTCGGGGCATTCGTCGGGGCTGGTTTCGTCGCTGCCGAGCGACCCACTCGCCGACGCGTTCGGCTCGGGGTCGCTCGAACACCCCACCAGGAGGGTCGCGACCAGGATCGCCGGCCGAGTGGATGCGTAGCCGCGCACGGATCGAGCATAACGGTTTTTGCCAGCAGCACGGGCTCGCGCAAACCCCGGGTTCTTCCAAATCGAGTTCGAGCTCGGGCGATTTTGGCGAGGAATGGCGGGTTCACTCCCACGCCAGCAGTCGTGCTTGCGAGCGCCGTCACCCGGACGGCACGAGCCCGCGGCCCGAGTCGGCCGAAGTGACGAATACCCACTGCAAACGCGGTTCGCGATGCGTTGGCCGAGCGACCTGGTGTAGCCTGCGGCGATGAAGTTCGCGCTTCCCCTTCGCCTCTCGACCCTCGTGCTCTTGGCTCCTCTCGCTCTCGCGCCGCTCGGCTGCGACAGCGGCGACGGCGGTGACGAGGTCGCCGACACGACCGACGGCACCACCGACACCACCGACACCGGCGGCCCCGACATCGCCAACGGCATGATGATCCACGACTCGAGCTGCGCGGTCGCGGGCTGCCATTCGGCGACCGACGTGGTCCAGCTCTCGGTCAGGGTGCCCGCGCTCGACGACGCTGGATTGACCGACCAGATCCGCAACGGCGGAATGTCGGCCGATGGCACGATGCCCGGCTTCAGCGAGGCCCAGATCGACGCGCAAGAGCTCGCCGATCTGATCGCCTTCCTGCGCCAGACCTACCCCTGACCCGATCATGAGCGCGGCACCGAGTCGGTGTCGCGCTCTCGATTCAGTCCGCGCCGCGAGCGAACACGAGCATGTAGTTCTCGGCGAATTCGATGCCTTCTGCCCGGCCGAGCTCGCGTTCGAACACGAAGCCGGCCGCCTCGATCTCGCGGGTGAAGGTCTGCTGATCGGCCCTGACGTGCAGCAGCATTCCGGCCGAGGTCTGGCCAGGGATCCGGGTGAAGTCGACGAGGATCAGCTTGCCGCCGGGTCGCAACGCCGCGCGGAGTCGCGGCAAGACCACGCTCGGGTATTCGACGTGGTGATAGACGTCGCACATGAACACGAGGTCGACGCTCGCGGGCGCGAGCTGGGGATCGCTCGCGCTCGCGGCCACGACCTCGACGTTGGTCAGCCCTTCGCGCGCGACCTTCTCGCGCAGATGGGCGAGGAAGTCGGGCACGATGTCGACCGCGTAGAGCTTGCCAGAAGGACCGAGGGCCTGGCTGAGCGGGACCAAGAAGAGCCCGGTGCCCGAGCCGAGGTCGGCGACGACTTGGCCCTCGCGCAGGTCGAGCGCAGCGACGATCGCATCGCGCTGGGCCGCGACCTCGCGCCGCTCGCTCTCGAGCGAGGCGATCGCGTCTTCGAGCCCGGTGGGCTCGAAGTAGCGATCGTTGATCCCCGGTCGAACGCTGACGATCGAGGTCGCGTCTTGGTCGTTCGATGCGAGCGAGTCGCTCGGATCCGCGGGACCGACCGACGCGCTCGGGCTCGCGTTCGTGCAGGCGACGAGCCACACGAAGAGACCGAGCCACGCGAAGCGACCGCACGCGAAGCGACCGAATGAAGCGAGCTTGCGCGGCTGCACGGCCGAAGCCTATCAGCTCACTCGGGGCTCGGCTCGGGGCTCGGCTCGGGGCTCGGCTCGTCGCTGCTGGGCTCGAGCAGCTTGCCCAGGTACTTGTCGGGATCGGCCTCGATCTCGCCCAGGCACTTGTCGCAGCAGAACACCCAGCTCTTGTCGTGCCAATCGATCCGCGGCGAGTCGTCCTTCACTTCGAATTTCTTGCCGCTGTAGGGGCAAGTCGTGACGTCGCCGGT
>JAMHUH010000903.1:0-5355 GCA_035904925.1 Nannocystaceae bacterium
GGCCACGTCGAGGTGCTCGCGGGCCTCGTCGAGCCGGCCCTCGGCCATCGCCAGCCGGGCGAGGTTGAACTCGACGTGTCCGACCCGCGGGTGGTCCTCGCCGAAGGCCTCGCGGATCAGCGAGCGCGCCCGATAGTAGACCTCGCGGGCGCCGGTTCGATCGCCGCGGGCGTCGAGCACGTTGCCGATGTCGTTGAGCACCGCGCCGCGCTCGGGGTGCTCGCTGCGCTCGTAGATGGCCAGCGCCGCGCGCAGGTTTCGTTCGGCCGCGATCGGATCGCCCGCGATCCGATCGAGGTTGCCGAGCATCCACAGCCCGCGCGCGCGATCGATGCCCTGCTCGTCGATGCGATCGAGCGCGGCGAGGCTGCGTCGGGCCCAGAGCCGGCCACGGATCGGATCGGGCTGGTCGTAGATCGAGAGCTGGACGAGCGCGGTCGCGAGGATGGGGATCAAGCGATCGTTGCCCTCGCGATCGGCGAGATCGAGCGCGTCTTGCAGCCGAGCCAGCGCGGCATCGGTCGAGCCGAGCCGAGCGTCGAAGAGCGCGAGGCGAAGCTGAGCCTCGGCCTCGACCGGTCCGAAGCCGAGCTGCTTGGCGTGTTCGACCGACGTGAGCGCGAGCTGCCGGCCCGCCGTCCAGCGGCCGGTGGCCAGCATGGTGTCGAGCTCGACGAGCTCGCTGCGCAGGGCGTCGACCGGCTCGGCGAGCGAGCTCGGCGGCTGCTCGACGTCGGCCAGCAAGGCGTCGAGGTCGGCGCAGCGCTCGGGATCCGGCAGCTCGGCGCTGGCTTCGACGGCACGCTCGATCACGATCGGATCGGCGTCGGCCAGCTGCTCGCCGAGGCTGACGAAGGCCCGCCGCGCGCGATCGAGGCAGGCCTGCCGACGATCGATCAGGTCGGGCGAGAGCTCGCGTCGCTGGCCCGCGACGCAGGACTCGTGTCGTTGCAGCGCCCAGCGATCGACCCAGCGATCGAGCCGGGCGTCGACGCGCTCGCTGGTCGTGGCGGCGTAGGGCAGCTTCGAGGCCACGAAGGCCGCACGCAGCTGCGCGCCGGCTTCGGGCGTCCATAGCTGCGCGCGCTCGGACTCGACGCTGGGGCAGGGCTCGACACGAGCCCCGAGCAGGCCGCTGACGCCCAGGGCGAGCGCGCCCCCGAGCAGCCCGGTCGCGCCCAGCCACCAGGGCCAGCGCCGCGATCGTTGCGAGCGTCGGGAGTGGCGCTCGAGCCCATCGAGCAGCTCGGTCATGCTCGGCCAACGCCGCTCGGGTTTGGTCTCGAGCCCGCGCAGGATCGCCGCACGCAGCCAGCTCGGCACCTCCTTGCCCGGCGGAGGCTTGGTGATCAGCCCGTTTTGAACCTGGTGGGCGAGCTCGAGCGCGGAGCGACCGACGAAGGGGCGAACGCCATGGAGCGCCTCGTGCAGCGCGACGCAGAAGCTGAATTGGTCCGAGCTCTCGTTGACGTTGCGACCCGCGAATTGCTCGGGGGACATGTACGCGGGCGTGCCGACCAGGGTGCCGGTTCGCGTCAGCAACCCGTCGTTCTCGAAGGTCGCTGGACCCACGTCGGAGAGATCGGTCTGAGCCAGGTGGCTCGGCTCGTCGGCGGTCTCGGCTTCGAAGGGGTCGCGCGAGGCACCGGCCGGGTCGCGCGAGGGCTCGTTCGGCGCGGCCGCGGGCATGGGCTGGGATCGCGGGCGCGCGAGCTGGGTCGCCGTGCGGTTGGCCGAGCTGTCGGCGGCGCGATCGGGCCGAGCGTCACGGCTGCGATCGAGCTCGGCCGGGCGCGCGAGGCCGAAGTCGAGCACCCGCGGTCGGCCGTCGTTGCCGACCAGCACGTTCTCGGGCTTGAAGTCGCGGTGGATGACGCCGGCCGCGTGGGCGGCCGCGAGCCCACGTCCCGCCGCGACGAACATCGCGACGACCTCGGCCTGCGCGCGTGGCCGGCGAATCCAGTCGGCCAGCGTCTCGCCCTCGATGAACTCCATGGCCACGAACACGCGACCCGAGAACTTGCCGACGTCGTAGACCTGCACGACGTTGGGGTGGGAGAGCTTGGCCAGCGCCCGAGCCTCGCGGTGCAGCCGGGCCTCGAGATCGACCCGCCCCGCGCGCTGCCGGTTGAGCAGCTTGATCGCCACCCGACGATCGAGGCCCTCGTGATAGGCGGCATAGACCACGCCGATCGCACCCCGGCCGATCTCGCGCAGCAGCACGTAGCGACCCACTCGCGCGGGCGCGTCGCTCAGGTTGGGCGCGGACCAGGAGCCGTCGTCGCTCGCGGAGCCCTCGGGATCGCCCGAGCCCGGGATCGAGGCCCACTGGTCTTCGGTCGAGTCGATGTCGTGGCCCTTCATGCCGAAGAGCTCGGCGCTCAACCGCCCTTGGGCTTGACCTTGATGATCGGTCCGTAGGCGAGCGCGGCGTCGGACTTGCCGATCGCGAACACGACATGGCTGGTCTCGCCCACGACCTCGTCGAAGAGCCGGCGCGAGAGCCCTTTGTTGGTGTTGCGGCCCCAGCAGCTCGCCCGCTCGCCGCGAGGCGGGATCTCGGTCACGTAGACGTAGTTGTTGGCGTCGTCGTGGACCCGAACCAGCACGGGCACCTTGGCGCTGACCTGGAGCGTGCTGCCGTCGAAGTCGGGGCCGCGGAGGCGGACCGTCCCCTCGATGACGAAGAGCTCGAGGTCGTGGATCTCGGTCGTCGAAGGTTGGGTCTCGTCGCTTGCCATCGTGCTCCAGGTCGATGGTCGCATGAAAAACCGGCGCTCGGCGGAGTCGCGCGTTCTCGCCCGAGCCTCGGCTCTCGCTTCTGAGTCCACGCCTGAGTCCACGGCGGGAGGCCGGATGGCCGCTGAAGGCGCGTCAGGATCGCCACTGCGCGAGCGCTTCGAGTGGACGCGCTCGAGCGGCTTCGCACCGGGCTCGGAGGTGTATCGTCGCTTGCTCGCTCGGATTGAATCTCGAACAATGCCGCGGTCGCGCAGGCGGCCGAACATCGACATGCAGGGCTCCACCGATCGTGATTCTTCGCCGAGTGGCGTTCGCCCCCGTGTGGCCATGGCCGATCTGCCCCAGCCCGCTGGTCAACCAGCGCCCTCGCTCGAGCCGGCCTCCCACGAGCTCGAGCGCATGCGTCGGATCGACGGCGTGCTCGAGCCCGCGAGTGGCTGCGAGCTCGGCCTGCGGCTCCAGTTTGGCCGCGGCGCGCGGCTCGATTGCCTCGATCTGCCCGCCAACCCCGACAGCGCGGTGATCCTCGGTCGTCATGAAGCGTGCAGCTTCCGGGTCGATGGCGGCAAGGCGATCGCCAGCCGCCACGCGCTCTTGGTCCCGCGCCGCGAGCCCGAAGGAGTGGTGCTCGAGCTGGTCGATCTCGGCCGGCGGCCCTTGCCGAGTCCGATGCTGGTCGAGGGCGATCCAGGCGAGCAGGTGCTCGTGTTCGGCGATGGACTCCTGCGCATTCGAGCGCTGGTTCCGGGCGAGCGCGTGACGCTTCGCGTCCATCGAGCTCGGCCGATGCTCGGCCGCGAGTTCGCGCTCGGGACCGAGGCCGGCTTTCCGATCGATCGCCGCGCCGATGGCTCGCGCGACCCCTGTGTGGCCCAGCTCGCGCTCGATCGCGGGGGCGTGCGGGTCGCTCGGTGGATGCGCGAGCAGGAGCTGGTCGAGGGCTTGTTGCTTCGCCGCGATCCGGGCGGCGAGGCCGACTCCGAGCTCGAGCCTGGTCCTTGGGTCGACGAAGACGCCGACCCGACCGCGCGGCTCTTCGCCCGGCTCACGCGTCGACTCAGCCGCGCGCACCTGCTGCTCCGGCAAGAGGAGCAGGGCGTGGTGGTCTACGACCTCGACTCGAGCCCGGGCAGCTTCTGGCACGACCAGTCGATCCACCGGCTCGCGCTGCCGGCCCAGCGAGTTCGCATTCAGCTCGGCAACGTCCACACCGGCGTGCGCATGCAGATCAGCCCGCGTTGAGGCCGAGCGGGTCGAGACCCGCAAGTCCAGCGCGGGCGCGAAGCGTCCAGTGGGGGTGTAAGGGTTGCTCGTGAGGCTCGCGTTCGCCGGCCTGCATGCGACGCCTCGCCTTCCTCGGGTTGTTCTCGCTCTCGTTCGGCTGCGCCCAAGCGGGTGGCTACGAAGACGCCGCCTCGCCCCACGCGAGCGACAAATCCGAGCGACAGGCCTCGTCCCGCGACGAGTGGTCGGGCTCGGGTCGGCGAGGGGCCGGTGGAGACAGCGAGTCGGCCGCTCTTGCCGGCGACGCTGCCCACCCGAGCGCTCCCTACGAAGAGTCCATGGGCACGCGTTGGGACGGCGACGACGCCAAGCGCGACGCGATCGCGGCCGAGCAGCGGCCCGGCCTCGGCACCGCGTACGGCGAGACCCGCAGCAGCAGCGTCGACACCGTCTCGTTTCGGCGGGCCGATCCCAACACCCCCGACGTGGTGTTCAGCTTCCACTATGACGACGTCGCGGGCGTTCGTGAGGTCGCGCGAGGGCATCGGGCGCGCGCCTGGTCCGACGACGCGATGCTCCGCCAAGGCGACCTCGGCTTCGCGCTGCTCGATGCTGAGGGCCGGGTGCTCTCGGCCGCCAGCGTCGGCTCCGAGATCTTTGCGATCGGCGAACCCGACGCGCGCTACAGCCTGGCCGTGGCCAACGACAGCAACGTCACCTACGAGGTCGTGCTCTCGGTCGATGGCCTCGACGTGATCGATGGTCGCCCGGCCGCGTTCGACAAGCGCGGCTACGTGATCGATCCCTTCACCTCGTTGGTCATCGACGGCTGGCGGACCAGCGAGGACACGGTCGCGGCGTTTCGCTTCTCGTCGATCGACGACAGCTACGCCGAGCGGACCGGCGAGGGCCGCAACGTCGGGGTGATCGGCGCGGCCTTCTTCCGCGAGGCGCCGCGGCATTGGGAGGAGTGGCGGGCGCCCGAGGACACGTGGCGGCGCGAGACCGCGGATCCCTTCCCGGGCAGCCGCTGAACCGAGTCGTCAGCCGCAGTAGTCGAGCGGCGGCGCCGGAGCCTGGCCAGCGTTGGCGTGGACGAAGCGCCAAAAGGCCTGACGAACTTCGGCCGACTCGCCGCCGGTGCAGTAGAGGTGGCGCTCGAGCTCGGCGGTGGTCAGCGAGCCGAGCGGAGGGATGCTCGCGTAGAGGTCGGCCATCGCGGCGCGCAGCGGGGCGACTCCGAGGATCGCTCCGAGCCCGGCGAAGACCCGACGACCGACGGTATAGGAAATGTCGGGCGTGTCGCGGGCGAAGGGGTGGGGGTCGAAGAGCTCTTGTGGCGGGTCGTTCCAGTTGAAGGGCTCGCTCGTGAACGAGAGCCCGATCGTC
>JAMHUH010000904.1:0-34392 GCA_035904925.1 Nannocystaceae bacterium
TTGGCCCGCGCTCGATCTGACCCGCGTCGGTCTCGGCATCCACCCGCCGAAGACCGAGCTCGCGGTCCGCTTGCGCCTGCGCGCGCGCTGAGTCGTCAGGCGCTCGCTCGAGCCGAGCGCTCGAGCTCGCGCGGCAGCGAGCCCGCGAACATCTTGGCCCAGCCGCGGGCGAGGATCAGGCTGACCATCCGCGCCGGCAAGCCCTCGAAGCCCGACTGGGTCAGCCGCAAGCGCGTGCCTTCGCGCTCGGGCTCGAGTTCGAAGCGAACCTGCGTGTCGACCGGCCCACCGCGCCAGCTCCAGACCATCCGCCGCGGCTCGTCGAGCTCGAGCACCTCGCAGTGGACGACCCCATCGAAGCCTGGCGCGGGCTCGGTCCGCAGGGTGAAGGTGTGGCCGAGCGCGGGCCGAAAGTCGTTGGGCATCAACCAGCGAGCGAGCGCGTCGGCGTCGGTCAGGGCCAGCCACACACGGGCGGGCGGATGCGGGTACCAAGCGGTCTTGGTGATCGTTCGAGGCATCAAGCATCTCCATCGAGGAAGCGCCCGAGCGCGTCGAGCTTGTCGGTCCAAAAGCGCTCGTAGTGGCCGACCCAGTCGTGGATCTGCCGCAGCGGTCGGGGGTCGAGCGCATAGACCCGTCGCTTGCCCTCGCGCCGGACCACGACCAGGCCAGCCTCGCGCAGCACCTTGAGCTGCTGCGAGAGCGCCGGCTGGCTGATCGCGAAGTGTCGGAGCAGCTCGTTGACCGAGCGCTCTTCGGCGGCGAGCAGATCGAGGATCCGACGGCGGGTCGGATCGGCGACGGCGCGAAAGGGGCTGGCGTCGAGGGCCTCGGCGATCACGCTGGCTCAGGCCCGAGTCGGAGGTTGTTGGATGACCCAGCCGTTGCCGTCGAGATCGCGGAAGGTCGCGAAGCGTCCCCAAGGCTGAGTCTGAACCTCGCCGACGTCGACGCCACGCTCGGCGAGCTCGGCTCGGCGCGCGTCGACGTCATCGACGCGAAGCACCAGCCCTTGCTGACCACCGGCGCTCAGCTGCTCGAACCAGGTGACCAGCGTGATGTGGGCCCCGCCGCCGCTCGGCGTCAGCTCGATCCAGCGCTGGGCAGGACCCATCGGGTTGTCGCGCACGACCTCGAAACCCAGCATGTCGACGTAGAACGCTTTGGCCGCGTCGGGATCGGTGACGGGCAACGAGACGATGGCGATGCTCTCCGGCATGGTCGGCATCATATAAGAATCGCTGCATATGTCAAGATTCGGGCGCCATGGGGTGCATGGGCGGCCTTCGTGCCGCGAAGCCGGCACATCGCTATGGTCCGCCGCGATGATCATCATGAAGTTCGGCGGCAGCTCGGTCGCCAACCGCAAGCAGATCGAGAAGGTGCTCGGGATCGTGCGAGGTCGGATGGACCGGCGCCCGGTCGTCGTCAGCTCGGCCCACAAAGGGATCACCGACGCGCTGGTTCACGCCGGCAAGTCCGCCGCGGCCGGCAAGCCCGAGCACACGCCGATCGATCGCCAGCGGGCGATCTTGGCCGAGCTCGGCTGCGCGCCCGACTTGCTCGAGCCGCTCTTCGACGAGCTCGCGGCGCTGCTGCACGGCATCTCGCTGGTCCGCGAGCTGAGCCCGCGCAGCCTCGACTACGTGTCGAGCTTCGGCGAGCGCATGGCCGTCCGCACGATCGCCGACTTCTTCACCCGCGAGGGCCTGCCGACCCGCGCTCACGATGTCTGGGAGCTCGGCTTCATCACCGACGGCAAGTTCGGCGCCGCGCGGCCGATCGAAGGCTGGGAGGGCGAGTGTCGAGCGGCCTTCGCCGCCCTGGCCGAAGACGAGCTCGCGCTGGTCACCGGCTTCATCGGCCGCACGCCGCTCGGCGAGGTGACCACGGTCGGACGCAACGGCAGCGATCTGACCGCGGCCTTGCTCGGCGCCGCGCTCGAGGCCCGCGAGGTCGAGATCTGGAGCGACACCGACGGGGTCATGAGCGCCGACCCGAGCGTGGTCGCGCAGGCCCGCAACATCCCGCACATGCGCTTCGACGAGGCCGCCGAGCTGGCCTACTTCGGCAGCCGCGTGCTCCACCCTTCGACCTTGCTGCCGGCGATCCGCTGCAACATCCCGATCCGAGTGCTCAACACCAACCGGCCCGAGCACCACGGCACGGTGATCGAGAAGCAAGCGGCCGACGACCCACAGGGCGCGACCAGCATCGCCTACAAGGAGCGGCAGTCGGTCCTGCTCTTGCGCAGCACTCGGATGTTCGGCCAGGCCGGGTTCTTGGCCCGGGCCTTCGAGATCCTCGGTCGGCATGGGGTCGACGTCGACATGATCTCGACCTCCGAGATCAGCATCTCGCTGACCTCGGGCGATGGCCAGGCGCTCGCGGCCGCGCTGCCCGATCTCCAGACCATCGGCGAGTGCGAGCTTCGCCAGGGCAAGACCCTCTTGGTCATCGTCGGTCGCCACCTGCCCGAGCGCCCCGGCATGGGCGCGAGGATCCTTCAAGGTGTCGCCGGGGCCGGGGTCAACGTCGAGATGATCAGCTACGGCATGGACAGCATCGCGCTGACCATGTTGATCGACGACGCCGACATCCACCGAGCGGTCAGCGTGCTCCACCAGATGCTCTTCGAGGAGCGGACATGACCCGCCCGAGCCCGAGCGCGCTCGAGCACTGGCGCGGCGTCGTCGAGGCGATCGCCCGCGAGGCCGCGCAGCTGGTCCTGGCTGGCTTTCGCAACGACGTGGCGGTGACCAAGAAGGGCCCGATCGATCTCGTCACGCAGTACGATCTCGAGTCCGAGCGGCTGATCCGCGAGCGGCTCGCGTCCGCGCTGCCCGGCCACCGGATCGTCGGCGAAGAGTCCGATCCGCAGGGCGAGGGCGAGCTGGTGTGGTTCGTCGATCCGATCGACGGCACGACCAACTTCGCCCACGGCCACCCCTTCTTCTGCGTGTCGATCGGCCTGTTTCAGAACGCGACGCCGCTGGTCGGGGTCCTCGACGCGCCCGCGCTCGGGCTGCGTTGGTCGGCCCACGCAGGCGGCGGAGCGACCCGCAACGGCGCGCCGATCCGCGTCAGCGAGCGCGCGAGCCTGGCCGACTCGCTCTGCGCGACCGGCTTCGCCTACGATCGCTGGCAAGCGATCGACGACAACCTCGCCGAGCACGACGCCTTCGTGAAGTGCACCCGAGGGATCCGCCGCTGTGGCTCGGCCGCGCTCGATCTGGCTCTGACCGCCGAGGGCACCTACGACCTCTATTGGGAGCAGAGCCTCAAGCCCTGGGACATGGCGGCGGGCTTGGTCTTGGTCCACGAAGCGGGCGGGATGCTGAGCGACTACCTCGGCCAAGCGACGCGACCCGAGGCTGGGCAGGTCGTGGCGTCGAATGGTCTCGTGCACGCGGAGGCGCTCGCGACCCTCGCGGCGGCTCGTCGCTCGCGGGGGCTGCCGGCTGGTGGCATGCGCCGCTGAACCGGACCTCGAAAAGCTTCGCGAAGGATCCTTCGCGGTGGATCGGGTTCTCGATGGACGGGCTCTGCGGTGGGAAGAAGGGTCCCCCGCTCGGGCTCAGACACGTCGCCCTTCGAATCGCAGGCGCTCTCTCCCTGGTTGGGAAATCATGAAAGATCGTGGTGCTCGTGCATCGCAGCCAGGGGCTCGACTCGCCTCGGAGGGACCCTTCTTCCCCCCGCCCGCCTTCGAACTCGATGGCTGACTCCGTCCTCCACAGAGACCGCGAGATTTACGGATCCACCAAGCCAGCCTCACGACACTCGATCGCAACCAAAGAAGCAGCCCGCATCCGAGGGGCCGGATGCGGGCTGCGTGTGTGTGTGTTTCGTGCGAGCCTCGGTGGGAAGACGAGGCGAGATCCGTCAAGCACAAGCCAAGCGCTGGGTCTTCGCTCGCGCGGGCGAGCAGCTCGGGATGGGGGCCCTTCGCCGCGATCGAGCACGGCGAACGAAGACTCGAGCGATGCTCTCGTGTATCGGAGCGGGGCCCTCGCGGCAACTGTCTCGTGCGAGTTTGGAGCGAGGGAGCTTCAGCCAAACTGGAATTGTGGCGGAGGAACCAGCGTTCGGAGCCCTGGTCCTTCGAACATGTTTCTTGGCGAGCCAAGTCACAAACATGTGAATTTGAGCGAAATCGAGCATGCAATGAGCGATATCGAGGCCCGCGAGTGCATGGTTTCTCGTTTTCGCGCTGGCCCTAGATTCCAGCTCCACTGGAATCATTCTGTGTCCGTGTCCGCGCCTTCGTAGCCGACACCGCGTGCTAACGTGCCCCGCTGCGCTCACGCGCTCGCACAACGCCATGTCGGACAAGCCCCTGTACGTCGGCTTCGATCTCGGGACCACCAACTCTGCCGCCGCGGTGTTCGACGGCGACCAGACCACGGTGATCCGCAACAGTCAGGGCGAGACCTTGACCCCCTCGGTCATCCGCATCGACGCGGCTGGACGCGTGACGGTCGGGAGCAAGGCTCGCCGCTACCTCGAGCGCGACCCCGAGAACACCCATCACGAGTTCAAGCGCTTGATGGGCACGACCAAGGCCATCGAGTTTCCGGCCGCGAAGCTGAGCAAGCAGCCGGCCGAGCTGGCCGCGATGGTGCTCTCGTCGATGCGCAAGGACGTCGAGGATCAGTTCGGCGTCGCGCCCGAGCGAGCGGTGATCTCGGTCCCGGCGCTCTTCGAATTGCCGCAGAGCTCGGCGACCAGCGAGGCGGCCCAGATGGCCGGCTTCGAGCGGGTCGAGCTGCTGCAAGAGCCGATCGCCTCGGCCTTGGCGGCCGGCTGGTCCGCGGGTCGCGACAGCGGCGCGTGGCTGGTCTACGACCTCGGCGGCGGCACCTTCGACGCCTCGCTGCTCGAGACCTCCGATGGGTTCCTGCGCGTGGTCGGCCACGACGGCGACAACTTCTTGGGCGGGCGCGACTTCGACTGGGCGCTGGTCGACTGGGCGATCGCCCAGCTCGCCGCGCGCGAGCAGGTCAAGATCAGCCGCGGCAACCCGCTCCACGCCAACGCCATTCGAGCGCTCAAGCAAGCCTCCGAAGAGGTGAAGATCGAGCTCTCGCGGACGACCGAGGCGCTGCTGGTCCCGGCCTCGCCCTTGCTCGTCGACGGACGCGAGATCGAGGTCGAGCTCGAGCTCGACCGCGCGACGCTCGAGACCCTGACCTCGGGCTTGCTCGAGCGCTCGGTCGACGTCTGCCGTCGCCTCCTTCGCCAGAACCGGGTCGAGCCGGGCGAGCTGTCGAAGATCGTGTTCGTCGGCGGGCCCACGACCACGCCCTCGCTCCGCGATCGGGTCGGGGCGATGCTCGGGGCCCCGATCGCCGAGGGTCACGATCCGATGACCCTGGTCGCTCAAGGCGCGGCGATCTACGCGGCCACGGCCGGGCTCGACGCGCGCCCGACGACCGTCCGCGCAGGCGGCAAGGTCCGCGGTCGTCGGCTCTGGTTGCAGTTCCCGGCGGTCTCGTCGGACCTCGCCCCGCACGTGGTCGGCCGGGTCGTCGACGGCGAGGGTCAGCGGCCGACCCAGCTCGAGCTCCAGCGTGGCGACGGCCTCTGGCAGAGCCCGAGCACCGCGATCGACAACGAAGGCGGGTTCGTGATCGGCGTCGAGCTGGTCGCGCGCAAGTCCAACGTGTTCAAGCTGGTCGCGCGCGACGGCGAGGGCCAGACGGTCCCGGTCGACCCGCCGACGATCACGATCGTCCAGGGCGTGACGATCAGCGACCCGCCGCTCTCGCGCACGATCGGGGTCGCGCTGGCCAACGACGCGGTCCGGATCTACTTCGAGCGCGGGACCCCGCTGCCGGCCAAGCGAACCTTCACCCACCACACGGTCGAGAGCGTGGCCAAGGGCGCCGAGGGCAGCGTCATCAAGATCCCGATCGTCCAAGGCGAGTTCGACCGCGCCCACCTGTGTCGCTTGGTCGGCACGCTCGAGATCCCCAGCCTCGAGGTCCGGGCCAGCTTGCCCGCCGGCACCGAGGTCGAGCTGACGCTCGAGCTCGATCGCGGCGGTCGGCTCTCGGCCAAGGCCCTGGTCGGCAGCATCGACCAGATGTTCGAAGAGGTCGCCCACTTGCTGGTCCCGGCCGCCGACCCCGACGTGATCGAGGCGACGATCGAGGCCATGCGGCGCCGGCTCTTCCAGATGCGCGGCGACGCGTTCCGGCAGGGCACCCCGCAGGTGATCGGGATCCTCGATCGCGTCGACCAAGGCCTGCACGAGGTCGAGCGCGATCTCGAGGCCGCCCGCGGTGGCAACGACGACGCGGGCCAACGCGCTCGCCGAAGCCTGATCGAGCTCGACGCCGAGCTCGAGGAGGTCGAGCAGACCAAGCGCTGGCCCGAGCTCGAGGAGCGGCGGATCCGAACCATGACCTGGGCCTCGGCCGCGCTGTCCGAGCACGGCACGCCGCGCGAGCAAAAGCTCTTCGAAGAGGTCAGCGGCGCGATCGATCGAGCCGCACGCGAGAAGGATCCGCGCGAGCTCCAGCGCCAGCTCCGACTCGCTCGCCAGCTCGGCGAGACCGCCTGGTATCGCGACCCTTCGACCTGGGAGTATCTGTTCGAAGACGCGGTCTCGCAGAGCTCGCAGGCCAGCGATCTTCCGCTCGCGCAGTCGCTGATCCGCGAGGGTCGAGCGGCGATGGAGCGGCGCGACAGCTCGGCCCTGCGTCGGGTCGTCGAGCGACTCTGGCGACTCCTCCCGGCCGACGTCCAGACCCGCCGGCAGAGCTTCGACTCGGGCGTGCGATGAGCCGAATCGCGGCCAACCCGTTTTTCGTGCTCGGTCTGCGGCCCGACTGTGGCCGCGCCGACGTCGAGCGCGAGGGCCAAAAGCTGCTCGCCATGCTCGAGGTCGGCCTCTCGCCCGCGCGGACCTACCCGAGCCCGCTCGGTGTCCACGAGCGCAGCGCCGAGCGAGTCCGCGAGGCGATGGCGGAGCTGCGCGACCCGGAGCGCCGCTTGATCCACGAGCTGTGGGCCACGCTGCCGCCCCCGACCGCGACCTCGACGAACGCTGCGAGCGAGCACGCGCCAGCCTCGGGCGATGCACCGATCTCGGCCGGGCCCTTCGAAGGCTTCACCCTGCTCGGGTTTCGTCGCGCGACCAGGAGCTCGGATCGGTGAACCCGGCCGTCTTCGCCGGCGTGTTCGCGGTGTTGCTCGCCGGCCGCTCGAGCGAGCGAACGACCTCGCCGCTGACCAGCGGCGTGCTCCTGGCCAGCACGGTCTGGCTCTTCGTCGGGCCGCTGTGGATCCTCGAGCTGCGCGAGCTGGCCGGAGCGATCGTCGATCGCGACGGGCTCGGCATGCTCCGCGCGCTCGCCATGGTCTCGCTGACCACGCCCGTGCTCTTCCCATGGTTGATCACGCGGACCCTGCTGATCCCCTTCGGTCGCGCCAAGCTGGCCTGGCTGATCACCCGCATGAGCTTTTGGAATTGGCGCGGCGACGTCCGCAGCGGGGCCGTGATCGCGGCGAGCCTGGCGATCCTGCGCCGCGCCGATCAACCCAGCGAGCTGATCGCCTGGGCCGAAGCCAAGCGCGACGCCACGGCCCCGCGTCAAAACCCCGTCCGCTGGAAGTCGGGCGGCGCGACGATCGTCGCCAGCGGCCTGCTCGCAGCCGCCCGCGGGGACATTCGAAGCGCGCGTCGACTCCTGGCCAGCGCCTCGGAGCTGGTCGTCGAGTCGTGGCCGCGACGCGCGGTTCAGGTCGCGAGCGAGTGGCTCTGCGCCGAAGCGATCGAGCGCGGGGACTGGCGGCAGGTCGAGTTCGTCGCTCGGACCTCGCAGGTCGGCTCGCGCATGCTCGAGCTGCTCGCTTCGGTCGCGGCGAGGCTCACCGGCGTCGCGCCGCTGCCCCGCGACTTGATCCTGCGCTTGCAATGGCTGCTCGCCCCGCGACGCCGCGCGACCCGGCCCCTGCTCGCCGCGGCCCTGGCCACACCGACCACGCCCAAGCCCCGCGACGAGCGAAGGATCCGCCCGCTCGAGCCGGCCTATTCCAGCGACGTGCTCGACCAGGCCGGCCCGCTCGGGCTCGCGCTCGCGCTCCACGTCGAGCTGCTGCGCCAGCCCCTCGAAGCGCTGCACGCCAAGCAGCTGATCCAAGTCGGGCAAGCTTGGGATCACGCGCTGGCCAGCGAGGCGCTCGATCGTCAGCTCCGCGAGCGCGCGCTGGTGCTCGGCAGCCGCTCCGACCAAGCCCTGCGCACGCTCATCGACGAGGTCGAGGCCGACCTCGCCGAACGCATCCGCGCCGCTCGACTCCCGCTCGCCGGACTCGGTGAGTGCGAGGGCCTGGTCGAGCGCGTGGTCCGACGGATGCACGCCGATCTGCTCGACGCGCTCGAGATCGCGACCTCGGCGTTCGAAGCCCGGATCGACGCCCGCCGCGAGCTGCCGGCGATCGACGAGTGGCAGAGCTTCTTGGCCTTGCGCGAGCAACATGCCGACGCGATCGCCTTGGCCGGGCCCGACCTGCGCCGGCTCGCGTTCACGCAGCTGCACGGGCCGATCTGCTCGCTCGCGGTCTGGCTGTGGAACGATCGCAGCGAGCGAGCGCTCGGCAACGCCATCTTCCAGTGGCTGCTCAACGAGGCGATCATCGTCGACGACGCCGAGGCCATTCGCCTGCAAGAGAAGAACGTCGCCTGCGGGATCTGAGCGGCTGAGCTCGCGGAGTCGCCGTCGCGCTCGCGCGAGGACGCGCTCGATCTTTCGATCGAGCGCGTCGGCTTTTTACGCCCACTTCGCGATGGGTCCGGGTTGGATACTGAACACTTGACACCCAACCGATCGCCTGGCATTACACCTGAACACGCTATCAGGATTCGACCTCGATGAGCAACGTACCCGACTCTCCCGCCCGCATCCCGGAGTCCGTCCGGGCGATCGTCAACCTCTATGGCGAGCCGCTCGCGGACGTCCGCTTCCCCGACGTCGATCGCGAGCTCCTGCTCGCCGCGCTCGCCGAAGTCGAGCAACACAGCGCCGAGGTTCAGCGCGCGCTCGCGACCGTGCAGGCCGCCCGGGCGCAGCTCGAGGCCAGCCAAGCCGAGCTGCTCGAGCTCGCTCGCCGAGCCCACGCCTACGCGCGGGTGTTCGCCGAGGGCGACGACGAGCTGAGCGAGCAGGTCGCCAAGATCAAGCTCGAAGAGCAGGGCCTCGCGCCCAAGCGCAAGCGCGGTCGACCGCGCAAGCGCGACGCCAGCCAGACCAGCCTCGTCGTCGCCGACTCGAGCGACGCCGCCGACCAAGACCAAGACGCTGCCGAAGACGCCGCGTGATCGTGCACGAACCTCACCATCATCCCCTCGCCTTCGCTTCGCCTCCCCTCGCCCTCGCTTCGAAGGTCGCATGGGATCTTCGCATGTCGCTCGCCTCCAAGCCGCCCGGGTTGCACCTCGACACTAGTCTCGGCGAAGGCGAGATCTGTCAGCAGGTCGCCGCCTTCGCCCAGCGCGAGGCGGGTCTGCTCGGCAGCCGCCGCTTCTTCGCCCGCGTGGCCGAGGCGACCGGCAGGCCCGGTGGGGCCGAGCTCGCGCTCGAGCTCGCCTCGCACCTCGGCGAGAGCTGGGCGCGCGACAACATCGAGCGCGGGCTCGACCTCTTCCACCACTGCGTCGACGAGATCGGCGAGCGCTGCGTGGCCATGTTGGTCGCCGAGTACCTCGGCTGGCGCGAGCCGCCCGACAGCTTCTTTCATCGCGCCGGCGCCTTGTTGGGTCGACGCAGCGGCGGCGAGCTGGTTCGGGTCGCGCGGATCGTCGCCGCCTACGCGCGCCTGCCCAAGCTCGGCGAGCACGAGCTGCGCATGCTCGCCGCGGTGCCGAGCGGCGCGCTCGGAGATCCGATCCCCGCTCCACCCACGCTCGCGGTGCTGAGCTTCGTGCGCGAAGGCTCCTTCGCGACGCCGCCGCGCGAGTCGACGCGGGTCGCCACCGAGCTGCCGAGCCTCGGCAACGAGATGCTGGTCGTCGCGCTCGCGACCGCCGAGTTCGCGTGGCTGGCCGAGCCCGGGCCGGTCGCGGTGCCGCTGGTCGGCCGGCCCTTGCTCTGGTTCCCGCTCTCGCTCGACGCCGATCTGCGCCGCCTTCACCTGCTCTTCGCGTCGGCGATCCGATAAGCTCCGCGTCGCCAGCATGACGACGCCGCCATTCAGCAAGATCCTGGTCGCCAACCGGGGCGAGATCGCCATCCGGGTGTTTCGTACCTGCCGCGAGCACGGCATCCGCACGGTCGCGGTCTACTCCGACGGCGACCGCGACGCGGTCCATGTCGCGGCCGCGGACGAGGCCGTGCACATCGGCCCGACCCCCTCGGCGCAGAGCTACCTGCGGGCCGACAACATCATCGCCGCGGCCAAGCAGACCGGCGCACAGGCGATCCATCCCGGCTACGGCTTCCTCAGCGAGCGCTCGAGCTTCGTCGCCGCCTGCGAGGCCGCGGGCCTGGTCTTCATCGGACCGGGCAGCCACGCGATGGACGTGATGGGCGACAAGGTCCGCGCGCGCAAGGCCATGCAGGAGGCCGGCGTGCCGGTCGTGCCGGGTCGCGAGGACCTCGCCACCGTCGACGCGGCGCTCGCCGCTGCCCGCGAGATCGGCTACCCCTTGATGCTCAAGGCCTCGGCCGGCGGCGGCGGCAAAGGCATGCGGATCGTCCACGACGACGAGCACCTGCGCCGCGGGTTCGAGGCGGCCACGCGCGAGGCCCTGGCCGCGTTCGGCGACGGTCGGCTCTTCGTCGAGCGAGCGGTCATGCGCGCGCGCCATGTCGAGATCCAGCTGATGGCCGATCGCCACGGCAACGTCGTCTTCCTCAACGAGCGCGACTGCTCGGTCCAGCGCCGCCATCAAAAGGTCATCGAAGAGGCGCCCTCGCCCGGCCCGCAGATGAGCCCGGAGATCCGCGCGGCGATGGGCGAGGTCGCGTGCAGGGCCGCGCGCGCGGTCGACTACGTCGGCGCGGCCACGGTCGAGTTCCTGTTCGAGGAGCAGCCCGACGGCAAGCCCAGCTTCTACTTCCTCGAGATGAACACCCGCTTGCAGGTCGAGCACCCGGTCACCGAGCTGACCTGCAGCCGCGATCTCGTCTGGGACATGATCCGGGTCTGCGCCGGCGAGCCGCTCGGCTACTCGCAGGCCGAGGTCGAGCTGCACGGTCACGCGATCGAGTGTCGGATCTACGCCGAAGATGCCATGCGCTTCTTGCCCAGCCCGGGCCCGCTGCACGTGCTGCGCTGGCCCGAGGGCCCGCACGTGCGCATCGACGCGGCCGTCCGCGAAGGCAGCGAGGTCTCGAGCCACTACGACCCGATGATCGCCAAGCTCTGCGTCTGGGGTCGGACTCGGCCCGAGGCGATCGAGCGGATGCGACGGGCGCTCGAGGACACGGTCATCCTCGGCATCGACTGCAACCTCGGCTTTCACCTGCGGGTCCTGGCCGAGCCGGACTTCCGCGCGGGCCACTTCACGACCCGCTACATCGAAGAGCACCCCGACTTGGTCGTCGCCCACGAGTTCAGCGAGGATCACTCGCGGGCGATCGCGGCCGCGGCCGCGGGCATGGCCGCGCGAGCGCGCGGCTCGGTCCAGACCCGGGCCGCCGCTGCGCCTGCGGGCCTCTCGCGTTGGCAGTCGTCCGTGCGCTGGCGAGGCTGAGCGCGCGACGTGAGTCGACACGAAGCCCAAGCTTCGCTCGGGTGATGGCCCGAGCGCCCAGCAACCCGATTAGCCATTGACCGCTCGGTCCAAGCGTGGCAGTTCGACCGCCCGTGCGGCGACGTAGCTCGACCAAGCGGACCAAATTCATCTTCGTCACCGGCGGTGTGGTGTCGTCCCTGGGCAAGGGGCTGTGCGCTGCGTCGATGGGGGCCTTGCTGGAGAACCGGGGACTCAACGTCGGGCTGCAAAAGCTCGACCCCTACCTCAACGTCGACCCGGGGACGATGAGCCCGACCCAGCACGGCGAGGTGTTCGTGACCGACGACGGGGCCGAGACCGATCTCGATCTCGGTCACTACGAGCGCTTCGTGTCGCACCGGATGTCGCGGCACAGCAACTACACCTCGGGGCAGATCTATTCGTCGGTGCTCGACAAGGAGCGACGCGGCGACTACCTCGGCCAGACCGTGCAGGTCATCCCGCACGTCACCAACGAGATCAAGCAGTGCATCCTCAAGGCGGCCGAGGGCGTCGACGTGTTGATCTGCGAGATCGGGGGAACCGTCGGTGACATCGAGTCGCTGCCCTTCCTCGAGGCCGTTCGACAGCTCCGGCTCGAGCTCGGGGCCGAGAACGCGGTCTGCGTCCACCTGACGCTGCTGCCCTACATTGCGACCGCGGGCGAGATCAAGACCAAGCCGACCCAGCACTCGGTCATGAAGCTGCGCGAGATCGGCATCCAGCCGGACATCTTGGTCTGCCGGGCCGAGAAGACCATCTCGGCCGACATCCGCGAGAAGATCGCGATGTTCACCAACGTGCAGGCGACCCATGTCATCCCGCTGCCCGACGCCGACACCATCTACGCGGTCCCGCTGATCTTGCACGAGTGGCGGATGGACGACGTCGTCTGCGAGCTGCTCAACATCTGGAGCCGCGAGCCCAAGCTCGACGAGTGGAAGCGGATCGTCGACGTCATTCGCTCGCCCGAGCGGACCATCACGATCGGCGTCGTCGGCAAGTACGTCGACCTCGCCGAGTCCTACAAGAGCTTGACCGAGGCGCTGGTCCACGGCGGCCTCCCGCACAAGTCGGGCGTGAAGATCGAGTTCGTCGACGCCGAGACGATCTCGACCCGCGGGCCGGACGTGCTCGGGGTGCTCGACGGCGTGCTGGTCCCGGGTGGCTTCGGCGAGCGCGGCAGCGCGGGCAAGATCGAGGCGATCCGGTGGGCGCGCGAGAACAAGATGCCCTTCTTCGGGATCTGCTTGGGCATGCAGTTGGCCGTGATCGAGTTCGGTCGCCATGTCGCCGGCATCCTCGACGCCCAGAGCGGCGAGTTCGATCCCGAGTCGGCCAGCCAGCTGATCGCGCTGATGTCCTCGCAAGAGCACGTGACCCGCAAGGGCGGGACCATGCGCCTGGGCGCCTACGACTGCGACCTGGTCGCCAACACGCTGGCCCGGCGGATCTACGGGGTCGCGCGGATCTCCGAGCGGCATCGGCATCGCTACGAGGTCAACAACGCGTTCCGCGAGCAGCTGACCGCGGCCGGGCTCGTGCTCTGCGGGCTCTCGCCCGACGGCAGCTTGGTCGAGATGGTCGAGCTTCCGAGCAGCCAGCACCCCTACTTCATCGGCTGTCAGTTCCACCCCGAATTCAAGAGCCGACCCACGGCACCGCATCCGCTCTTCACGGCCTTCGTGGGTGCTGCGCTCGAGCACCAAAAGCGACGCGCGGGTTGATCACTCGGGCGTTGGCGCGCCCGGATCGACCAAGTTTCGCCGAGCCAGCCTCGCTTTCGGCTTTGCCGCCGGGACGCCGAGTCTGTTAGCCTGAGCGGACACACATGGTTCTGCACATGCGCCAAGAGCTGCGGATGTCCCAGCAGCTCGTGATGACTCCACAGCTGCAGCAGGCCATCAAGCTGTTGCAGCTCTCGCGCATCGAGCTGCAAGACCTCGTCCGGAGCGAGCTGCTCGAGAACCCCTTGCTCGAGGAGGCTCAGGAGCTCGGGACCAGCACCGAAGACCCGCTCTCGTCGGTCGAGATGCAGGACGGCGTCGAGCAGCAGGGCCAGCTGTCCGAGCCGCCGCCGCAAGAGGCCCCCAGCCAAGAGGTCCGGGCCGACGAGCCCAACCCCGACAATTTCGACTGGGAGGCCTACCTCCAACAGCAGTCGCTCAGCGCTCCATCGCCCTCGAGCGGGATCCGGTCCGACGAGGACCTGCCCGGGCTCGAGCAGACGATGGCGGCCGAGGAGACCTTGGTCGAGCACCTGATGTGGCAGGTGCACATGTCCAACTTCACCGGCCTCGAAGAGGACATCGCCGAGTACGTGATCCGCAGCCTGACCCCGGCCGGCTACCTGCGCGGCGTCACGGTCCCGCAGGTCGCGGGCAAGCTCGGCTGCTCGACCCTGCGCGTCGAGCAAGTCCTGCGCATGGTCCAGCAGCTCGACCCGCTCGCGATCGCCTCGCGCAACCTGGCCGAGGCGCTGTGGATCCAGGCCCGCCACCCCGAGCACCCGATCGACGATCCCCTGGTCCTGGCGATCATCGCCAAGCACCTGCCCAACCTCGAGAAGAAGGCCTACCCGGTCATCGCCCGCGACACTGGCGAAGCGCTCGAAGAGGTCTATGAAGCCACCAAGGTGATCATGACCCTCGAGCCCCGCCCGGCTCGCCAGTTCGTGTCCGAGGCGCCCCAGTACGTCACGCCCGACGTCTACGTGGCCAAGATCGGCGAGGACTACGTCGTCACGCTCAACGACGACGGGCTGCCCAAGCTCAAGATCTCGGCCTACTACCGGGCGGCGATGATGGCCGAGAAGGCCAAGAAGCTCGACCGCAGCGAGATGGCCATGCGGGTCAAGGCCAACACCGCCAAGCGCAACGGCGAGGCCGAGGGCGACGCCAAGGACTACATCACCGAGCGCCTGCGTTCGGCGCAGTGGCTGATCCGCTCGATTCAGCAGCGGCAGCGGACGATCCTCAAGGTCACCAAGTCGATCCTCAAGTTTCAGCGCGAATTCTTCGAGAAGGGCCCGCACTACCTGCGCCCGCTGATCCTCAAGGACGTGGCCGAAGACATCGAAATGCACGAGTCGACGGTCAGTCGGGTGACGACGAACAAGTATGTTCATACTCCCCAAGGCATCTTCGAGCTCAAGTACTTCTTCAACGCAGGCATCTCCAAGCGCGGTGGCGGCGAGCTCGCCTCCGAGGCCGTCAAGCAGAAGATCAAGAAGCTGGTCGACAACGAAGACACCAAGCGGCCCTACAGCGACCAGAAGCTGGTCGAGCTGCTGCGCGACGAGGGCATCAAGATCGCCCGGCGCACGGTCGCCAAGTACCGCGAGCAGCTCAACGTGCTGTCGAGTTCGAAGCGCCGCAAATTGTTCTGAGACCACCCGTCCCTTGTCCATCCAACCGACAGAGCGCCCGATCATCCTGGCTTGGCCTCTGACCATCCATCCTTGCGATCCGTCCCCGCTCACGGCCCTTCCGGGCAGCGAGTGCGCCGAGCTCCGGCGTGGCGGATCGCCTCGAGCCGTCGAGTCAGCGCCGTGCTGACTCGCGTCGTCAGCCCACCGAGGCTGCAACCGTCGAAAGAGAGGTAGCGATCCATGCAAACTCAGTTCGTGTTCCGCCACATGGACTCGTCCGATGCCCTTCGCAATTACGCGGAAGAGCGTCTCTCCAAGATCAAGCGGTACTTCGCCGATCCGCTCAAGGTCAACTGCACCTTCGCGGTCGAGAAGATCCACCACATCGTCCAGTTCGACGTCACGCTGCGCAACGGCTTGCAGCTGCACTCCTCGGAGAAGACCGAGAACATGTACAGCTCGATCGACATGGCGCTGGCCAAGATGGAGCGGCAGGTCCGGCGCTACAAAGATCGGATCACCGCCCACAAGCCGCAGAAGGGCAAGGCCGCGCGGGTCCGTCAGACCGAGATCGCCGCCGACGCCTTCGACGAGGCCGAGGTCGGCAGCGACGCGGGCCACGAGCACGCCCAGACCTCGAGCGAAGTCGGTGGCTCGACCATCGAGCCGCCGACCCCGATCGTGCGCGAGAAGGAGTTCCGCGCCGATCGCCTGACCGTCCGCGACGCGGTCATGCAGCTCAACTTGCTGCACAAGCAGTTCTTGGTGTTCACCAACACCGAGACCGGCGACATCAACGTGGTCTACCGGCTCGACGAGAGCGGCTACGGGTTGATCGAGACCCGCGGCCACGTCGACGACGCCTGAGCGGCTGCGCGTCCGAGCGAGCACGCGCGGACGCGCAAGCGCAGAGGGGCGGGGCCTTCGATGGCCTCGCCCTTCTGCGTTCAAGCGCTGAGCGAGACGGGTGCGCTCGTGCCCGTCGACACGATCGCAGCGCGCAAGCGGGCGTGGTCGCCAGGCAGCTCGGCACGGACCAGCTCGATCGCCGCGTCGATCGAGTCGACGATGCGCAGCTTGTCGTGGCGCCGGGTCAGCAAGGTGATCGCCGTCATCGCCGAGCGAGCGATCGCCCCTTTGAACCCGCGGGCCTCGATCACGATCAGCAGCGTCGAGCACAGGGGCAGGACCCGCTCGGTCAGCTCGAGCAAGCCCTTGCGCGCGCTCTCGTCGAGGTTGGGCAGGTCCGCGGGCATGATCGCGACGTAGATCAGCGGGCAGCCTGCTCGTCGATGCAGACGCTCGACCTCGCCGCCGATCGAGGCGAAGTCGCCCTGGTCCGGGACTCCCCAACGGACGACGAAGAAGTGATCGAGAGAGCTGTACCGTTGGGCCACGACGGCAACCCTAATCGCTTCGAATTGGGTTTCCAGCTGCGATGCGAGCGGGCACGATCGCCCCTGCGCGAGCGAGACGCGGATGTTCGAGTCTGCCCAACCCACATGCTCGCGTCGGCCGAATTCGTGGCTTCTCGACGCGGCCGAAGCGTCCGCTCGATCATGAGCACGGGCGTGATCGCGTGCGAGCTCGGCCCCGATCCACGAGCGCTCGGATGCGCGGCGTGCAAGGTCGATCGAGCCGCGCTCGAGTCGTGTCGCACACTCGCGCGGACGATCGCCAAGCCCGCGAGCGAGGCCCACCAGCGTGCGATTCGCGGGCCTCGCCTCGCGCTCGCTGCGGCTCGTGTACCCTGCGCCCATGCCCCGCGAAGTCGCCGTCGAGGTTCGCCGTCTGCTCGCCGAGGACTCGGCCGCGCTTCAGCTCGAGCTGCTCTCGAACTGGGACGGACTCGACCACCTGCTCACGCGCCCGCGCATCCAAAAGCCCGGCTTGGCGCTCTCGGGCTTCGTCAAGCACATCTACGGCGACCGCGTGCAGATCCTCGGCCTGACCGAGATCGACTACCTGCTCAGCATCCCCGAGGACCAGGCCCGCGCCGGGCTCGAGGCCTACTTCGGACGTCGGCTCGCCGTGCTGGTCTTGACCCGCGGGCTCGAGCCGCCGGACCTGCTCATGGAGCTCGCGCGCGAGCACGGCGTGCCGGTCCTGCGCTCGCCCTTGATGACCTCGAGCTTGATCTCGCGGATCACTCGTCGGCTCGAGGAGCTGCTCTCGCCCCGCGCCAACATCCATGGCGTGCTGGTCGACGTGCTCGGCGTCGGGCTCTTGCTGATCGGTCGCAGCGGCGTGGGCAAGAGCGAGGCCGCGCTCGACCTGGTCCTGCGCGGGCATCGACTCGTCGCCGACGACGTGGTCGAGGTCACCGTGCGCCCGCCCGACACGGTCTGGGGCGCGGCCACGCAGCTGCACCAGCACCACATGGAGATCCGCGGGATGGGCATCCTCAACATCACCCACCTGTTCGGGGTCGCGGCCGTGCGCGACAACAAGAAGATCGAGGTCGTGGTCGAGCTCAGCGATCTCCACGAGGACGACTACGACCGGCTCGGGACCGAGAACAACACCTGGCCAGTGCTCGGCGTCGACATCCCCTTGGTCCGGATCCCGCTGCGAGCCGGCCGCAACATCTCGTCGCTGATCGAGGTCGTGGCCCGCAACCAGATCCTCAAGGTCCGCGGGATCGACTCGGCCCGCGAGTTCCAAGACAAGATCCTCGCCCACATCGCCGTGACCACCGGCGCGCTCGTGCCCAGCCCCAGCGAGCCCGGTGAAGAAGGCGCGCCGCGCCAGGCGATCAGCGGGCAGAGCACCGGGCTCATCTCGCTCGGAGAGGTCGAGTAATGGCCGAGATCCTGGTCGTCAGCGGGCTCTCGGGCGCCGGCAAGTCGACCTGTCTGCGCGCGCTCGAGGACCTCGGCTACTCCTGCGTCGACAACTTGCCCGTCCCGCTGCTGCCCGAGCTGATCGCGATTCGCCCCCACCAACAGAAGATCGCGATCGGCATCGACGCGCGCAGCCCCGAGCACCTGCACGCGCTCGCGGGCGTCCGCGCGCGGCTGCTCGCCGCCGGCCACGAGCTCGAGATCCTCTTCGTCGAGGCGCCGGTCTCGACCTTGGTCCGGCGCTTCTCCGAGACCCGCCGCCGCCACCCGCTCGGCCAGCTGCCCGACGCGATCAAGCGCGAGATCGAACAGCTGCGCGAGCTTCGAGCCCTGGCCAGCTCGGTCATCGACACCGAGACGCTCAGCTCTCGCGGGCTTCGCCAGCTGATCCGCGATCGCTACGGCGCCCGCGGTGGCGTGCTCCACCTGGTCTTGATGTCCTTCGGGTTCAAGAACGGGCTCCCGAGCGAGGCCGACTTGGTGTTCGACGCTCGCTTCCTCGGCAACCCCTTCGACGTGCCCGAGCTGCGCGCCCGCGGTGGCTTCGACGAGCCCGTGCGCGAGTTCGTGCTCGGCCAGCCCGAGGCCCAGCAGCTGCTCGCCAAGCTCGAAGACTGGCTGCGCTTCCAGGCCCCGCTGACCATCCGCGAGGGTCGCTCCTCGCTGACCGTCGCGCTCGGCTGCACCGGCGGCCAGCACCGCTCGGTCGCCTTGGTCGAGGCGCTGGCCGAGCGGATCCGCGAGCCCCCGCTGGCCGAAGCGCCGCCGGTGATCGTCGCGCGGCATCGCGACCTCGAGCAGGCGCTCGCCGACACGGCCGAGCTCGCGCCCAAGGGTTAGCGTCGAGCCCCGACTCCGAGAGTTGGAATCGCAGCGGCGAGGTCGGTCCATGCCTCGTGCCAGTCTCAGCCAAGCTCCGGTCCCTGCGCTCGATCCCCTGGATGTTCGCGCTCGCTGCCTCGGCCGCGCTGCTGCCTGGGGTCGCCCAGGCCGACGAGTTCGCGGCCGGGTCGCTGATCATCCCGATGGACACGGACTTTCAGGACCTGGGCATGCTGCGCGCCTATGGCCTGGTCTACCAGCTGCTCTACGAGGGCGTCCCGGTCCGCTGGGTGATCCGCAGCGACAAGCTCCACGGCGAGGCCGACTTCACGGCCAGCGCGACCGATGTCCTCAGCGCGGAGCCGGTCCCGATGCACGACTACCGCGGCGGGCCCTTCGTCATCGACGCCGCAGACGCGGACACGGCCCTGCCGATCATCGCGACCTGGCAGCTGGCCAACCCCACCGTCGCCGTCCACGAGACCACCGGCCCCTTCGAAGCCGACGTCGCCCGCTACCTGATCGTCGCCCCGACGATCGCCATGATCGCCGACGGCAACCAGAAGATCGCCCGCAAGTACATGGCCGCGGCCGCGATCCCCGACTCGGTCGGCGACCTGCTCTGGCCCGACTCGAGCCCCGACATGCTCGACATCGACGAGCTCAGCGGGCCGACCACCGACGACCACCGCGACGGCGCGCTCTTCGACGACGAAGGCGACCCGGTCTACTGCCAGCTGATGTCGATGCATTGGGGGGTCGCCGACGCCCAGAACGACCCCGAGGTCGTCGCCGAGGTCCGCGAGTACCTCAACAACCCGGTCCACTTCTTCGCCGAGTGTCAGGCCGTCAACGCGTTCGAGAACCTCGACCCCTTCGGCTACTTCTTGACCCCCAACGGGTTCGACATCGGCGCGAGCCCGAACGCGGTCGAGTACTTCAACCCGAGCTCGCCCTACTCGCAGATCGACGGCGCCTTCCAAGCCGTCGGCGGCAGCGAGCCCTCGTACTCGTTGCCGCCGGGCGACGAGTACCTCGCGGGCGGGATCACGATGATCACCGGCGCCGGCTCGCCGGTCGGGGTCGAGGACGTCTGGATGACCGGCTTCCTCGACGGCGCCTGCCCGCCGACCGAGGCCGAGTGCGGCTCCTTCGGCAAGATCAGCTACCTGGGCGGCCACGAGTACAAGACGGCGGTCCCGATCTCGGCCAACCCCGACAGCCAGGGCGCGCGGCTCTTCCTCAACTCGTTGTTCGAAGCGCCCTGCGCCACGCTCGATGGTCTACCGAGCCTCAACCTGGCCGCGGCCGCGCCCGCCTCCACGCCCGTCCCGATGATCGAGGTCGACGTGGTCTTCGCCAACACCAGCGCCGCGACGGCGCTCGATGGCAAGCTGCGGGCCCCCATCCCGATCGGGTCGACCTTCATGTCGGCGAGCGATGGCGGCAGCGAGATCGCGGGCGAGGTCGTGTGGACGCTCGGCAACCTCGGGCCCGACGAAGGCGGCCAGCGCAGCTTCGTGATCGAGCTGAGCGACTTCGGGCTCTACCCCAACACCGCCGCGCTCGACTACCGGGTCGGGCTCAACGAGTTCACGCTGCCGGCCAACGTGGTCGAGACCCTCTACGACGACGAGCCGCCTGGGACCGACACGGGCGTCGACTCGACCAGCGCCGACTCGACCAGCGCCGACTCGACCAGCGCCGACTCGTCCGGCAGCGCGAGCGGTACGGGCGAGGATGGCAGCGGCTCGGGCCAAGGCGAGAGCGCGGGCAACGACGAGATCGGCACGAGCGACGTCGGCGTCGGCGAGACGGTCGATGGCTGCAGCTGCTCGAGCCGAGCCGCGCCGGAGCGCTCGGGCCTCGCTTGGCTGTTCACGCTCGCGCTCGGGCTCGGCCTCCGCTCGCGGAGGTCGCGATGATGCGCGCGAAGGTCCACGGCTTCGCGCTGCTCGGCTCGCTGCTCGGCGGCTGCCGAGGCGAGCAAGCCGACGGCGACGCCAACGACGAGATCGTCTCCTTCGACGAGAGCCAGACGCTCGACAGCACGGGCAGCGAGAACGACGGCAGCAGCGGCCCGATCAAGCTCGACCAAGCAGGCGAGATGGATCTGCCGGAGGGCATGAACATGGGCTGCGAGAAGATCGACTTCTTGTTCGTGATCGACTCGTCGGGCTCGATGGCCGACAACCAAGCCAACTTGATCGCCAGCTTCCCCGGGCTCGTCAGCGCGATGATGCAGAACGTCCCGGCCGACGACTGGCACGTGATGGTCGTCGACACCGACGGGCAGTGGAGCGGGACCGACTGCGCCAACGCCTGCATGTCGCTCGGCAGCTGCCCCGGCGTGCCCGAGTTCCCCTGCGCCACTCCGCCGCCGAGCTTCTGCGACATCAGCCTCGGCGCGGGCTCGGTCGCGCCTTGGGGCGAGGCCGCCAGCAACCAGGTCTGCGCGCTCGCGGGCGACGAGCGCTACATCCAAAAGGGCGAGGCGGATCTGCTCGAGGCCTTCTCGTGCGTGGCCAAGGTCGGCGTCGACGGCAGCGACTTCGAACGGCCGATGGACGCGATGGTCCACGCGATCGGCCCCGATCTCGTCGACGCTGGCGGCTGCAACCAGGGCTTCGTGCGCGACGACGCGATCTTGGTCGTCACGATCATCACCGACGAGCCCGACGCCCACTCGCCGGGTGCCCCCGACGCGTGGGCCGAAGCGTTGATCGACGCCAAGCTCGGCAACCCCGACGCGATCGTCGTGCTCGGCATCTTGCCCGACGGCGATCTGCCGCAACCGACCTGCATGAACGAGCCGATCGCGGCCGGATCGCTGAGCGCCTTCCTCGATCTCTTCGCCGCGAGCAGCCGCGCCTCGGTCTGCGAGAGCGACTACAGCCCCTTCTTCGTCGACGCCGTGTCGGTGATCGGTGAGGCCTGCGACGACTTCGTGCCGATCGGCTAGTCGAGCATGTGCGTGTACGTCTATGACTACAGTCGCCGCGAACTCGGAGGATGTCGGCAACACTCGATCGCCAGCTCCGCGCAGCGCTTCGCGACAAAGCGAATCGAGTTCGCCCTGCTCGACGAGTGATCGCGAGGCGGCCGCGAGAGCGCGGTACACTCGGTTCTTGGCCCAGATCCGGGAGTCCGATCACACGCGCGCTCGCGCCCCGAAGTTGCGCTTTTTCCAGTCCAGATGCAGCATCCCCCCTGAGGCGTCTCGCCCCACATTGCCGCTTGCTCCTGACGGATTTGCTCGATCGTGCCCGACGGTGATCCCAAGACCTCCAACGCCATGTCGCACCGCGACGTGGATGGTCCCGTGTCCGAGAGCTTGGCCAAGTGTGGCGTGGTGATCATTGGTCACGGAAGCACGGCGAGCGCCCTGCTCGACGCGGCCCGCCAGGTCATCCCGGGTGATGGGCTCGCCGACGCGATCGCGATCGATGCGGGCGCCGGCCGGACGCCCGAGTTCGAGGCCCGCGTGGTCGCGGCCGTCGAGCTGGTCGACGAGGGCCGGGGGATCTTGTTGATCGCCGACCTCATGGGCTCGAGCCCCTGCATGTGCGGCATGCGAGAGAGCGCTGGTCACGGCCTCGCGGTCGTCACCGGGCTCAACCTCGCGATGCTCGCCAAGCTCGCCACCCTCGACCGACGCACGAGCCCGCGCGAGCTGGCCGACGCCTGCGCCGAGTCGGTTGGCCGCTCGATTTGCGTCAAGGTCCGCGACGAGCAGACGCCGCCCAGCAACTGCGGCTGAGCCAAGCATCTCGGTCCTCGCGACTCGGTCTCGCCGAGCGCCCGAATTTCTAGACCTAAAATGCGAAAGCCCTGTAATCCCGAGATGTTACGAGCCGTGAGGCGAGCGTTTCGGGTGAGCGCAGGGGAGCTTGCTCCCCGGAGCGAGGGGGCTTTGCGAAAGCCCCCTTGAAGATTAGAAGGCCTGAATCGAGCGCGCAGCGCTTGATTCAGGTCTAGGGGCGGGGGCGCGCGCCTGCTACATTGTGCGCGTCTACCCAATGGCGCGTACCAAGACCAGCGACCTGAAGATCGTCAACCCGCTCGGCCTTCATGCCCGCGCGGCGGCCAAGTTGGTCAGCCTCGCCAACAAGTACGAAGCCGAGGTCTGGATCGGCAAAGACGGGCAAGAGGTCAACGGCAAGAGCATCCTGGGCGTGTTGATGCTCGCCTGCGGCCAAGGCTCGGAGATCACCTTGCGGGTCGAGGGTCGCGACGCCGACACCGCCCACGGTGCACTCGCGGCGCTCGTCGAGGCTGGCTTCGGCGAGATCTGAGCAGGATGGGCGACGAGCGGAGCGAGCCAGTCGTGCCCGAGCCGATCGAGCGGCGTGGCACGGCCGTCAGCCCGGGGCTCGGCATCGGGCCCGCCTACGTGGTCGACCGGCGCTCGGTCAACGTGCCGCACACCCGGCTCGAGCGCGATCAAGTCGACGCCGAGCTCAAGCGCTTTCGGGCCGGCCTCCGAGCCGCGCACGACCAGCTCGAGACCATCAAGGGTCGGCTCAACCAGGGCGAGCACCGGCAGATCCTCAAGGCCCAGCAGCTGATGCTCCGCGATCCGGCGCTGGTCCAGCGGACCGAGTCGCTGATCAAGGACGAGCTGATCAACGCCGAGTGGGCGGTCAGCCGCTCGGTCGATCAAGTCCGCGAGATGCTGGCCAAGGTCAGCGACGAGTACCTGAGCGCGCGCCAGTTCGACGTCGCGTTCATGGGCGAGCGGTTGATCATGACGCTCGGTGGGCAAGAGCGCGACTCGATCGTCCCGCCCGAGGGCTCGGTCGTCGTCGCCTACGATCTGAGCCCGGCCGACACCGCCAACTTTCATCGCTACAAGGTCGCCGGGATCGTCACCGAAGAGGGCGGGCAGACCTCGCATACGGCGATCATGGCCCGGGCTCTGCAAATCCCCGCGGTCGTCGGCGTCGACGATCTCTTCGCGACCATTCGCTCGGGCAGCACGGTGATCGTCGACGGGGTCCATGGCCTGGTCACCGTCAACCCGAGCGCCGAGCAGATCACCGTGCTCCAGCACGAGGTCCAGCGCTACGTCGCGTTCGAGACCGAGATCCGCCGCGAGCACGCGCTGCCGGCCCAGACCCAGGACGGCGAGACCGTCACGCTGCGCTGCAACCTCGCGCTCGACGACGAGATCACGCTGGCTCGTCGCTACGGGGCCGAGGGCGTCGGGCTCTACCGGACCGAGTTCCTGTACATGAACCGCGAGGAGGCTCCGAACGAAGAGGAGCACTACCGGATGGCCAAGGCGCTGCTCAAGCGCTGGGCGCCCTACCCGGTCCGCGTGCGGACCTTCGACCTCGGCTCCGACAAGCAATGCGTCGCGCTGGGCCCTTCCGAGGTCGAGGCCAACCCGGCGATGGGCCTGCGATCGCTGCGCTTGGCCCTGCGCCACCGCGATCACTTCCTCGCCCAGCTGCGCGGGCTGCTGCGGGCCGCCTTGCACGGTCCCTTGCAGATCATGCTGCCGCTGGTCAGCGGGGTCGAGGAGCTGGCCGCCGCCCGCGAGGCCTTCGAAGAGGCCCGCGCGCAGCTGGTCGAGCAAGGCATGCCCCACGCCAGCGAGGTCCCGGTCGGCGCGATGATCGAGATGCCCTCGGCCGCGATCGTCTCCGATCTGATCGCGCGGCACGTCGACTTCATGAGCATCGGGACCAACGATCTCATCCAGTACACGCTCGCGATCGACCGCGACAACGACGACGTCAACTACCTCTACGAGCCGCTCCACCCGGCGATCCTGCGCTTGATCAAGATGGTCTGCGACGCCGGCCGCTCCTATCGAGTGCCGGTCTCGATGTGCGGCGAGATGGCGGCCGACCCTCGCTACACCTGGGTGCTGGTCGGGCTCGGCCTGCGCGAGCTCTCGATGCAGTCTTCGGCGATCCCGGTGGTCAAGAACGTGATCCGCTCGTCGCGGCTGGCCGAGATGGAGCAGGTCGCCCAGAGCGTGCTCGCCTGCGAGACCGCCGAAGAGGCGCGCAAGCTGGTCATGGCCAGCATGGGCGATCGCTTCCAAGAGCACATCCAGCACGCGCCCGGTGCCTCGATGGACGAGCCGAGCGAGGCCTCGGGCGATCCGAGCGAGAGTCGGTCATGAGCGTCCCGGACGACGTCACGACCACGCCAGCGATCACGGCGCCCGAGCCCGCGCTGGCCAAGCCCGCGCTACCCGAAGATCGCTCGTGCCTGCTCCCGCTCGCGCCCGGTCGGCTCTGGGTTCAGGACCTCGGGCCCGAGCTCGCGCACACGAGCGAGGGTGCGCCGCCGATCTTGCTGCTCCACTCGATCTTGCTGACCGGCTGGGACTTTCGCTTCATCGCCGATCCGCTCGCGCAAGCCGGCCGGCGCGTGCTGGCCCCCGATCTCTTCGGCTGCGGCAACTCGGATCGCCCAGCCCCGGCCGACGCCTCGGGCTACGGGTTCGAATGGCACGCCGAGCTGCTGGTCACGATGTTGGCGAGCATGGGCATCGAAGAGATCGATCTGCTCGGCCACGGCTACGGTGGATCGGTCGCCATCCACCTCGCTCGCCTGCTCGCCCGGCCGCGCGCGCGCACCCGCGTGCGTCGCTTGATCCTGCTCGCGCCCTACTGTTTGGCCGTCGAGGCCCCGATCGCGCTGCCGGGCCCGATGCCGCGCATGCGTCGGGCCTGGCGCTGGATCGGCTTCTCGCCCTTGGTCTTCCGCACCGCGTTTCGCCGGGCCGACCTGCGTCGCTTCTTGCGGCGCTCGCTCTCGACCGTCGAGCTGCTCGAGCGGCCCGAGTTCGTCGACGACGTCGACGTCTACTGGGACCGCCTGTGTCGCGACGGCGGGCTCGAGGCGGTCGAGGCCATGCTCGAGCAGCTCGACGCGCTCCACGACGACGCCCGCGACGGCGTCCGCGAGCGGCTCCACAGCGCGATGGCCTCGCTCGTCGTCCCGACCATGGTCGTGTGGGGCGACCGCGACTCGATCGTGCCGACCCCGCTGGCCGAGCCGACCCTCGCGCTGCTCGCCGACGCCGAGCTGCGGATCATCGAAGGTTGCGGACACGCCCCGCAGCGCGAGCGTCCCAAGGCGTTGCTGCGCGTGCTCGACAGCTTCGATCATCGCATGCGATGAGGTCGAGGCCCTCATGATGCCCGCGCTCCTCCTCGCTGCCGCGCTCGCCGGCTTCGCCCCGCCGCTGTCCGAGTCGACCGAGCTACCACCGCCGCCGAGCGGGGCAGCGCCCGAGTCGGTGGCGACCGACGATCCGCTCGCGCCCGTGCTCCCGACCCCGGTCGAGCCCGACGAGATCCCCGATCTTCGTCATTGGAAGGCCTGGCCAGTCTGGCCGACCATGCTCGCCGAGCTCGACGGCCAGCTGGTCCCCAACCAGACCGAGGGCCGCGACGGCTTCGCGCTCGGTCGCTTTCGCCTCGGTCTTCGCGGCCAGCCGCTGCCCTGGCTGGGCTTCACTGGCACCGTCGAGCTCTCGATCGACAAGCCCGGCCTGCTCGACGCCGTCGTCGTGCTGACCCCGGTCCCGGGCGTGCGCTTCGACATCGGCTACACCAAGCCGCCGCTCTTCGGCTCGTTCATCAACGAGCCGGTCCACGCGATGCCCTTCCCCGATCGCGCGCCGGTCGTGATCTCGTTTCGAACCCGCCGTGATCTCGGCATCGGCCTGACCCTGGCCCGGCGCGAGATCCCCTTCGAGCTGCGGATCCGGGTCGGCAACGGTGGCGGCTTGCTCGAGAACGACGACCGCCACCTGGCCGCCTACGGCAACCTCGACCTCGTGCTCGGTCGGGCGCGCACGGGCGGCAAAGGCAAGTTCCTCGGCCTGCGCCTCGGCGGCACTGGCTTGGTCGAGCGGGTCGAGTCGCGGACCAGCATCCGCGCCCGACATCCGCTCGGCTACGTCTACGCGCCTGGGGTCCCGATCGCCGGCTCGCGCATCGTCGGGACCGGCCACGCGATCGGCTACATCGGACCCGCGCGCCTGACCTTCGAAGCCGCGATCGCCCGCGAGGCCCGGATTGGCGATCTCGACAGCGATCCGACCACGCCGCGCGAGGCCAAGACCGCCCTGTGGTCGGGCGGGCTGACGGCCGAGCTGGCCGTGGTCTTGCTCGGCGAGCCACGCGAGGTCGGGCTCCCGCCCGCCGCCAAGCGCGGGGCCTGGCGCGGCGGCGTGATCGAGGTCGCGGGTCGCTTCGACGCCATGGCGATCGGTCGTCACGCCGAGGACGTCGTGCCGAAGGGCTCGCTCGGCGGCGGCGCGGCGATCCGCTGGTGGCCCGTCGACCTCGCCTCGCTCTCGCTGACCGGCTTCGGCCTTCGCTACGATCACCCGCCCAGCGAAGAGCCCGATCGCCAGTGGTCGTGGGGCTTGTTGCTGCGGCTCGGCGTCTACTGGGGCCTGCAGGTCGGCTCCGACGGCCGCCGCTGAAGCTTCGACCGAATCGCGGCGAAGCTGGTGGCGGGTTTCACATCGAGTCCGCCAACCAGTTACCCTGAGCGCGGTGCTGGCCCGCTCACGCGACGCTCCCCCCACGGTCGCGGGTGGCCGACTCGGGCGCATCCGTGCCCTGCTGCTCGTGGTCGTGCTGGTCCTGATCGCGCTGCTGCCCGCTCGCGCGCAGGCCAATCAAGATCTCGAGTTTCGCACGATCGACACCGAGCACTTCATCATCCACTACCCGGTCGGGACCGAAGAGGTCGCCGATCGCGTGGCGATGCTGGCCGAGCGCGCCTACGACCGGCTGACCCTGGCGCTCGCCCACGAGCCGCGGCTGCGCACGCACATCATCATCACCGACACCACCGACGCCGCCAACGGCTTCGCCAACGCGGTCCCCTTCCCGCGCATCCGGCTCTTCACCTCGTCGCCGGCCAACCTCTCGGTGCTCGGCAGCTACGACGACTGGCTCGACATCCTCGTCACCCACGAGTTCACCCACGTCGTCCACATCGACACCGTCCACGGCCTGCCCAAGCTGCTCAACGCGCTGCTCGGCTTCGGCGTGCTCGGCAAGCTCTCGGGTCCCAACATCGTCCAGCCGCGCTGGATCATCGAGGGCCTCGCGACCATGGAAGAGTCCGACCTCTCGTCGCAAGGTCGCTACCGCTCGGCGCTCTTCGACATGTTCTTGCGCATGGCCGTGCTCGAGGGTCGCTTTCAACCGATCGATCAGTTCAATTCCAACGCCCGCGTGTTCCCGCATGGCTCGAGCGTGTACCTCTACGGCCTCCACTTCATGCACTACCTGGGCATGCACTACGGGCGCGACAAGCTGGCCGAGCTCAGCCACACCTATGGCAAGCGCCTGGTCCCCTGGGGCATCAACCGCGCGCTCGAGGACGTCATCGGCGTCGACTTCGACCAGGCCTTCGAGGAATTCCAGAGCGACTCGGAGCTGCGCTTCTTCGCCCAGGCCCGACAGATCCGCGCGCGCGGGCTCCGGCAGGGTCGCCGCCTGACCTTCACCTCGGCCTCGGCCTCGTCGGGCCAGCACACCCGCTACCCGGTCTGGTCCCCCGACGATCAATGGCTCTGGTTCTACGAGGACACCGGCCAGCGCCAGGCCGGTCTGCGTCGGATCCCAGCCGAGGGCAGCCGGATCCGCGAGGGCCTGCAGATCGGCAACCAAGGCCAGAGCCCCGACATTCAGCGGATGATCGACGTCGAGGACTCCTCGTTGGCTTCCTTCGTCGGGCCCAACGAGGATCAGATCGTCTTCGACATGGTCGCGACCCATGACTTTCGCTATCGCTGGAGCGACCTCTATCGCTGGAAGGGCCCCGATCGCCGCGGCCGCGAGCAGTTGACCTTCGGCATGCGCGCGCGCAGCCCCGACGTCTCGCCCGACGGCCGCAGCGTCGTGTTCGTGCGCAACGACAGCGGCCAGTCGCGGATCGCCCTGCTCGAGCTCGACACCAAGATCACCCGCGAGCTGGCCCCGCTCGACTTCGTCCAGCAATCCAACGATCCCGACTTCGACCCCAGCGGCCGCAAGATCGCCTATGCGGCGTTTCGCGAGGGCGGTTTTCAGGACATCTGGGTCTACGACCTCGACAGCGAGACCCACGAGCGAATCACCGCCGATCGAGCGCTCGACAGCTCGCCCGAGTGGAGCAGCGACGGCCGCTGGCTGCTCTTCTCGAGCGATCGCAGCGGGGTCAACAACGTCTACGCCTGGAACTGCGCGACCAAGCGAGTCCGCCAGGTCACCAACGTGCTCGGCGGCGCCTTCGAACCCGCGCTCAGCCACGACGGCAAGACCCTGGCCTATGTCGGCTATTCGAGCATGGGCTTCGATCTATGGTCGATGGAATTCGACCCCGAACAATTCATCGATCCGATGCCCGGCATGCCCGCCTGGCCGACCGTCGACGACGCCACCCCCGAGCTCGAGCAGGACGCCGGCCGCAAGCCCAGCCTTCACAGCCGGCGCTACGGGTTCTGGCGGACCTTCTTCCCGCGCACGCTCGTGCCCTCGGCCTTCGACTTTCAGAGCGGCAGCCTGTTCAGCACCGTCGGGCTCACCCTCCAGCTCGAGGACGTCATTGGCTTTCACAGCGCGACGGTCAGCTACGAGTGGCTGACCGACGTGCGCAAGTCCTCGGGCTCCTTCTCCTATCGCTTCACCCAGCTCTACCCGAATTTCGACGTCGGCTTCGGCCGCAGCTATCGCTATCGCTCGGGCTACACCCGCTACCTCTACGACCCACCGCCCGGCAGCGTCGGGGCCGGCACCGGCAAGCCCTATCAAGTCGACGGCTACCTCGAGCAGATCAGCGCCGCCCAAGCCGGCATGAGCCTGCCGATCCTCCGCGCCGACCGCCACAGCGCCGACTTCAGCCTCGACTACAGCTTCATCAATTACCGCAACCTCGACGCCAAGGACGACCTCGTCGACCCCAACGCCCCGACCTCGACCCAGCCCGAGGTCGGCAACGTCGCCTCGCTCGTGCTCGGCTTCTCCTACGACAACCGCGAGGACGTCCGCTACAGCTACGGCAACGAGACCGGCCGCCGCCTCGCCTTCGACCTGACCCTGAGCGACAAACACCTCGGCAGCGACTACGACGATCTGCGCATCAGCGGCGCCTACTCCGAATACCTGCGCATGCCCTGGGCCGGCCATCAAGTCCTCGCCCTACGCCTCTCCGGCGGCGCCTCCTCCGGCGGCCTGCGCCGCCGCGGCGCCTTCCGCATCGGCGGCCTCTCCGAAGACCAAGACGTCATCCAGACCGTCCTCGCCCGCACCGCCATGACCGACGGCGGCCTGCGTGGCTACGACCCCGGCATCTTCGGCGGCCAATACTTCGGCCTCCTCAACGCCGAATACCGAATCCCCCTCGTCGACCTCGACCGCGGCATCGGCTCCGTCCCCGGCTTCTTCGAACGCATGGTCGTCGTCGTCTTCACCGACTGGGGCATGGCTTGGACCGATCCCATCCAGTGGAAAGATCTGGTCGGGAGCATTGGCGGCACTTTGATCACCAAGCTGCGCTTTGGCTATGGCGAGGGCGTCGCGTTGTTCTTTCAATACGCGCATGGATTCGATCCCGACAATGGGATCGACTATTTCCGCGTCTTTGTCGGCCGCTCCTTCTGATTCGAATCCTTCGCTGTTCGCCTCTCTCCTCGATCCTCGATCCCTCGCGGATGCACCCTCTCCTCGATCCCAAGCGGATGCACCCTCTCCTCGATCCCAAGCGGATGCACCCTCGCTCGATCCTTCGCGAATGACCGTACGCCCGAACTGGGGGCTTCACGGGGAATATTTGGGGCCTGACGCTCGGCTCCCCCACTCCGGTCCCAACGCCAATGTCCGCCTCGGACAGGCCCCAAACATTCCCCGCCGCCCGAGTCCGCCGACGTCAGCGCTCGCCGCGAAAAGCGACCGCAACAATCTCGAGTACGAAGTCTCGGTCCCTGTGGAGGGCGGAGTCAGCATTCGAGTTCGAAGGCGCGCGGGGGGAAAGAGGGTCGGTCCGAGGCGAGTCGAGCCCCTGGCTTCTACGCCCAGCCCTCACAAACCAGCGAACGCCTCCAACCACGGAGAGAGCACACGCGAGTCGAAGGGCGACGTGTTTGAGCCCGAGCGGCCGACCCTCTTTCCCACCGTGAAGCCCGTCCGTCGTGAACCCGAGCAACCGCGAAGGATCGAACGCAGAAGATCGAGCGCAGAAGATCGAACGCAGAAGATCGAACGCAGAAGATCGAACGCAGAAGATCGAACGCAAACGATCAACCCAGCATCCGCAACACCGCCCCCCACCCCGGCAAAGAAACCATCGCCAACAAAATCCCATACCCCACGAGCCCCGCCACCAATCCGCCCTCGAACCCCGCGATCGTCAACAAAGCCCCCGCCGTGATCATCGCCGGCATCCCCGCCTCGAACACGATCGCCGCCCGCATGTCCCCCTCGAGCCCCATCAGCAAGCACAGCCCCAACGCGAGCGCCGGCAGCACGACGAGCTTGCCGACCAGCCCGATCGCCAACGCGACCAGCTGCTCGCGCGGCAGCCGAAGCCGCAGCTGCACGCCGATCGCGAGCGCGACCAGAGGCAGCAAGGCCCCCTCGAGTCGGGCGAGCCCGGCCTCGATCACCGGCGGATAGCTGCTCGGCATCACCGTCAGCGCGAGGACCAGGACCACGAAGGGTGGGAAGCCGAGCACCCGCTTGGCCAAGGTCCACGCGCTCGGCCGCTGCTCGCCGCCGTAGAACGCGAGCACGATCAAGCCGAAGGTCGAGAGCTGGATGAAGCTGCCGAATTGGTCGTAGACGACCGCGTAGCGGAGCGCGCCCTCGCCCGCGAGCGCGGGGATGACCGCGAAGCCGAGGAAGGAGGTGTTGCCGAGCGTGACCAGCAAGAGCAAGACGGCGACCTGCGTGCGAGGCAGTCGCAGCAGCTTGGCCAAGCCCAAGACCAAGCCGACCCCGGCGAGCAAGAGCAGCCAGGGGATCGCGATCACGCCGAGCAGCGCGGGCTCGAACTCGAGCGAGGGCGCGTGGCGCAAGATCGCCGCCGGCAGGCAGACGAAGAGCACGACCATGTTGAGCGCGTTCGGGGCCGCCTCCGTGAGCAGGCCTTTCCAGGCCAGCGCTCGACCGAGCGCGAGCATCAACAAGACGAAGCCGAAGGTCGCGAAGACGTCCACGCCGAGCGCTTGCTAGCACGAGCGCCACCCTCTTCGCCAAACCCGACCACTTCGCCCCGAAACTGCGGCCTGAGCCCGCCGCGAGCTCAAACCTCGGCGGGTCGAGGCTGCTCGCCACACAACGCGAGCCCGCACGCTCGGGGTTGCGCCCGCTGCTCGATCCGACTTGGGCTTCGGCGACGATCCAAGTCTTGCCCTGGCGCGGGCGAGCTCGATGCGCGCCGCGGTGAGCAGCGCGGCGACCAGGGCTCGTCGGGACAGGCAGCGGCGCCGCGATAGCGCTGCAACGAGTCGGCGTAGCACGGCTCCGCGACGGTCCGCGGCGAGTGAGCCCACGTCAGCTCGGCTGTTGCTTCGCGGAAACAGGCCGCGGCGAGGCATCGAGTTTTTAGGCCGGCAGGCGAAGTCTCTTTATGCTGGGGGCGCACACCCAAGACTCTCGCATGTGCCCTTTTTGCCAGATGGGAGTCTGCACCAAGCAACTCCATGTCCCGGAGCTCTCGCTCACCCCGATGTGTCGCTTTTGCCAGCTCGGGGTCTGCACGACTCACGGGCCTGGCTCGGGGCCCGTCAAGATCTTCGATATCTCGAATTCTCGACCCCGTCGATCCTCGATCACCGAGATGGCTCAATCCAGGGTCGAGCAGCCGCGCGGAATCTTCGCCCTGCCGAGGGCCTCGAATTTCCCCAACCCCTATCGAAAGCAATCCGACGACGTCACGTTCATTCAAGAGGCGCTCGGATTGCGGCTGGGACGCTCCCCATGGGAGATCCCACGCATCATTCATCGATTCTGGACCGGAGGGCCCCTGCGTGGGCCGGTGTTCGAGGCGCTGATGGGCGAAGGCAAGCGCGCCATCGCACGCGGATGGCAGTGCTTTTTGTGGCACTCGGCCTCCGTCGAGCAGGAACTCGACCACGCGCTCGATCTCCGGATCGAGGCGGCCACCAGCTTCTCGCTGACTTTTTGGAAAGACAAGCCTCCACCGCCCAAGGACGCCAGGCCCTTGCGGATCCGGCAGCGCAAGGCGCTGGCGGAGATCGGCTATTCCATCGAACCGATCGAGTCGCTGTTCAAGAACGAATGGACCTTCAAGCTCGCGCGTCGAGCCGGCGCACAGGCGGTCCTCGGCAACTGGGACGACGTCAAGTACTTCTCCGATCTCGCCCGGCTCGCCTATCTCTACAAAGTGGGCGGTTTTCACATGGACGTCGACATCGGGCTCGGCGACATGGACCTCGATTGCCGTTACTACCACAACGACGACGAGGGCTGCATTCCGCTCATGGGCTCCTTGATCCGCGATCTAAAGGATCCCCTCGTCGTCGACATTCGCCTGGTTCGGTCCATTCGCCGGCGCATCTTCATTTCGTTCGATGACCTTCGCCTCTACGAGGCCGCGATCCGTCGGCTGGTCGAGCAAGCCAAGAATGCCGCGGGCATGTTCAATGCCCTGATCGCCTCGCGCCGGGGCACGAGCCACATTCAATCGGCGATTCGCGCCTACGCGAAGTCTGGTCAGCTGATCTCGGGCATGACGCTGGCCCGCAACCTGCTCTTCGGCGAGAGTCGCAATGGCAACCTCGACCTGGCCTTCGCATGCACGGTGCCGCCCTACCTGCTCCGGCTCGAGCCCGACACCGAGGAGAGCAACTTGTGAGCCTCGAAGGCCGTCGGTCGAACTCGGTCAAGGAAACGCGAGCGCGAGCCGGAAGGCCCCGATCCCGAATTCGTCGCCCGGGCCGAGCTCGACCGGCTTGTGGATCGGCACGTCGTTGACCGTGACCGAGCCGTCGCCGATGATCGGCCGCAGCTGCGGACGGTTGGGGATCCCGGCCCAGTCGATGACCGCGTGGACCCGCAGCACGCTGTCGTGGTGGAGCTTGATCTCGCAGCGCTCGCCGCTGCCGATTCGATAGGAGCCGGGCAAGAACACTCGATCTTCGGGCTCGCGCTCGCCGGGATGCAGGATCCGCAGGTTGGCGGCCACGTGCACGTCCATGTCGCGATGCAGCACCGTGCCCAGGATGTTGGCGAGCGCGCCGGCGTCGGGCGGGCGGTTGGTCGGCTCCTTGTCGAGCGCGCGCATCAGCCCGCGGACCAGCGAGTCGGGCAAGTCGGCGCAGCCCGGCTGCTCGGTGATCGGCACGACCGGGAAGTCGGCGTGGCACTTGAGCCACATCAGCGGCTGCTTGCGATACTCGGCCTTGACCGCGTTGATGCCCTTGTCGCGGTGGAAGGGCGAGCGCGCGCTGAGCAGCTCGTAGAGGATCGTCGCGATGCTGTAGACGTCGCTGGCGGGGGTCAGCACGCGGGTGACGAGCTGCTCGGGCTGGCTGTAGTGCGGCGTGCCGACGACCATGTGCTGGCGGGTCGCGTTGACGCCGACCACCGGCGAGCCGTCCCACGAGCGCGCGAGCCCGAAGTCGAGCATGCGGATGTGGC
>JAMHUH010000905.1:0-2222 GCA_035904925.1 Nannocystaceae bacterium
CGAAGCGTGCTGGTCCGCTTGTTGAAGCTGCGCTGGCTGGTCCTGCTCGCGTTCGCGGCGATCTTCGCCTTCACCATGGGCGTCGTGCGTCCGCGGATGGGCTTCAACCTCTTCCCGCAAGACGACAGCGAGGCGCTCTTCATCAAGGTCACCCTGCCGCAGGGCACCCCGATCGAGCAGACCGAGGCGGCCGTGGCCGCGATCGAGCGTCAGTTGCCGATCTTGATCGGCGATGACCTCCAAGCCGTGACCGCCCGGATCGGCCACCGCGACGCGCTCGCGCTCGATCGCGACACCGGAGCCGCCGCCCACGAAGCGGTCGTCAGCGCGCTCTTTCATCCCCTCGGCCGCGCGCGGACCTCGGCCGAGTGGGCGCAGATCCTCGGCGAGCGCCTGGTCGTGCCCGAGGGCGCCGAGCTGGTGTTCGAGCCCAAGCTGCTCGGCCCGCCCGTCGGTCGTCCCGTCACCTTGCACATCGCCGCCAACGACGACGAGCTGCGCCGCTCGAGCGCGCTCGCGGCCTCGCAGTGGCTGCGCGCGATCGAGGGCGTCGTCGACGTCGAGATCGACGAGCGGCCCGGCATCCAACAGATCGACCTCGACCTCGATCACGACAAGCTGGCCATGCGCGGCCTCGATGCCCGCACGGTCGCGACCAGCCTCAGCGCCGCCTTTCACGGGCTCGAGGTGTCCGAGCACCGCGATCTCGACCAGACCACGCGCTTTCGCGTGCAGTTCGAACCAGCCGCGCGGGCCGAGCTCGACGATCTGCTCGACCTCGAGATCCGCACCCGGACCGGCACCCTCGTCGCCCTGCGTGACCTCGTGCACCCGGTCGAGGTCGCCGCCGTCGCTCGCATTCATCACCGCGACGGCGTCCGCACGGCGACCCTCAGCGCCGGCTTCTTGCCCCACAGCGGCCTCGATGCCGCCAGCATGGCCAAGCGAATCGAAGCCGAGCTGATCCCCGGCTTGATCGCCGCCGCGCCCCAAGCCAGCGCCCGCGCCGAGCTGCGTCCCTACCTGGGCGGCGAGGCCACGCAGACGGCCAAGACCACCGGCGATCTGAAAGTCGCGGCGATCGTCGCCGTCGTCGGCATCTTGCTGGTCATCGCGCTGATCCTCGAGTCCTTCCTCGACGCGCTCTTCGTCATCGCCGTGATCCCCTTCGGCGCCGCCGGGGTGTTCTTGGCCTTCTTCGCCCACGGCAAGCCGCTCTCGATGTTCGCGATGATGGGCATCATCGGCCTCGCCGGCGTGGTCGTGAATTCGGCGATCGTCATGGTCGACGCGATCAAGCAGCGCTGGCGCGCGCACAAAAAAGATGGCAAGGGCGATCGCAACGAGCTCATGGTCGACGCCGTCGTCGAGCGCCTGCGACCCGTGCTCGTCACCACCCTGACCACCTGCGGCGGCGTGTTCCCGACCGCCTACGGGTTCGGAGGCTACGACGCGATGCTCAGCCCGATGAGCCTCGCGCTCGGTTGGGGCCTGGTCTTCGCCACCGCGATCACGCTGGTGCTCGTGCCCTGCCTGGTCGAGGTCGGCCAGGACGTGCGCCGCTTCGGCGCCTGGCTGCGCCGGCTCGGCCGCCGCTGACTCGCCAGCGCAATCAAGCCTCGGAGGCCGCTCGCTCGAGCTCCCCCGAGTTCTTGTCGTTCTCGTGGACCTCGACCTTGGCCACATAGGCGCGGCCATTCGTCATCCGCTGAATCAACGCGTCCGCGTAGTCGAACACCAATTTCGCCGTGCCCTCCATCGTCACCGAGGGCACCACCCGCAGCTGGCACAACCCACGCGCGTCCATCTGCTCGAAGAAGGCCAGATCCGGATCGTGGGCGCCGATCAACAAGGTATGATCATACATGTGCTCGAGCCAGGTCTTCAGCTCGCCCAGGGCGCTGAAGTCGACCACGAAATTGTGCTCGTCGAGCGCGTGCGCCTCGAAGTAGAACTTGAAGCTGCGCGAGTAGCCATGCACGAACTTGCAGTGGCCCGGGTGGCTGTGCAGCCGATGCGCGCAAGGGAGATTTCCGTAGGACTTGGTCGATCGATATCGCATGAGCGCATCCGAGGCCAGCGCCTCGTGCGCTGGGCCGCAGTGGAAAGTTCGAGGCCGGGCATGGTACTCAGCCGCGATGCAGGACGTCCAGGGACTCCCCGACGACCGTGAAATCCCGCTCGACCAAGTCGGCGTGAGCGGCCTTCAGCATCCGATCGTC
>JAMHUH010000906.1:0-1919 GCA_035904925.1 Nannocystaceae bacterium
GGCCACGACTAAGCATGGCTGCGACGATGCCACGAAGGCCCGCGCCCCGGTGGTCCAAATCGCGGATCACGGTTTCGGCGGCGCTCAGTCCCAGCTGAGCGAGATCGCGTGAATCCCGAATTGTGCGATCCAATGCGAGTGCTGGTCGTAGTCCTCGGCCCAGTAGGCCGGCTGCTCGACGTGGCGAAACACGTGCTCGACGTAGAGGTCGCGATAGAGCGGATCGCCCGAGGCCAACCAGAGCGACCAGAGCCCCCAGGCGCGCGAGAAATTGAGCCCGGCCGCGTGCGCGGGGCTGGGCATGCACAAGGGCTCGAGCGGAAACTCGCCGGGGCCTGGAAGTTCGTCGGCCAACCACGCCGCGCTCTGCTCGCTCGGCAGCACGCTCAACACCAGCATCGCGCGGTGGAGGCAAGGCGGGAAGAAGTCGGCCTCGAAGCCGACCTCGTCGACCAGCGGACAGTCGACGCCGAGCGCGACGTCGACGACGAGACCCTCGATCCACGCGACCCGGGCGGTGTCGCCGACGTGCTTGGCCCAACGCCACAGGTCGAGCAGCGCCCAGCTGGCCGAGAGGTAGTCGTCGGCGACCAGCCAAGTCGCCAGCTGCGCGGGGGATTGAGCCGCGAGCGTGGCCTCGAGCTGATCGGCGATCGCCTCGGCGTGCGGACGCAGCTCTTCGCCGGCGCCGACGAGCTCGCGCTCGCGCGCGAGCAGCAAGAACCACGCGCGGCCGTAGAGCAGCTCGATCGCCGGCAGGGCGTCTTGCTCGATCGCCGCGAGCTCGCCCGCGACGCCCTCGGGATCGAGCAGGGCGTTGGCCGCATCGAGGTAGAGCGGGTCGCCGGTCATGCGATACAGGGCATGCAGCGCCCAAGTCCCGTGCACGGCCGAGTGCCAGTCGATGCAGCCATGAAAGGCCGGATGCGCGGTGTCGAACTGGACCACGCAGTCGAGCACCGGCTTGGCCAGCGCGTGCAGCCAACCTTCGCGGCGATCGAGGAACTCTTGCCAGCGCGCGTCGCTGTCGGAGGGCAGCTCGGAGGCGCAGCCCAGGCCCGAGACGACGTCGGCCGGGATCGAGCCCGAGTCGCTGGCCTCCGAGTCGCTCGCGCTCGTGTCGCTCGCGTTCGTGTCGCTCGCGTTCGTCTCCGAGCCCGAGCCCGTGTCGCTGCTCGTCGAAGCCTGGCTCGTGCTCTCGCCCGGCTCGCTGGTGCCCGCGAGCTCGTCGTTGCTCGAGGGCGCGCCGCGACAGCCGAGCGAGGCGAGCAGCACGAGGAGCGTGGTTCCGAGCCGAGTGGACACCAAGACAGCCGACTCCCCTCGCCCGATCCTGTCAAGCGGCTCAGCTTCGGGCGAGTTGCCGCGCGCGGCGTCGGGACTTGCGACCGGCCTGGCGCCGCTCGATCCGGCGCCGGATCACGTAGAACGAGGGGATCAAGAAGAGCGTGATCGTGGTCGCGAAGATCAGCCCGTAGCCGAGCGCCAGCGACATCGGCGAGAGCACGGCGTCGCGGCCACCGAGCCCGTAGGCGGTCGGCATCACGCCCGCGACCGTCGTCAGCGTGGTCAGCAGAACCGGCCGCAGCCGCTCGGACGCGATCTTGGCGACGTGGTCGATCAGGCTGGCCTCGCTCTCGCCCATGCCCGAGCGGCTGAGCGCGTCGACCATGACGATCGCGTCGTTGACGACCACGCCCGAGAGCCCGGTGACGCCGAGCAGGGCGAAGAGCGAGATCGGGATCCCGTGCGCGGCGTAGGCCCAGACCACGCCGATCAGCCCGAGCGGGACCGCCGAGATCACGAAGAGCGCCTGGGTCAGCGAGCCGCTCAGGAGCATCACGATCAACACGATGCCGATCAGCGCGAGCCCGAACACCAGCGGCATCTCGCCGAGGGTCTCGCTGGTCTTGCTGGCC
>JAMHUH010000907.1:0-8468 GCA_035904925.1 Nannocystaceae bacterium
CGGGCGTGGTCGAGATCGGGTGCGACCAACCAGAGCGCCTTGGCCCCGGCCCGCTCGATCTGCTCGGGGATCGGGCGATAGGTCGGTTTGGTGTAGCCGAAGCCGCCGCCGCCGAGCATGGGCAGGTGGAGGTTGCGGTGCTTGGTCTTGTCGGGCCCGTGGCCGGAGCGGCCAGCGTCGAGGTCGTGACCGAAGGCCGCGGCGGCCGACTCGGCGGTGATCTGATTGCCGTCCTGCTCGGCCTGGGCGAGCATCTCGACCATCTTGCGCCGGGTCTGCGAGCGCTCGGCCGAGGCCGGATCGCCGCCGTAGACCGGGCCTTGCTCGGCGTCCCACTCGCTGTCGTAGCGCACGACTTGGAAGCGCGACTGCTCGACGGTCTCGCGGACCTCTTCGAGCGTGTCGCAGACCGGCTCGAGGTAGCAGTGCGAGCAGCGATGCGGCGCCCGACAGTCGAGCGGCACGCCGGCGTCGAGCAGCAGCTCGTACTCTTCCTTGCGCCCGCGGACCTCGTCGTTGAGCTTGTAGGGATCCTGGATCAGGTTCTCGAAGCCCTCGAGGTGCTGGACCGGGAAGCGGTTCAGCCAGATGTGCATGTCCGGCCGCTTGCTGTACTCGAAGGCGGCGAGCAGGTAGGGCCGCATCTCTTCGAGATCGTAAAAGAGCGTCTCTTTGCCCTCGGTGTAGGCCCGACCGAAGGGGATCACGTGCAGGAGGTCGTACTCCTTCACGCCCATGTTGGTGAACTTCTCGAGCAGGTCGGGCAGGGTCTTGACGTTGCCCCGGTTGACGCAGACGTCGATGTTGATGATCAGCCGACCGTCGTCGAGCGCGTTCTGGAGGCCGACGACCTCTTGATCGAAGGCGCCCTTGGTCCCGACCAGCGCGTCGTGGATCCGCCCGTTGACACCGTGGATCGAGAAGGTGATCTCGTTGAGTCCTGCGTCGGCGCAGCGGGTCAGGAAGTCGCCGTAGGCGAAGAGCCGGCCGTTGGTGACGGTCTGGATCTTGCGATACCCGGCCATCCGCCCGAGCTTGATGAAGTCGATGTAGTTGGGATGGATGGTCGGCTCGCCGCCCGACAAGATCAGCCGATCGGCGCCCTTGCGGCGGCCGTCGAGGATCTGCGCCTTGATCTCTTCGCGATCGCGGTTGGTCCCGTTGTGGGTGTGCGCGTCGAGGCAAAACACGCAGCGATCGTTGCAGTCGAAGGTCAGCCGCACCCAGTTGCGCTGCTCGTGCGCGGCCTCTTCCTTCTCGATGTTCTTGGTCGGGTCGCCGGTGAGCGCCTGTGTCTGGGGTTGCACCTTGCCGCCGTCCATCGCCAGCATGATAGCGGCGCGAGGGCTCGCGTGGCGATCGCTTCGTGAGCCGCAGAGCCGCCGAACTCGCGCTCGGGCGAAGATCACGCTCAGCGCCGGGCCCGGCCTCACGCGGCGCCGCTTCTAGGTGAGGACGTCCTGACGAACTCGCGTTCGAATGCTCGCGGCGCTTCGAGATCACGCTCGCACGACACGAGTCCAGAGCGCCTGCTCGCGCGCGGACGCGAGCGATTGGGCGCGGATCACCGTGATATGCTGGCCAACGACATGCCCGCGCCCCGCGTACTCGTGGTTCATCCGCCGGTCTCGGTCGCGCGGGACTTCATCGACTATCCCTACTTCGCCGATCTCGGCGCCGTCCAGCTGGCCGCGGTGCTCGAGCGCGATCTCGGGGCCGCGCGGGTCGAGCTGATCGACGCCTGCGCGCTGCCGGGCGCGGGCTTGGCTTGGCGGGCCGATGGCCGGGCGCTGCTCGGCGTCGAGGTCGAGCAGGTGCTCGCGCTCGTCCAGCGCCTCGCCAGCGATCTCGACTTCGCCGCGATCGTGGTCGCGTACACGCCCTTCCATCGCCCGCCCCATCGCGACGACGTGCTCGCGCCGCTGCTCGTCGGCCTGCGCGAGCGCTTTGGCGAGGCCGCGATCGTGCTCGCGGACTGTTACCAGTCGGGCCAGCACTACGTCGAGGTCGCGGGCGAGCAGGTCCACGCGAGCTACCCCGAGATCGACGCGTGGGTGAAATTCGAGGCCGAGCAGACGGTGCCCGAGCTGCTGCGCGCGCTCTTCGAACGCGGCGAGCGACCGAGCGGCACCCACCGCGGCAGCACGCCCACGCTCGACGCCCTGCCCTTCCCGGCTTGGTCGCGGATCGATCTCGTCGCCCACGACGCGTTCGCGGCCAACGTCGTGGCCGAGCTCGGGCGCGGGCCTTGGACCTTCCCGATCGATGGCCGAACCATGCCGCTGCTGACCAGCCGCGGCTGCCCCTTCACCTGCATCCACTGCTCGAGCAACCCCGACACGCCGCGCGGCGAGCCCAAGAAGCAGCGCCGCTACTCGCCCGAGCGCCTGCGCGAGTACGTCGGCTTCCTGGCCGAGCTCGGCGCGACCCGGCTCGAGGTCCTCGACGAGCTGATCAACGTCAACGAGCGCCACTTCGACGGCTTCATCGACGCGATCGTCGAGCACGATCTGAAGTTCGACTGCCCCAACGGCATGCGGGCCGACTACCTGCTGCCGCGCCACCTCGACGCGATGCGGGGTCGCGTCAACATGCTCAGCGTCAGCGCCGAGTCGGGCGTGCAGCGGGTCGTGACCGAGGTCGTCCGCAAGCAGCTCGACCTGGCCGCGATCGAGCAGGCCGCCGCCAACGCCGAGGCCGCCGGCGTGCCCATGATGATCCACTTCATGATCGGTCTGCCGGGCGAGAGCGCCGAGGAGATCAACGGGACCTTGGCCTTCGCGCTGCGACTCTGGGACCAGCATCGGGCCTGGCCGGCCGTGCAATACGCGACCCCGCTGCCCGGCACCGCGCTGGCCATGCAGGCCGAGCAGCGCAGCGTCAAGCCCCTGCCGATCGTCGACGACTGGGGGCCCTACTTTCAGACCGCGCCGAGCGACACCGGGGTCGACAAGGCCACGCTCGAGCAGTTCATGTGGACCTTCCAACAGCGTCTCGACGCCTCGCAGGGGCCCAAGAAGCTGATCATGAACGTGACCTACGTGTGCAACAACCACTGCACTTTTTGTGCAGTCGGCACGCGCACGCAGATCGACGGCCACCCGACGAGGCAGCGCGAGCTGCTGGCCAAGTACCGCGACCAGGGCGTGGTCATGGTCGACTTCGACGGCGGCGAGCCGACCCTCAACCCCGAGCTGATCCCCTTGGTCAAGGCCGCCCGGCAGATGGGCTACCAGCGGATCAACGTCACGACCAACGGCCGCCGCTGCGTCTACGAGAAGTACGCCGCCTCGCTGGTCAACTCGGGCCTCACCACCCTGCTCTTCTCGGTCCACGGCCACGACGCTCGCTCGCACGCCCAGCAAGTCGGCGTCGCCGAGGCCTTCGAGCAGACCACCGAGGGCATCCGCAATTGCCTGCGCTACGCGCCCAAGGGCGTCGAGCTGGGCATGAACATCACGGTCACCAAGGGCAACCACGACAAGATCGACAAGCTCGCCCAGCTGTGTTGGGACCTCGGCCTGCGCTGGATGAACATCCAGTTCCTCACGCCCTTCGGCAAGGCGACCAGCTGGGTCGCGCCCGACACCCAAGTCGCCGCCAACCATGCGATGGCGGTCATGCAAGCGTGGGCGGGCAAGATCAAATTCCAGGTCATCAACCTGCCCTTTTGTTTCATGCCCGGCTGGGAGTCGGTCATGCAGGGCGACATGGCCAAGCTCGAGCGCCACATGGTCTTCGTCAACAACGAGACCGTGAACCTGGCCGAATATCTGGCCGAGCGACGGGTGCGAAAGCCGGTCTGCGCGACCTGCCCCCACGCGTGTTTTTGTGGCGGATTCTATGAATTGGATCAGGTCCCCGAGCCCGCGTGGTTGATCGCGGCCGAGGATCTGGTCCGGCCGATCGACGATCCGCGCCGGCACGAGTCGGTGCCCAAGGGCTTCTCGGAGCGGGTCAAAAAGCGGCTCGCGGCCGAGGGCATCGAGACGCCCTGATCAATCGACGTCGATGTCGATGTCGTCGCTCGGCGTCGCTTCGGGCGTAGCTTCGGCGGGCGGAGCTTCGGCGGGCGGCGGCGCGCCTTCGACATCGTCGATCTTGGTCACGGCCGTGTCGCCGGTCTGGACCGCCGAGAGCTCGGCGATCAGATCGGCGACTTCGTTGCGGATCGGTGGCGGAGCCGACTTGGGCGGCGGCGGAGGCGGCTTGTGGCTGCTCGGCTCGTCGTCTTCGGGCTCCTCGTCGATCTCGACCAGCTCGTCGACCTCGAGCTCGTCGAGCTCGTCGACTTCGAACTCGTCGCTCTCGCCTTCGTCGCTCTCGCCTTCGTCGCCCTCGCTCGCGGCCTCGAGCGGGGCGATGTCGATCGTGGGCTCGGGCAGCTCGACCGGATCGTCGATGGACTCGGCGGGCCCGACCACGACCGGGAGCTCGGGCGAGCTGGGCTCGGAGGGGCGCTCGATCGGGGAATCGCTGGAGATGGCGCGCGTCGCCGGCTCGAGCGGGGCCTCGGGCTCGCTCGGCGTCGGGTCGAGCAAGAGCGTGGGCTCGAGCGTGAGCGTGGGCTCGGCAACCTCGCTCCTGTCGTGGGCTTCGTCGGCGAGGGCCTCGACCTGGATCGCGGGCTCCTCGGGCTCGGCCACGCCGGGCTCGAGCTCGGACTCGACCTCGGCCGGCGGCTCGACCTCGGCCGGCGGCTCGACCTCGGCCGGCGGCTCGACCTCGACCGCCAGCTCGACCTCCGCCTCGTCCGAGTCAGCCTGAGCCTCCTCGTCGGCGGACCCCTCCATGTCGATGTCGATCTCGATCGAGGGCTCGTCGGCCTCGGCGATCTCCTGCGCGATGGCGGACTTGCTCGCGGCCTCGGCCTCGGCCGCGCGGTCTTGGATCATGCCCTCGACGTCGCGCGCCGCGATCGCCCAGCTGTCCTCGCGCATGCGTCGACGGACGATCTCTTCTTCGAGGTCGATCGGTCCGGTGTCGACGGTCTCCAACATCGGCTCGGGCTCACCCTCGGCGAGGCGCGGGTGCTCGGGCGGCGGCGGCAGCTCGTCGGCGCTCTTGGGCTGCGGCGACGAAGGCTCGCGCCGACGTCGTCGGGTGACGGGGACCGCGTCGAGTTCGGCTTCGGGGCCGGCCTCGCCGCCGGGCCCGAGCAACGAACGCAACGGATCCTCGGCGTCGAGCTCGGCGATCAGCTCGGCGGCCCGAGCTTCGGCCCAGCTCAACAGTTGCTCGCCATCGGCGATGGCTTCGCGCTCGAGGAGTTCGGCGACTGACATGCGAGGTCGCAAGGCTACCCGAGCAAGGCCGCGAGCTGAACCGCCGCGTCGGCGATCGCTCGATCGAGGCCGCTGGGGTCGGGACCACCCGCCTGCGCGAGATCGGGCCGACCACCGCCACGACCCCCGACATGCGGGGCGAGCTTCTCGATCAGCTTGCCCGCATGCAGGCGGGTGCCCGCGAGGTCCTTGGTCACGGCGACCAGCAAGCTGGCCTTGCCCTCGCGCTCGCCCGCGAGCACGACCACACCCGAGCCGAGCCGGTCGCGCAAGGTGTCGGCCGCATCGCGCATGATCTTGGGATCAGCGTCGGCGAGCTTGCGGACCAGCAGCTTGACGCCGGCGACCTCGACGACCTCGTCCTTGGCCCCGCTGCCGGTCGCGAGCTTGCGCTCGAGCTCGGCGACCTTGCGCGAGCTGGCCTTGAGATCGTGCTGGAGCTTGTCGAGCTTCACGAGCACGTCGTCGGCGTCGCGGGCCGAGAGCTCGGCGCTGGCCTTGTCGAGCACGCCCGCAGCGTGCTGCACCCAGGCGAGCGCGCCGGTGCCAGTGACAGCCTCGATCCGACGCACGCCTTGGGCCACGCCGCCCTCGGACACGATCTTGAGCAGGCCGATGTCGCCAGCCCGACTCACGTGGGTGCCGCCGCACAGCTCGACCGAGTCGGCGCCGATCCGAACCACCCGGACTTCGTCGCCGTACTTCTCGCCGAAGAGCCCGATCGCCCCAGCTTGCTTGGCGTCGGCCAGGCTCATCTCGCGCGTGTCGGTGCCAGCGTTGGCCAAGACCATGCGGTTGACGATCTGCTCGATCTCGACGACCTGCTCGCTCGTGACCGGGCGCGGGTGCGAGAAGTCGAAGCGCAGCCGCTCGGGCGCGACCAACGAGCCCTTCTGGGTCACGTGCTTGCCCAGGACCTCGCGCAGGGCGTGGTGAAGCAGGTGCGTGGCGCTGTGGTTGCGGCGGATCGCGTCGCGGCGCTGACCCTCGACTCGCAGCGCGAAGCTGTCGCCGAGTCGGATCGCGCCGCGCTCGACCTGCCCGACATGGACATGAAGGCCGCCGGTCGGCTTGATCGTGTCGCGCACGTTGATCCGCGCGTCGCTGCCCGCCCCTTGCTCGGAGTGGGCGAAGGTGATGCTGCCGATGTCGCCGGTCTGGCCGCCGCTCTCGGCGTAGAAGGGCGTGCGATCGAAGATCAGCTCGACCTCGTCGCCGATCCCGGCGCGCTCGACCTCGCGGCCCTCGACCAGGATCGCCATGAGCTTGCCCTCGCCCTCGAGGCCGGCGTGCTCGGGCCCGGGGTAGCCGGTGAACTCGCTGGCGCCGAGCCGCTGCGCGAGCGCGAAGTAGACGTCTTCGATCTTGGTGTCGCCGCCGGCGAAGCTCTGCTCGCCGCCGCCTTGGAGCTCCTTGACCCGAGCCGCGACCGCGTCTTCGTCGAGCGAGAGGCCGTGCTCGACGGCGATCACCCGGGTCAGATCGATCGGGAAGCCGTGGGTGTCGTAGAGCAGCGCGGCCGGCTCGAGCGGGAACTCGCTCGCGCCCGCGGGCAGCTCGGCGAGCGTGGCCATGACCATCTTGAGCCCGCGCCCGAGCGTGCGCCGGAACGCCTCTTCCTCGTTGAACACGACCTCGGCGATGGTCGCCGCGGCCTCGCGCAGGCCCGGGTAGGCCTCGCCGAATTGCTCGACGACCTCGGCGCAGACGGTGTGCAAGAAGGGCTCGTCGAGGCCGACCTTGGTCCCGTGGCGAACCGCTCGCCGCATGATCCGGCGCAGCACGTACTCGCGCTTGCCCTTGTCCGGGAACACGCCGTCGGCGATCAAGAAGGCGCTGGTCCGGGCGTGGTCGGCGATGACCCGGAACGAGGCCTCGTGCTCGCCCTGGAAGCCCTCGACGCCAGCGAGGCGCTTGCCGCAGTCGACCAGCGGGGCCAAGAGCGAGGTCTCGTAGTTGGTCTTCACGCCCTCGACGACGGCGGCCAAGCGCTCGAGCCCCGCGCCGGTGTCGACCGAGGGCGCCGGCAGCTTGGTCATCTCGATCTCGCCGCTCTCGAGCTTGCGCTTCTCGTACTGCATGAACACGAGGTTCCACAGCTCCATGTAGCGCGTGTCCTCGTAGGCCGGCCCCCAGAGGCCCTCGCGCTTGGCGTCGGGCGGGGCCTCGTCGCCCTCGAGGAAGATGTGGATCTCCGTGCAGGGACCACACGGGCCGGTGTCGCCCATCTGCCAGAAGTTCTCTTTCGCCGGGAACGCGTAGATGCGCTCGCGTGGGACCAGCTCGGCCCACAGGTCGTAGGCCTCTTGGTCGTAGGGCGCCGCGTCGCCCTCGCCGTTGAACACCGACACGACCAGGCGCGAGGCAGGGATCGCCAGGACCTCGGTCAGCAGCGTCCACGCCCAGCGGATCGCGTCGCGCTTGAAGTAGTCGCCGAACGAGAAGTTGCCGAGCATCTCGAAGAGCGTGTGGTGGCGGGGCGTGAACCCGACGTTGTCGAGGTCGTTGTGCTTGCCGCCAGCTCGGACGCAGCGCTGGGCCGAGGTCGCGCGGCTGTAGTCCCGCACGTCGCGGCCGGTGAACACGTCCTTGAACTGGACCATGCCTGCGTTCACGAAGAGCAGGCTCGGGTCGGCGAAGGGCACCAGCGAGGAGCTCGGGACCACGCGATGGCCACGCTCGGCGAAGAAGTCGAGGAAGGTCGAGCGGAGCGCGTGCGCGTCGTGAGGGCGGGGCGAGGCCATGGGAGGCGGAAGATAGCCCCGCGTCCCCGGCTGCGCGAGCGGGGCGGACTCACACCCGAGCGCGCCGCTTGGGCTATCGTGGACGCGTGAGGGCGTCGCTCGAGGTTCTGCTGCTGCGGCTCGGCGGGGGCGTGCTCGGCTCGTGCTTGGCCTGCGTCGATCCAGCGATCTCGCAGACCGATGAGGTCGCGGCGAGCTCGGACGACGCGAGCTCGAACGACGGGAGTGGCGAGAGCGACGAGAGCACGGGCGCGAGCGATGGTTGCGGCTCCGATCCCGCGCCGCTGCCCGGCCCCCCCTTCTCGCCTTTGGTCTGCGGCACTTGGACGCCCGAGCCGCTCGCGCCCGCCAACGATCCCGCCCCGCTGGCCTGCGACGAGGGCGGACCCTGCCCGACCTTCACGGACGTCACCGCCGAGGCTGGCCTGCTCTACGCCCA
>JAMHUH010000908.1:0-2561 GCA_035904925.1 Nannocystaceae bacterium
CGCCCTCGAGCACGTCGTACTCGGCGAGCCGCTCGGGGTCCGGTAGCGAGAGCGGCAGCAGCTGCGGCGGCTCGGCCAGCGCGACCCAGGTCAGCGTGGCGAGGCCATCGTCGGGGAAGAGCTCGATCGTGTGCAGGGCGATCGAGTAGGGCAGCGGGCGCCGACGACACGCGATGATCACCTCGGGTCGATGACCAGGCAGCGCGCTGCGCAGCGGGCCATCGTGGGTGAAGCCGTAGAGCTCGAGCGCCTCGTCGCCGCGAAGGTGCGAGGCGCGTAGTCCTGGACCGGCGCCGCTGAAGAAGCGGCGGTCGAAGTCCTGGCGCTCGGGATCGAGCAGCGGCTCGAGGTCGGCGGGGAGCCAGCCACCATGCACTTCTGCCAGGTTGGAGCCGGCATGAATGCCGGTTGGGATCTGGCCGGCGTAGAGCGAGCGCGGAAACCACATCTGTCCGAACCATCCAAAGCCTGCTGGGACCGGCGCGTGAACCCATGCTTCGGGCGTCCCGCAGATCAGTCGGGCGGGAACCAGCAGATCTTCTGGGTCCTCGAAGTTGGGCAGCAGAAGCCCGCCGAGCTCGCGCTCGCCTTCGACGATCCAGCCCGTGCCGGACGGATTGCGCGGGTACACGCCGGGGTGGGTCAGCGGCTGCGTGAAGATCAGCGCGTCGAGAATCCCGCGGGCTGGGGCTCGACGGACGGCTGGGTCGATCCCGCCGTAGGACCGCCGCCAGGTCAGGGGCAGCTCGCGGAAGGGCTGTGGCGCACCGAAGCGTGGCCGAGTACCGCGGCGATGCTCGACTCGGCGATCACCGAACACCGCGACCGGGCGGACGAGCTCGCCGAGGCGCAGCGCCATCATCATCGAGCTGACCGGCACAGCGCCCGGGCTGCGGGCATGGCCATGCACGACGATGTCCGTCCACGGCTTGAAGGGGATGAGGTCGGACTCGTGGACGATGCACGCGGTCGGTTGGGTGCCGGCCTGGTCTTCGTCGATCACGCTGGGCAGCAGACCGAGCGAGTCAGGGGCGGGCTGCATGCGAGCACCGTGGGCGAGCACGTAGGTCCGCTTGACGAACACGCCGATCACTTGCCGAGCGAGCGGCAGTTGGAAGAGCAACGCTTGCTCGCTCGGGCCTTCGCGGAGTTCAGGACGCATGGGGCACCTCGTCGAGCCAGTAGTCGGCCCATGGGTCCTCGGGCTCGGGCTCGTAGGGGCCGAGCGGCTCTTCGGGCTCGTCCTCGTCCTCGCACTCACCGATCGTCTCCTCCTCGCTCACGAGGTCGGACTCGTCGACCGACTCCATCTGTGGCTCGGCGACACCGTCACAAGTGCCGGGGGGCTCTTCTTCTTTCGCGGGGTCGCACCACGTGAACACCGGGGTACCTTTGATCCCTTTGAATTCGCCTGCCATCGCCCAACCGGTATTCGTCGACCAGCCGAAGAGCTTGACATCACCGGTGTTCGGGTCGAGCTTGGCGAGGCCGTAGGGCAGCTTGACCGTTCCAGTGCCAACGTAACTCTTGATTGGATCTTGGATCATCTTTTGAAGGATTTTCCGGCGCGCGTAGGCTTCGAAGCAATCGGTGGCTTGTCGCTCGAGATGGTCCCGCAGCGCCTTGTTGTTCGCGGCGGCGGTCCCCAGATAACCCAACGCCTCGTTCTGAAGCGGCTTCAGCTTGTCGGACGCTTTGAGGTCGATCTTCACCGCCTTGAACGCCCGCGAAAAAGCGACGTTCAGCGCAATGTCCATCAGCATCCGGGCAGCCCCGAGCAGCCAGTCGGTGATCGAGAAGGGAAATTCGACCGTCCGCCCGACCAAGGCAGACACACTGAAGATCCCGAGCCCGGGCACGCCTTCCTTGAGCATCTGAAGATTGCCGCCGCCGCTTGGGGTAGCGGCCTGGGTGGCGCCGGAACTCGACGGTGGAGGGGCAGGCGCGGCGGGAGCCTCGGGCGCGTCGGGCTTCTTCGGGCCACTGGCCTTCGCCCGTGAATGACAAAACGTGTAGGGAACCGCGACGGGGAAGAACGCGGATGGCGTCGTGCCTTCCACCTTTCGCCGGTACGCCGCGAAGGGCCACTTGGTTGACGTGCCGAGCAGCGTCAAGGGCAGCATGATGTTGTCGACGAAGGGGGCCAAGGTCACGTGCAGGATCAACATCCCCGCGTCGTGGCCGTCGAGCGCGAGCGGCCACCCGTCGAATTTCACGGTCTTCGAGAACTTCTGCGAGGGCAGATAGAGGCCACAGGCGGTCGTCACCTCGAGGTGCTTGGCCTTGGGCTGGAGCGGATACGCAGGCGCGGGCGAGAGCGCCTCATGGTCCGACTCGTTGATGCAGACCCAGTGCGGATAGACGGGCCAAACGCTAAACATGCAACACCTCGCGATCTCGACCAAACATCTCGCTGCGAGCGATCCGGACCACTCGCCGCGCTCGCCGAACGAACGCGTACGAGAACACGCAGCGCCAGGTCAGCGTGAAGCGGTTCTCGTTCGGAAACATGCACAAGCCATCGAGCCGAAATGGATACTGGTAGTCGCGGTCCTCGATCC
>JAMHUH010000909.1:0-4113 GCA_035904925.1 Nannocystaceae bacterium
CGCCGGTCGTGCGATCGGTGACTCGTCCGCCACCAAAGCCGAAGCCGGTGCGGATCGAGAAGGGGTAGCGCTGGCTGGGGATGAACGCGACCTCGACCAACAAGCCGCCCGCGGCCAGCTTCTTCGACCCCGAGACTCCTGCCTGACCGCCGACCGTGATGCCGAGGCTCAGCCACTTCAGTACGGCGTCGCCGGCCTGCACGAACCCGCCGCCACCGAGCAAGGGGTTGGGCGTGTCGAAGGCCAGGACCTTGGCGAAGCTGAACGAACCGAGCGCGAGCACGCCGAAGTAGGGGCCGTCGACTCGCGGCGGACGAATGGCGATCGTCGGCTCGCTCGGACCTTCCGGCTCGCTCGAGTCGAGGTCTTCGTCGATCTCGTCGTCGTCAGCTGCTTGTTCGTCGTCAGCTGCTTGTTCGTCGCTCGCTTCGCTGGTCTCGGAGTCGATCTCGTCGGCGGGCGCGAGCTCGTTGGGCACGATCTCGATTACGTCGGTGGGCTCGCTCGGCTGGCTTGGCTCGGGCGCCGCCGCCCAAGTCACGCTCGGGAGCGCGAGCGCGAGGAGTCCGAGAGCGCCGTTCATGCTGGTCAGGGCCTTCATGGCCAGCCGGCGCAGCGATGGGCTCGGCGCAGGGTCCGCGAGGTTCACGGCACGAGCATGGACCGAAGCTCGGAAGTCACGCAAGGGTTGCTCGCGCGCCGGGCCGCGACTACCTTCGGGCGCCCAGCGAACGCCTCGACGAGACGGCATGATGGACCAGCGGCGAGCACTGGAGATCTTCGGCGGCTTCTTGATCGGTGCGGGTGTCACCGTCGTCGGCTATGAGCTGGCGGGTCCCCGCGAGCCCGGCGGTGACGCGCAGGTGTCGTCGAACGAGGACGCAGGCCCGAGCGCGCCGGCGGACTCGGGCGAGCCCGAGATCGGGCCCAGCGACGCGTCGATGGCGGCGGCCGCCGCCGAGCAACGGCAGACCGAGGACGCGGCCCTGGGCACGGCCTCCGGCCCCTACGCCCGCAACGAGGAGGGCCACTACCTCGAGTTCCCGACCGTGTTCTATCCGCCGGTCGAGTTCACCGCCGAGCACGAGGACCAGTTCCCCAAGCACGGCTTGATCACGGCCGGGGCGGTGCTGGTCCGCAAGCGGGCCGACCTCGAGTCGGAGCGGCTCGGCATGCTCCGCGCGGGCTCGCGGGTTCGGGTCGACGCCCAGCGAACCTTCGGCGGCGGCTGCGAGAGCGGCTGGCATCACGTGTTCCCCGAGGGCTGGATCTGCGTCGGCGCGGGCCTGCAGATCTCCGAGAACCCGCCAGACGCGGGCGGGATCGACGTCGCCGTGCCGAACATCGACAGCGCGATGCCGCTCGACTACTGGCGGGTCAATCACGACGGCACGCCTTTCTTCCATCGCCTGCCCAGCTATACCGAGCAGGACGAGGCCGACCTCGCCGCGCAGAACTGGATCGCCGCGCACCAGCGCGAGCCGATGCCGATCGAGCGAGACAAGCGGCCCGCCGACGTGCCTTCGGTCGTCAAGGAGTACCTCAACGCGGGCTACTACGTGACGATCGCGTCGGAGCACATCCACGCCAAGCGCTACTTCCTCAAGACCAACCGCGGCGTATATGCCCGCAAGTATCAGCTCGGCAAGAAGGAGGGGTCCGACTTCGAGGGCCAGGTCCTCACGGGCGAAGACGATCTGCCCAAGTACTTCATCGTCCGCGAGCTCGAGTTCATGCGCCGCGAGGGCGACTCGGGCGTGCTGACGGGGACCGGCGTGATTGCGCCCCGTCGCAGCCTCCACCCCTTCGAGCGCAAGATTCGAATCGGCGACTACGACTACTATGAGGACGCCGAGGGCAAGCTGCTGCGCAGCTACGCGGTCGGTGCCGCGATCAAGATCAAGCGGCCGCCAGGGATCGAGCCCGAGGAACACTGGGTCCACGTCGATCTGTCCGAGCAGACCTTGGTCGCCTACATCGGCGATCGTCCGGTCTTCGCGACCATCGTGTCGACCGGCAAGGAGCCGGGCATGACCCCGGTCGGCGTCCATCGGATCCAGAGCAAGTTCATCGTCACCTCGATGCGCGACCAGCCGATCGAAGAAGAGGCCTACTCGATCGAGGACGTGCCCTGGACGCAGTACTTCTCGAACAGCGTCGCGCTGCACGGGGCCTTCTGGCACGGCGGCTTCGGCCTGGTCCGGAGTCACGGTTGCGTGAACTTGTCGCCCGGCGACGCGCGCTGGCTCTTCGGCTTCACCGAGCCCAAGCTGCCCGAGGGCTGGGCAGCGGGCATGCCCGGCGTGATGGGCTCCGAGCCGAGCGCGGTCGTCGTCACCGAGTGAGGCTTGCCCGATCCAGCGGACAGGTGATCTGGCCGTCCAACGTGCGCTCCCGAGCGGCGTGGCGCACAAACTCGGCGTCGCCCCCTGTCGCGAGCCGGTTGGGCTCACTACAATCGCTGCGCCATGAAGATCGAAACCGGCGTCGTCGCCACGCTCGCCTACGACATCACCACCGCCGAGGGCGAGATCGTCGAGAACTCGGACATCTCGGGCCCCATCAGCATCTTGGTCGGCCAGCAGTCGCTGATCCCCGGGCTCGACTCGCGGATCATCGGGCTCGCGGCCGGCGACGAGAAGACCTTCGAGATCCCGCCCGAGGAGGCGTTCGGGACCACCCAGACCGCGCCGACCAACGAGATGAACAAGGCCGAGTTCCCGGCCGACACCAAGTTCGAAGTGGGGCAGGGCTTCGAAGCCAAGCTGCCCAACGGCCAGTCGATCTATTTGAAGATCATCGAGGTCGACGAGGACAAGGTCACCGTCGCCATGCTCCACCCGCTGGCCGACAAGGTCCTGACCATGAGCGTGCGCATCGTCGCCGTCCGGGCCGCGACCGCCAAAGAGAACGAGGCCGGCAAGGCGATGGTCAAGCCGCCTCCGCCCCCGCCCAAGAAGTAGGCGATCCCGCTCGCTCGCTGCGACGCCCACACGCGTCGAGTTGGTTGCTGCGACTACCCGGCTTGCAGGCGCGCGAGCGTGAGCGTGAGCCGGGCTGCGCAACGAGCAGTTCGGATCGGCGCAATGCCCTGAACCATGCGGGCGTGGCTGCTCTACCTTCAGAGCATGCCTCGCACGATCTTCCTCTCGCTGCCTCTGATCTCGCTGGCCGCTTGCGTGCCCCAAGCCCAGTACGACAGCGCGCTCGATGACATCGGCAACGCGCGCAAGGCCTACGGCGACCTCGAGGCCGAGCTCGCCGCGTGCCAGGCCGCCGGCACGCCCGACGCCGAGGTCGACCCCGAGCTCGCGGCGAAGCTGGCCGCCAGCGAGGCCGAGCTGGAAGAGCTCCGCAAGCAACGCGAGGCGAACGAGAAGCGCTTGGCCGCGTTCAACTCGCTCAACGAGAAGCTCGCCGCGCTGATCGACGCGGGCGAGCTCGAGGTTTCGATGCGCAACGGCCTGCCGGTGATCGCCTTGCCCTCGGAGGTGCTCTTCGGCTCGGGCAAGGCCGAGCTGGCCAAGAAGGGCGAGAAGGCGCTGACCAAGGTCGGCGCGCTCTTGGCCGAGATGCCGAGCCAGCGGATTCAGGTCGTCGGTCACACCGACAACATGCCGATCGGCGAGAAGCTCGAGTGGACCGACAACTGGGAGCTCTCCGCCGCACGGGCGCTCACGGTCACGCGCTTCTTGATCGCGCAGAAGGTCGCGCCGACCAACCTCAGCGCCGCGGGCAACGGCGAGTTCGATCCGGTCGCCAGCAACGAGAGCGGCAACGGCCGCAAGAAGAACCGCAGGATCGAGCTGATCTTGCTGCCCGATCTGAGCGAGCTCGCCCCAGTCGAAGCGGCTCCCTAGCAGCCTGTGGTGCAACCCAGCGCGGCTCCTCGCGCCGGGATTTTCGGCGAGGGCGCGAAGCCGAAGCGCAGCTGTACTGGGCGTACTGCAAGCTGAGGCGACAAAGCCCTCGTCGAAAAGACCAAGCGAGGTGTCGTGATGGGTTGTACCACAGGCTGCTAGACCTGAATCAAGCGCTGCGCGCTCGATTCAGGCCTTCTAATCTTCGAGGGGGCTTTCGCAAAGCCCCCTCGCTCCGGGGAGCAAGCTCCCC
>JAMHUH010000910.1:0-23104 GCA_035904925.1 Nannocystaceae bacterium
AAGAGCACCCGCACGGAAAAAAGGAGCGGGAAATCCTGAGATGTCCGAGGTAGCCCGCCGCTCGCTCGAAGCGCTAGCGACCAGTTGGCCCTACCGAGCGGCGCCTTTCGGACCACCGATATCCGCGCTTCGGCGCCGGGGTCCGGGGGACCTCGACTCGAAGACGGCAGCGCTGCGCCGCGCCCTCGAACCGAGCGCGCACCAGCTCGGCCGAGGTCTCTCGATCTCGGCGATCCATGGCTTCATCGAGCACGCCTGGTTTCCGACGTCGAAGGATTTGACGCTTGCCGAGCACCTGAGCGAGTTTGCGAGTCGAATGCTGGAGTGCTGCGGTCCTGTCGTTCGGTTGGCCCAGCGGAAGCCCGAGGAGCGGGCGTTGCATGCGGATATGTGGCGTCGTATCACGCTCTACCTTCCCGCCGATCTGCTCGTGGGAGCATTACCTGACGCGGGTCCTCGGTGTAGCGATCACGTGGAGTTGCTCGATCCCTTGCTCGCGCGTGTGCTCGAGGATCGGGTCGCGGAAACGCACCTCCACGCCGGTGCGGGTCTCGATTTCGGAATACTGTGGTTGGCGCTGCTGCATGACCTCACTTGGGGCACGACGCTCTACCGCGACTACGAGGACGCGGACGATGGCCTGGGCGGTAAGCGCGAGCACGCTTGCACCCTGCGCGCGGCCATGCTGGCACGCCACGTCATTTTTGGGTTTTTGTGGCACCGCAGCGAGGGCGCATACTCGGGTGATTATGAGGGCTTCCTGCAATTTTGGTTGCCCAAAGTAGAGCGGGACCAGTTCCGGCGAGAGAACGTTGATTTCTTCGCGGCGATTGGCGCCACGTGGAGCGCCTTGCATATCGGGCCCAAGTGCGAGGCCAAGCCGATTGTCATGCAGCGAGCGCTACGGGTTCTGGCCGGGCGATCTCCTCCAAAGGTTCGGTCGATTGTCGATTTGGTGCATAGCGATTTCTTGCAGCAGTGGTTGGCTTGCAAGCCAGGCCATGCTCGCCCAGAGACGCGCCTCCTTCAGCGCGGCATTGCGTACCTGCGCGAAGACGGGAAGTCGGATCATCGCTTTGCCGAGGTTTTTTGGCAGTATGTCCGTGTTCGGTCACTCGTCTATGGGCGATTGGTGCAGCGTCCTGGGACGGCCGGCCTCGATTGGTTTTCCCGACACTTTCGACGAATCCGCCACTATCGCGGCGAGCTCGATCGCCGCTTGGTGGAGAGCTCGGTGTCCGTCAACCAGCGAGGCATCGGACTCGGATCGATCGAGGTGCGGACATCGCCGTCTCAGATTCGTGAAAATCGAGAACTTGTACGGGCGGTGGCGAAGCAGGCGCTAGGTTTCGAGGAGAAGGCCGGACGGGATCGGGCGCAGATTGGTCTCATTTTCCACTTCATCAAGGACCATGAATCGCGGCGTCCAGGGAGCCCCTCGGCGAGGGTCTTCGGCACTCGCTACGGTCGGTGGTTCGACAAACAGTGGACTCAGGCTCGTGAAATTGGACGAATGCTCGAGTGTCATCCCGAGACCCTGTTGATCCTCCGTGGTCTCGACGTCGCGTCGAGCGAGCTCGGGATCCCCAACTGGCCGCTCGTTCCGCTTTTCGAGCGCGTACGAGAGGTTGCAGCACGGGCCGCTCGACAGCTCGCCATCCAACGGCCCCACTGGCGCGTCGAGGGCCTCTCGACGACGCTGCATCTCGGCGAGGAGTTTCGGCGGCTGAGTGACGGTCTGCGGCGGATCCACGAGGCGATCGAGTTCGGGCTCCTGCGCCCTGGCGACCGGATCGGTCATGGCCTCGCGCTGGGTTGGCATTGTCGAGGATGGGCGAACGCAAACCCTTGCGTCGTTCAGTCCCGCGACGAGAGGCTCGACGATCTCTTGTGGGAGATCGATTGCTGTGAAACTGGGCATGTTGAGGCCGAGGCAGGCCGTCTGGCCTTCATTCAGGCGGAGGTGTTGAAGCATGCCCGCGCGGTGTATGGGGAGGGACACTCCTACGCCGATCTGGGGGGTGTACGCCGCCAACGATTTGTGCCTGCCAACCTGCGCCGACTCGACTATCCGAGGCGATGTCGAGATAGTCCCCCCCGCGAGTTGGCCACGCTGGACCGCTATCTGACGGACCCCGAGGTTTACGAACGAGGCTCCGAATTGATTGAGGTTCGCGTGGACGACGCCGAAGTCGCGTTCCTCGAGCGTGCGCAGCAATGGCTCCGGCGTCAGCTTTCGTTGCTCGGTGTCACGATCGAGTCCAACCCCTCGTCGAACCTCTTGATCGGTGATTTCGGGGACCTGCGCGAGCACCCGACTTTTCGGCTCTCGCCCCTTCCGGGGGCGGAGGCGCCCCTCGACGGGCGCCTGCCAGTTTCGATCAACACCGATGATCCAATCACCTTCGCTACCTGCCTGGCGGACGAGTACGCACACATGTACTTCGCCCTGATCAGTCGGGGCGTGTCCACCCAAGACGCTTTGTCGTGGCTCGACCAAGCCCGTGAGGCGGGTTGGCGTTCTCGCTTCACCCTGCCTGTCAGCGCCGATTCTGAATGCCTGCAGTCCGTGTTTGCAAGGCGAAGGTAGCGACTCTCGATTCGCCGAATTGAAAAGCGCCAGCCGGTGACCCGGCTGGCGCTTTTCCATCCCACGACCCCACTCAGGGCGCCTGAATCGTATCCGGACCCGCGACCCGAACCACGCTCGGATCGATCGCGCGGCGCTGGCCGTCGCGGACGTGGGTGATCGCCGCGATGTCGCCGAACTGCCGGGTCGGCAGGGGCGCGTAGACCCATTGGGTCTGGTCGTCGCTGAGCGTGCGGACGACGGCGGGCATCGGGACGGTCTCGCCATCGAGCTGGAACTCGAGCGATTCGTTGGGCCGAATCTCTTCGAGGTCGATGCCGCCGGCGAGGGTGAACCACTCTTCGCTGCCGTCGGGGTAGAGCGCGCCGACCAAGATGTTCTCACCCATCCAACCCTCGTCGTCGGGCGCGGGCGCGCCGAAGTCCCACGAGGTCAGGGTGCGGATTCGGTTGAAGGTCTTGTTGAAGGTCCAGTCCGAGGGCCAGGTGTTGCCACAATAGGTCATGTAGTCGTGGCTGGCGGTCGGGTTGTGGAGCGAGAATTCGCGGATGCCGAAGCCCCAATTGCCGATCTGGCCGTCGGGGTAGGGGTAGGCGGGATCGTTGCCGGCCGAGTTTCCGTCGGGGCAAAAGACGTGCGAGAGGCCCTGGTTGTGGCCGACTTCGTGCACGAAGGTGTCGGCGGTCGACTCGACTTCGAACAAGATCGAGGCCGCGACCCGCATGAGCGAGTCGTTCTTGCTGTCGCCCGGGAGGTTGGCGATCCCGACCGTGCCCGACGAGGCGCAGCCCTCGATGAAGCAGCCGGTGGTGATCATGGCGTGGTAGTAGACGTTGGCGTCGGCGCCGTCTTGCTGCTTGGTCTGGGCCATGATCGGCAGCAGCGAGCCGAGTTGGTTCAGGGTCTGCGTGTAGGGCACGGCTTGCGAGCGGACCTGGTAGATGACCTCTTGCACGGGGTTCTCCTCGTACATGCTGTCGATCAGGATCTTCAGGTTCTCCTCGCCGAGGTCGGGGTACATGTCCTTGCCGTCGCCGGTGTAGTGGATCGGCACGAGCACGATCTTCATCTGCATCGGGTAGGACTCGAAGCCGATCGCCGCGGGGCCGCTGGCCGGGGTCACGTTGGCGAGCTGCGGCAGCGTGGTGTCTTGCTCGGTGTCGCGCTCGAAGAGCTCGACCCGGTAGGTCGCGCCGGCGACGGTCTCGCCCTCGGTCTGGATCAGGCCGAAGTAGAAGGTGCGCTGGAGCGAGGTCGGGGTCGAGTCACCCTCGACCAGGAGATCTTGCTCGCGCACGATCGGCTCGGCGAAGCTCGAGTGGTTGATGGTCAGGCGCGCCCGCACTTCGTGCGGATTCCAGCCGGGATCGACGGTGAAGTGGACGCGGATCAGCGTGTCGCGCTCGCTGCTCAAGAAGGTGTTGCGGCCCGAGCCGTCGACCCACTCGCCGTTGGCCTTGCCGATCGGGATCCGCGTGCCCTGGTTGGCCTCGACCTCGAGGATGGCGATGCCGAGCGCGGGCACCCAATTGGCCGGCTGGCTCTCGTCCGTGCTGTCCGTGCTGTCGGTGCCATCACCGACATCGTCGGCGGCGTCGGCGGGACCGGTGGAGTCGTCCGAACAAGCGAACAGCGCGAGTGGGAGCACCAGCGTGGAGAGGAGCAGGGGATGACGCGTCATGATTCGAATCTGGGGTCGGGGTCGAGACTGGCAAGTCAGGGGGGAGACAGGGAGTCGCAGGGTCAGGGATTCGCGGCGAGATCGAACTCGACGCCGTGACCGAGCTGGATGTCGTCGCGGACGATGGCGTGGGCTTCACCGCGCCAATCGACCCGCTCGATGCCCTCGACCTGGTCGAAGGGAACGTCGAGGGCGACGACGACCATCTGGGTCGCGCCGTCGCTGAGGGTCGAGACGGCGCCGTATTGGAGGTCGAGCAGCGCACCGCCTTCGCCGAGCACACGCAATTGTTGCTCGCCGCTGATCTGATCGGCGCTGGGCGCCGGACCGAGCATCGCCCACCACTGCTCGCTGCCGTCGGCGAAGAGCGTGCCGACCAAGAGGGGCTGTTGCTGCGGCGGCTCGCCGATCGAGCCCTCGTAGTCCCACGAGGTCAGCTCGCGGATCCGATCGTAGGCCTTGTTCCACGTCCAGTCGGACACCCACGCGTTGCCGCAGTAGGTCATGTAGTCGTGGGCTGCGGTCGGCGTGAAGAGCCGGAAGTTGCGGATGCCGAACCCGAACACGCCGATCTTGCCGTCGTCGTGCGGGTAGTTGGGATCGGGTCCCGCGGCGGGCGTCGACGCGGCCGAGCAAAACACGTGGGAGAAGCCTTGGTTGTGGCCGACCTCGTGCACGATCGTGCCCGAGCTGCCCGCTGGCGACATCGCCTCGCCCGGCTTGTACCAGACCGTCGCGGCGACCCGGCTCTGCGCGGACGACTTGTCGGAGCCCGCGAGCTGGGCGATGCCGGCGACCATGTTGACCGCGGGTCCGCGGACGTCGACGAGCGCGTGATAGTAGAGGTTGGGCTCGGCGGCGTCGGCCGAGCGCAGCGACGCCATCGGGCTGAGCAGCTGGCCGAGGTTGGTGATCTGCTGGGTGTACTCGACCGAGTCGCGGACCGTGACCGTGACCTTTTGCAGCGGGTTCGTTTGCAGGAGGTCGTCGGTGACCTGCTGGAGATCGGACTCGGTCACGATCGCGGTCGTCGGCGGATCGATGTAGGTGTACTCGATGGGCACGAGCAGGACCTTCATCTCGAGCGTGGTCTGCTCGTAGCCGACCTGGCCGTAGTCGGGCGGCGTGGTTGCGATGCCTTGGACCGCCGCGCCTGCGTCGAAGTCGGGGCTGGCCTCGCGCAGCTCGACCCAATAGCGCGCGCCCGGCTTGGCCTCGGCGGCGAGGATCGAGAAGTAGAACTCGGTCGCGAGGTTCTTCGGATCGGAGTTGCCCTCGACCATGAAGCGACGCACGCGAGGCTCGAGCTCGACACCCTGGGCGTCCTGAACGTGGAGGATGCCGACGATCTCGCGTGGGACCCAGCCATCGCCGACGGTGTGCTGGAGGCGAATCAGCGTGTCGCGGTCGCGGATCATGTACGCGTTGCGACCCTCGGCCCCGACCCACTCGCCGGCTTGGCCGATCAGCACGGCCGTGCCTTGGTTGGCCTCGACCTCGACGATGTCGATGCCGAGCGCGAGCGGGCCGAGCTCTTCGAGCGGCGTGCCGGTGTCGGTCTCGCTGCCCGATTCCGTGCCGGCCTCGTCGTCGGTGCCGACGTCGTCGGGCGCACAACCGAGGGTCAGGCTCACGAGAGCCAGCGCACTCGTGAGGCGCAGAGAGGTGAACGCCGAGGGAAGGATGCCACGCACCACAACTCCAACATTCCACGAGTCACGAGGAATCTCAAGCGCAGACCTCAAACCATGCGCGCTCGCGCGGACCCGCGTCAAAATTGTCTCAGGTTGGCATCAACGAGCGATAGAACCTGATTGGACTGTCTCGCGTGCTTCGAAGTCCCACGCGCGGATCGACTTCGCGTGTGATTCGAGTGCTCTGCATCGCAGCACAATTTAGTTGAGATGTTGGATCACACGCGTGCCTAAACTGCAGCCGATGCCCATGGACGATCAAACCGTAGTGGTGACCGGCGGCACGGGTGCGCTGGGCACGGCCGTGGTCGCGCGTCTGCTCCAGGATCGCGCGCGCGTGATCGTGCCGGTGCTCGAGCGCGAGACCCCGCATCGCTTCCCCTTCGCGGGGCACGAGCGGGTCAAGCTGGTCCACGACGTCGATCTCGGCGACGAAGCCCAGGTGATCGAATTCTACGAGCAAGTGCCCGCGCTCTGGGGCTCGATTCAGATCGCGGGCGGCTTCGCGATGGCGCCGCTGGCCGAGACCTCGATGGACGCGTTCGAGCAGATGTGGCGGATGAACGTCGCGACCTGCTTCATGTGCTGTCGAGAAGCGGTCGCGCGGATGCGGCTGCGGAGCACGGGTGAGCCGGGCGGACGCATCGTCAACGTCGCCTCGCGTGCTGCGTTGGTACCCGCCGCCGGGATGGTCGCGTACGCGACGGCCAAGGCCGGGGTGGTCGCGCTGACCTTGGCGCTCGCCGAGGAGCTGGCCGACGAAGCGATCTATGTCAACGCGATCGCGCCCTCGGTCATCGACACCAAGGCCAACCGCGACGCGATGCCGCACGCCGATCATTCTCGCTGGCCCAAGCCCGAGGGGCTGGCCGAGCAGATCGTCGCGCTGGTCCGACCGAGCAACACCTGCGTGCGCGGAGCGGTGATACCCACCTACGGCCGAGGCTGAACTCGGTTGAGGCGTGGGCGGTGGTCTTGCCTCTTTAGGGCTCGCCGACGCGAAGTTCGAACCCGAGCTCGGCGCTGCGCTCGATGGGCTCGAGCATCGCCTCGGGCAAGGGGGCGGCGGGCTTGCTCAGGCCTTCGCGCAGCGCCGCTTCGGCCCGCGCGTCGAGCCAGAGATCGCCGCTCGACTCGTGGATCTGGATCGCCTCGATCGCGCCGCTCGGACCGACGCGCACGCGCGCTCGCACGCGTGTGTCGACGGCCAAGCTCGGCCAGCCCCACTGCGCGCGCTCGAGCTGCTCGAGCGCGACGAGCCGGCGCCAGCTGGTCTGGATCGCGCGGCGACGAGCGGCGAGGGGCGGACTGAGCGTCTCGGCGCCGACTTGGGCAGGATCGTCGGTGAACAAGCTGACGCTGGTCAGCGCGACCTCGCTGTGGCGCGGCGGCGGGCCGCTGCGTTCGTCGGGATCGGGCTCGCGCGGGGCCTCGCCGAAGGGTCGATCGTCGCGCTCGGGCGGCGCGGTCCCACGCACGAAGACCTCGTCGAGCCAGCGCTCGGGATCGGAGCACTCGAGGAAGGGCGCGTGCGCTCGCTCGCCGGCCGGCGTGCAGCCGCCGAACCACTCGCAGCGCTCGGGCGTCAACCAGCTGGCCCGCGAGCGACACGCTGGGCTGCCGGTCTCGCGATCGATGAACGCACGCGCGAGCCCAGGCGGGCGATCGAACTCGCGGATCGGCAGCTCGCGCTCGGCTTGCTGCATGGCCGCGAGCCAGATCGGCAGGGCCAGTTCGCCGCCGCTCTCGAGCTTGCCGAGGCTGCGCGGCGTATCGAAGCCGACCCAGGCGACCGCGACGTGATCGGGCGTGTAGCCGGCGAACCATGCGTCGCGCGAGTCGTCGGTCGTGCCGGTCTTGCCCGCGACCGGGCGGCCGAGCTCGCGGGCCAGCTTGCCCGTGCCCTCGTCGATCACGCTGCGCAGCATGCTGGTCAGGACCGCGGCGACCTCGGCCTCGACCCCGAACACGCGCGCGCGCTCGGGTGCGCCGATCGGCGCGGGTCGGTGGCCTTGGAGATCGAGCGGGACCTCGACGTCGAGGATCGCGATCGGGTCGATGCCGACGCCGCCGCGCGCCAAGGTCAGGTAGCCGGTCAGCAGCTCGATCGGCGTGACCTCGCTGGTCCCGAGCGCGAGCGAAGGCTGGCTCCCGAGCGCGCTGGTCAGGCCGAGGTCGCGGGCGAATTCGTGGACGGCGTCGGGGCCGATCGCGGCCAAGAGCGCGAGCGCGACCGCGTTGTCGGACTGGGCCAGGGCCTCGCGCAGCCGCATCGGCTGGCCTTGCGGACCGCCGAGCCCACGCGACGCGGCGGTGAAGCGACCCGATCGCAGCGCCGCACCATAGAGGACGGGCTTGAACGCGCTGCCGGGCTGACGCCGCGCGGATCGACTCCGATCGAAGTTGCCCTGGACGTAGTCTCGCCCGCCGATCAACGCCCGCAGCTCGCCGGTCTGGACGTCGGCCAAGGCGAGCGCGAGCTCGGGTCCGGGCACCAAGGCGGCGCGGATGGGTTCGTTCGGGCTCGCTGCGGTGATCGTCACCGTCAACGCCCAATCGATCGGGAAGCGGTCGCGGGCGTGGTCGAGCTCGGCCGGCGCGAGCTCGACCCGCAGCGCATGACGACCGAGCCGAGCGTCGAGCCAGCCCTCGTCCACGTGCGCGTGCGAGACGACCACGACCGTATGCGACTCGCCGAGCTCGAGCTGCTCGGGCGCGCGCGCGAAGAGCCGAGCGCGAGCCTTGCTGGCCAGCTCGCGCGCGTGGCTGCCGTGGCCGTGGCGACGCTCGAGCTGGTCGAGCTGGGCGCGTGCGCCTGCCCGAGCCGCGCGCTGGATGTCGAGGTCGACGCTGGTCCGGACGATCGCGCCGAGCGTGGCCAAGCGATCTTCGCCGTAGCGGCGGACGAGCTCGCGCCGAGCGAGCGCGACGAACTCGTCGGCCTCGCCGAAGGCCGCGCGATCGCGAGGTGCGTCGCGATCGAGCAGCTCGGGCGGCGTCTCGAGCTGAGCCTGGGCCTCGTCGACCGAGATCAGCCCGAGCGCGAGCATTCGCCCGACCACCTGCTTGCGCCGGGCTTCGAGCAGCGCGGGCTCGCGGTAGGGCGTGACCAGCCCCGGCGAGCGCGGCAGCGCGGCGAGCAGCGTCGCCTCGCCGAGATCGAGCTCGCCGACCGACTTGCCGAAGTAGTGGCGCGCGGCCTCTTCGACCCCGTAGCAGCCTTCACCGAGATAGATCGCGTTGACGTAGATCGTGAAGATCTCGCGCTTGTCGAGCAGCGCCTCGACCCGACCGACCAACATCAGCTCCTGGCTCTTGCGCTCGAGCGTGCGCGCGGGCCCGAGCAGGGTGTTCTTGATCACCTGTTGGGTGATGGTCGACGCGCCTTGCCTCGCCTCGCCGTGGATCAAGTTGCTGAAGCTCGCGCGGGCGATGCCTGGCCAGTCGAGTCCCTCGTGCTCGAAGAAGTCGGCGTCCTCGGCGGCAACGAAGGCGTCGATCAGCGGCCGCGGCAGCGCGTCCCAGCCGACGAGCGTGCGCCGCTCGACCGCGATCTCGCCGATCGGCGTGCCATCACGGGCGAGCACACGCGTGACTCGAGCGGGCTGGTAGTCGAGCAGCGGCGCGAGGTCGATGTCGTCGGCTCCACGCCCATACCACCAGACAGTCAGCGCGATCGTCAGGCCGCCGATCAGCGTCAGCGACGTAGTGAGCATCGCCAAGCGAACAACGAAGACCAGGACTCGGCGGAGCCGAGGTCGTTTGCGCGCAGGCTGAGCGAGGGGATCCATCGAGGGTGGCCGCGAGCGCGAGGCCTTGGAATCGGTGCGTACAGCGCTGGTCTGGAGACCGCCACGCGCTGCGTGTCTGGTTTATACTCGCGCGGGCCCCCGACCGAGGATTACGTGTGAAAGACGGACGCAAGGAAGTGCTGGTAGTGGACGACGACCCGGACGTGCTGCGGTCGTTCATGCGACTGCTCCAGGATTATGCGGAGGTCAAGGTCGCGCTCGGAGCCGAGGCCGCCAAGCAGGTGCTCGGCAGCAAGCACTTCGACGCCGTGGTCTGCGATTTCAACATGGTCGGTCCCAACGGCGCGTGGCTGCTCCGCCACGTCCGCGATCAATATCCGCACATCGAACGGATCCTGCTCTCGGGCAGCTCGTACTCGGACCTCTCGAGCTTCCTCGACCCGGGCCTCGTCGACCGCTTCATCGAGAAGCCGGTCGAGGTCGAGGATCTGATCGAGGCGGTCTCGGGCGAAGCCGGGTAGGCGCCTCACCACGAGTCGATGTCGGCTCGCTGCTCGGCGTTGGGCAGCACGTGCTCGCCGACCGCGTCACGATCGATCTCGAGCGGCGCACCGGGCAGCGGCATCGCGCACGCGCCCGTGCCCAAGTACTCGAGCCCGGCGGCGATCATCGCCTCGTTGGGGTCGCCGAAGTCGTGCAGGACGTCGTCCTCGGCGAAGCAGTCGGCCGGGAGCCCGTCGAAGTAGTCCGAGTTCCCGGCGGCGTTGACCAGCCGGAAGGTGATCGGGAACAGCTTCTTTTCGCAGAACTCGAACCCCTTGCTGCCGACCGGCTTGCCGCCCGTGTCGCTGCCGACCAGCGTGACCTTGGTGTGCGGGAAGAGGGCGTTGATGACCAGCTCGGTCGCCGAGAGGCTCTTCGAGCTGACCAGGACCACGATCTCGGTCGCGGCGATCGACTGGTCGAGCTTGGCGATCTTGGCCGAGTAGTTCTCGCTCGCGAGGTTGGCGTTGTACTCGAAGCTGTAGGCGACCTCGCCCGCCGCCGAGCCACCGACCGCGAGGTCGACGACTCGCTCGGCCACGCTGATCAGCCCGCCGCCGTTGTAGCGGTAGTCGATGATCAGCTTGTCGATCCCGGCCTCCTTGAAGGTCGCGAAGGCGGCGTCGAGCTCGGCCTTGGTCGTCTCGACGAACTTGTCCATCACGAAGTAGCCGATCTGCTCGCCGCCCGGGGCGGTGAGGATCTCGACGACCGGCAGGCTGACGATGTCGATCCACTCCTTGGTGATCGTGAAGGTGTCGACCTGGCCCGAGGCCAAGCGCTCGACCGTGAGCTCGACCGCCACGCCCGGGTCATTGGGCCCATAGACATCGCCCCACAGGTCGCCCTCGTCGAGCTCGGCGATCGTGTAGCCCTGGACCGCGATGATCTTGTCGCCGCGGACCAAGCCCTGAGCCGAGGCCGGCGAGTCGTCGCTGACGAAGGAGAGCCGGATCGAGTCGTCCTGCGTGCGCACGGATTTGTAGCCGAGCCCGATGAACTTGCCGTCCATGAAGAGCGCGTTGGACAGGACCTTGTCGGTCACCCGGGTCCAGCGATCGGGCTCGCTGCGCAGCGCGACGACGAAGCTCTCGGGCGTGTCGAAGTCCTCGGGCCCGACGTCGGTCGGCATCGTGTCGGTCCACAGGTAGTACTCCTGCATGACATCGAGGACCCATTGGTTGAGCACGGTCGGATCCGAGCAGTCGGTGGGCTGCTCGACCGCGAAGGGATCTTCGGGTTGGCAGGCAGTGAGCGCGAGAGCAGCGAAGATCGTGGTCGTCCAGCGTCGCATGGTTGGTTCCGCGAGGCCGATTGAACCACGGCGCGTGGGAAGAGGGCGACGGCGTAGCCTCCGCCGGGTCTGGGCCCCGCGATCGACCCCTGAGCCGAGATCGAGAGCGCGCGTGTCCGGGCCGACCTCGACGCGGGGCGAGTCCGAGCCGCGATGCTCGTCGCAGGTTGGGGACGCGAGTCGGGGACGAGTCCGCGCCACGAGTTGGAAACACGCACGAGTGATCGTGCTCGCATCGAAGCACGACATCAGCGTGTCGATCGATCGCCCGACGAAGTCGCGAGCTGTTATGTTGCCGCCAGTTCGTAGAGCGAGAAACCATGGAAGCATTCATCGGATCGATCATCATGTTTGGTGGCAATTTTGCCCCGCGCGGCTGGGCCTTGTGCAACGGTCAGATCCTGTCGATCTCGCAGAACACCGCGTTGTTCTCGATCCTCGGCACGACCTACGGCGGCGACGGTGTCCAGACCTTCGCGCTGCCCAACCTCCAGAGCCGGATGCCGATGCACGCCGGCAACGGCCCAGGGCTCAGCCCCCGCACGATCGGTCAGACCGGCGGGGCGGAGACGACCACGCTGACCATCAACAACCTGCCGGCCCACAACCACTTGATCAACGTCAAGTCCGACACTGGCAACAGCAACACGCCGACCAACAACAACTCGGCCGGTGACGGCGACGCGACGGCCACGCCCTTCGCGAACAAGGCCGACTCGACCATGGCCGCGAGCACGGTGAGCATGACGGGTGGCAGCCAGCCGGTCTCGACCGAGTCGCCCTTCTTGGTCGTCAACTTCATCATCGCGCTCGAGGGCATCTACCCCAGCCGCAACTGAGCTCTCGCCATGGAACCCTTCATCGCAACCATCATGATGTTCGGGGGCAACTTCGCTCCGCGCGGCTGGGCCCTCTGCGACGGGCAGATCCTGCCGATCGCGCAGAACCAGGCGTTGTTCTCGTTGCTCGGGACGACCTACGGCGGCAACGGCCAGACGACCTTCGCGCTGCCCGATCTGCGCGGCCGCATGCCGATGCACGCGGGCCAGGGCCCGGGGCTCTCGACCCGGATGCTCGGGCAAATGGGCGGCACCGAGTCGGTCACGCTGACCATCAACAACATCCCGGCGCACAACCACCTGATCAACGTCAAGTCCGACGCCGGCAACAGCAACACGCCGACCAACAACAACCCGGCCGGCGACGCCGACGCGACCGCCACGCCCTTCGCGAACAAGGCCGACTCGACCATGGCCGCGAGCACGGTGAGCATGACGGGTGGCAGCCAGCCGGTCGCGACCGAGTCGCCCTTCGTGGTCGTCAACTTCATCATCGCGCTCCAGGGCATCTTCCCCTCGCGCAACTGAGCCCTCGAGGCCTCAGGCTAGCCGACCGACCAAGCGCGGGACCAACTCGCCGACGCGGGCCTCGAGCCGGAGCGTCGCGAGTGGGTCCCCGCGCGTGGGACCGGCGTTGACGATGACCACGGGCAGCGCTCGCTCGACCGCTCGCTTGACGAAGCGCAGGCCCGAGAACACGGTCAGCGAGGAGCCGAGCACGAGCAAGAGCTCGGCGTCCTCGACCATCGCGTGACCCCGCGCGACTCGTTCCGCAGGGACCGACTCGCCAAAGAACACGACGTTGGGCTTGAGCAGACCGCCGCAGCGCAGGCAGTCGCAGGGCTCGAATTCGGCCAGCGAGTGGGCGTCGTCGAAGTCGGCGTCGCCGTCGGGCGCCATGCTGGCGTCGGCCTCGCGCCAGCTCGGGTTGCGCTCGAGCAGCCGCGCTTGCAGCTGGGCCCGCGCCTCGATCGTGCCACACGTGAGGCAGCGGACCTCGGCCAGCGCCCCGTGCAGCTCGACCACCTCGCGGCTGCCCGCGGCGTGATGGAGGCGGTCGACGTTCTGGGTGATCAACCCGCTGACCAAGCCGGCGCGCTCGAGCGCGGCCAGGCCCAGGTGGCTGGGGTTGGGCTGCGCGCTGGCGATCTTGGGCCAACCGATCAGCGAGCGGGCCCAGTAGCGAGTCCGCGCGATCGGATCGCCGACGTAGGCGTCGAACTTGATCGGGTTGCGGGCCCGCCTCGAAGTGCCCTCGCCGCGGTAGTCGGGGATGCCCGACTCGGTGCTGCAGCCAGCGCCCGTGAGCAGGGCGATGCGCTTGCCCGCGAGCGCGTCGACCAGCGCGTCGAGCTCGGTCGAAGACGCGGCGGGCAGCTCGGGGATCACGTGCTCAGGGTAGCTGCGATCACTCGCGCGTGCTCGAGAGCTCGGCTCGGCGCTCGTGCGCGGCGATCCCCAGCTCGACCAGCCGGGTGATCAGCTCGCGGTAGCCGATGCCCGCCTGGCCCATCATCTTGGGGTACATGCTGATGGTCGTGAAGCCCGGCATGGTGTTGACCTCGTTGAGCCAAGGGGTCAGCGAGCCGCGCTCGACCAAGAAGTCGATCCGAGCCAAGCCGGCGCAGCGCGAGGCTCGGAAGGCCCGCAGCGCCAGCGCCTGTAGCAGCTCGATGGTCTCGCGCGGGAGCGCGGCCGGGATCGCATAGGTCGCGACGTCGTCGAGGTACTTGTTCTCGTAGGTGTACCACTGGCCCTTGGGCAAGATGATCTCGCCAGGCAGGCTGACGATCGTCTCGGGCCCGCCGTCGCCGAGCACGGCCAGCTCGATCTCGCGGGCGTCGAGGCCCCGCTCGACGATCACCTTGCTGTCGTAGCAGAGCGCGAGCGCGAGCGCGTCGTCGAGCTGGTCGAGGTCGTCGGCCCGGCTGACCCCGACCGACGAGCCCTGGTTGGCCGGCTTCACGAACACCGGAAAGCCGAGCTCGAGCGCGGCCGCGCGAGCGCGAGCCTGGGCATGCGCCTCGCCCTCGAGCGCGATGTCGAGGCTGACGCCGGGCGTGACCGGGATGTCGTTGGGCGCCGCCGCGACGTGATGCTTGAACGCGCCCTTGTCCATGCACAGCGCCGAGGCCAGCACGCCCGAGCCGACGTAGGGCACCCCGTAGACCTCGAAGAGGCCTTGAAAGGTGCCGTCTTCGCCGAAGGGTCCGTGCAGGAGCGGGAAGGCGCAGGCGCACGAGCGCAGCAGCTCGCGCAGGTCGCCGACGTGCTCGCCATGCTCGACGATCTCGGCCAGCGGGCGGTCGATCGGGCCGGTTCGGAACTCGCCGTTGCGGGTCACCGCGATCGCGATCGGCTCGAAGCGGGCGCGATCGATCGCGCCGAGCACCTCGGTCGCGCTGCGGATCGAGACCTCGTGCTCGGACGAGCGACCACCGTAGATCAGGGCGAGGCGTTGTGGGGCGTGGCTCGGGTCGGTCATGTCGCGGGCGGACGATATCAGTCCGGTCCGGCGACGCGACAATTCGTGGAGGGATTCCCGAGTCAGTCGCAGGCGCGCAGCAGCGCGACGACCAGCTGGTCTTGGGCTGCGCGGTTGGCTTCACTCTCGCCGCCGTTGACCAGCACGGCGAAGCCGAGCGTGCGTCGGCCGGCGCGATCGTGGACGAGCCCGGCCAACGCCGAGGCGCCAGCGTAGGTGCCGGTCTTGGCTTGGAGGCGATCGCCGGCGAAGGGGACGCGGTTGCGCAGCGTGCCCTCGCCCGCGCTGGCGAGGCTGGCCCGCAGCAGCGCCGCGGGCGAGCCCTCGCGTTGGCCGAGCGCGAGCGCGTCGATCATGAGCGTGGGCGTGATCCGACCGTCGAGGTTGAGGCCCGAGCCGTTGATGAAGGTCGCGAGCTCGGCCTGCTCGGGGCTGATCGCGGCGGCGAAGCGCGCGAGCAGTTCGGTGCCGCGGGTCCAGTCGCCCGGCTCGCCGCTCGCCCGCCAGGCCAGCGTGCGCAGGACCTGCTCGGCCGTGAAGTTGTTGGACCAGCGCAGCGCCGACTCGAGCACCGCGACCAAGGGCTCCGACTCGTGCGTGGCGATCGTCTCGGCGTCGTCGGGGGTGACGCCGCGCTCGATCTTCGGCGCGAAGCTGGGGTCGTCGAGCCGCTCGCTCAACATTCGCGCGAACACACCCGCCGCGACCAAGCCCGGGTCGGCGACCCGACGGCGCAGCGAGGTCGGATCGTGGCCGGTCGCCAGCGCGCCACGGACCTGCACGATCGTCTGGCCATCGTCGCCGACGATCGTGTCGATGTGGAGCTTGCCGCGGCCCGTCTTCGCGCTCGAGTCGATGGTCACGAAGGGGCTGGGCGGATCGACCTCGACCGCGACCGGCTCCCCGAACGCGCCCGGGCGCACGGTCACGACCAACGTCGACCATTGCAGCGCGAGCGCCCCGCTCGGGGCTCGAAAGCTCTCGCCCGGACCCTCGCTGTCGTTGCCGGGACCAAAGCGTCGCTCACTGAACACGCTGTCGTCGACCACGATCCGGCGCACACCCTCGGCTTGGCCGCGGGCAACGACCTCGCTGACGAGCGCGTGGAGATCGTCGAGCTGGAGATCGGGGTCACCCTCGCCGCGCACGAAGAGGGTGTCGCCCGCGCGCAGCACTCGAGTCCGAAACCGATAGTCGGGCCCGAGCAGCTCGATCGCCGCGATCGCGGTGATCAGCTTTTGCGTGCTCGCGGGCGCCAGCGCTCGCTCGCCGCCGACGCTGACCAAGGTGTGACCACGATCGAGATCGCGGATCTCGATCGCGACCTGAGCGTCGGGCAGCGAGGCCGCGATCGCTCGGGCGCGAGCATCGAGCTCGGCGTGGACGTGGACGTTGGAGCTCGGCGCGCGATCGCGGGCGAGCGCGTCGAGCCGGCTGGTGATCCGCTCGCGCCAGACCTCGCGCTCGTCGAGCGGAGCAGGCGAGGGGTCGCGCAGATCGATCGCGCTCGTCCAGGTCGGCGGAGCCTTCGTCTTGGACGGGCTTGGAGTCTTGGAGGGGCTCGGAGTCGGCGTCGAAGGCTCGGCCTCGCTCGCGCCCGCCAGGCCTGTACGGGTCAGCAGTGCGGAGAGCAGGAAGACCGAAAACAGGGCTGGAAGACGTGCAGACACGGGAATCCTCGCGGTGGTGCTCCGCTATCCCACGAGCCGCGCGGCTGGCCAAGAATTCGGCCGGAGTCAGCTTCGTCGTGTCCAGGAGTCCGGAGCACGGCGTGGTGCTCGACCGCGAGAACCATGATCTCGTCGTCGCGGGGGCGTGTACCATCGACGCATGGGTGACCGCATCCACCACGCGTTGCCCACCGCTTGGTGGCGCCGTTTGTCCATGCTGCTCGGCCTCGCCCTGCTATCGAGCTGCGGCCTGATCAGCTGCGAGACCCCGATCGAGCGAGAGCGACGCGAGCTCCGAGAGGCCGGCGAGACGCCCGAGGTGTTGATCTATCGCGCCCTGAAGATCGGCATGCGCTCGACGGCGACCAAGCTCAACCCCGAGGGCCCCGACGCCAACGCGACCAAGATCAACCTGCTCGTCCAGCACATCTTGGCCGAGCTCGAAGCGGGCCAAGCCGCGGAGGCGGGCGCAGAAACCGGCGAAGCGATCGAGCCCCTGAGCCCCGCGGACTACGTCGAGATCGCCAAGGAGCTCTACGAGCTGCGCGCGGTCTTGCGGGAGACCAACGAGGATCGCTACCCCACGATCCTGCACGTGCTCATGGCGGGGGACGCCAGCGCCAGCGCGCAGATGGCTTGGTACGAATCGACCCACGAGCACATGGCCTTCGCCCTCGCCTGGCTGGCGGTCAAGCAGGTCCCGCAAGGCTTTCGAGTCTACGAGACCGGCATGATCGACCCCGCCGCGATCGAGCTGCCCGGCTTGCGGCTCGGGGCTCACCTCGTGCGCGGGGCGACCTTCCTGGCCGAGAGCTGGCCCTGGCTCTGCGACGAGGAGATGAGCGGCTACCTCGATCTGCTCGTGGCCGAGCGCGAGCCCCTGCTGGTCACGCTGGCCGCCGTCCAAGCCGCCAGCGAGGCCGACGTGACCCTCGACGACGAGCAGCTGCTCGCGAGCGCGCACGCCCCAGGGGTCTTGTTGCGAGGGCTGTGTCGGATCCAGATCGAGGAGAAAGAAGCCGGCGCCCTCGATGATCTCGAGGCCTTCTTGGCCGACGCCGAGCGCCTGGGCATCGAGGGCGAGGCGGTCTGGTTGGTCGGGGCCTACGTCGGGATCAAGCGCGAGGACAAGGCCATGGCGCTCGACAACCTGCGCAAGCTCGAGGCCAGCGAGCTGCTCGGCGAGTCCGAGCGCGAGCTGGTCCGCGACGCGATCGCGGCCATCGAGGACCGCGAGCCCGGCGACGCCCTCAACGCGATCACCGACAAGCTGATCCTCGCCCGCGTCGCCTCGGCCTATGTCATCCGCGAGCTCGGCAAGGTCGAGTGGCGCCAGCACTTCGAGGCCAGCGAGGGCGGCAAGAAGCTCACGCGCCTGTCGGGGATCATCGCGGCCGAGGTCGAGCAGATCCGCAGCAAGCTCAGCCTCGAAGAGCTCGGCGGCCTGCGCGAGTCGGCCTCGCGCTGGTACGAGCAGATCGGCTGCGGGGCCAATTGAGCCGGCTCTCCTTCGCAGGGTTGGCGTTGATCGTCGCGCTGTTCTCGAGCCTCGCCTGCACGCCGACCCCGACCGACCCCGACGCCGCGCCGACGCTGACCGGCAAGACCCTGAGCGGAGACTACTGGTCGCTCACGGACGCACGGGGGAAGGTCGTCTTGGTCAACGTCTGGGCGACCTGGTGCGAGCCCTGCCGCAACGAGCTCCCGGTGCTCGCCGAGCTGCACCGGCGCTTGGGCGGCCCGGACTTCGAGGTCATCGGCGTCAGCGTCGACGCGAGCGCGGCCGAAGACGAGGTCCGCGACATGGTCGAGCGCTTCGGCCTGCCCTATCTCGTCGTGCTCGATCCCAACAAGCACGTCACGATCGACTGGCAAGTCCAGAGCTACCCGACCTCGGTCTTGCTCGACCGACGAGGGCACGTGCTGCTGCGGCATGTCGGGGAGATCAGGCCGGGGAACGCGGAGCTCGAGCGCGCGATCGCAGCGGCGCTCGAACCCGCGACCTGATGAAGCCGCCTCACTGCCCAGCAGGCCAGGCGTAGATGCCCGCGAGCTCGCGATCCTCCGCCCGCGCCTCCGGGGGCGTGGACACCGAGATCCGCCCGCCCGGCAGCACGGCCAAGAACACCTCGCCGGACTCGTCGAACAAGTCGGGGTGCTTGGCCGGGTCGTCGCCCTTGCGCTTGATCAAGGCTCGGCGCGCGGCCCAGTGGCGGGTGACGACCACGCAGGTCGGCGCGTCGCCGCCCGAGCAGACGACGCTGCGATCGGTCTCGTCGGTCTCGATCTCGTTGGTCGCGACGTTGGAGGACACGGCCTCGATGCCGGCGTCGATGTAGATCTCGCGGCCAGCGAGCGCGGGCAGGAGGTCGCGGCTGCGCAGGTCGAGGTTGGTGATCGCCAGCGAGGCGCCACCGAGGGCGGCGACGCTGAGATCCGCGATCGCGGCGGTCCAGTACCAGCCGGTCTTGGTGTGCATGAGCAGGTGGAGCGAGCCCTTGTAGCCGCCGACGCCGACGAAGCCGACTTGGACCAGCTTGACCTGCTCGAACGAGCCGCCGAGCGACTTGCCCTCGAGCACTCGCGCGACCGGCTTGTCGCCGACCAGCGGCTGCTCGTTGCACTCGATCGCGCCGCTGCCGAGCACGCTGGCGATCTTGGTGCAGGCCTCGGCCTGGCTCGCGACGGGTCCTTCGACTTTGAGCCGGAGCGAGTCGGGCAGGGTCGCCGCCTGCGGACAGGGCGTGTACTCGCCCGCTCCGCAGGCGGTCATGCACGCGCCAAGCCCCGCTTCGTCGAGGGTCTGGTCGCTGCTGCGCCGGGCCGCGTCGCACTCGGTCAAGCACGCGACCTCGCAGGGCTGAACGCTGAAGTCTTCGACGTCGGCGAGGACCTGGTCGGCCTTCACGCCGCGGACGAAGCCCCACATGCCGGCGCGCGTCCACTCGTCGCCGGCCGCCTGCCAGAACCCGAAGAGCTGGCCGTCGCGCACGACGAAGGTGAAGGTATGGGTCGGCTTGCCCTTGAGCGCGACGGTGATCTCGGCTCCATTCGCGATCTGCTTGGACTCGACCAGCTGGGCCTCGGAGCGCTGGACCTTCGCCTCCGAGTAGTTGGTCTTGTCGAAGCCGGTCTTGGTCACCGCGGCGAGGCCCGTGCAGTCGTCGACCGTGATCGCGAGCTTGTAGTGGCCGTTGATCCCGCGCGAGACGAGATCCTCGGCGCCGATCACCGTGGTGTCGAAGATCCACTCGCCGCCGAGATCACCGAGCGCGGCGCACCAGGGGGTCGGCGGCGCGTCGGGTGCCAGTTCGAGGTTGGTGCACTTGTTGTCGAGGCAGCTGAGCCCTTCCGCGCAGTCTTCCTTGACCTTGCAGTCCGCGCCTTCGCCACCAGGGTCGGACTTGCAGGAGCCAAGCACGCACAGAAGCCCGAGGGCAGCAGCAGAACGCCAGTTCGTTCGGGGCATGCGGGACCCTACCGCGAGCGGAGGCGGCCTGGAGTGACCACGTGAAACGTGACAAATCTACCGCTGGGTATGTTTGGGTTATGTCCGCGAGTGTGGGACAGTTCGGCCCGCTCCGCACGGAAATCGCGTTCTTCCGTGACTGATCTCATGAAAACGAGAACAGTCATGCGATGGAAACTGCTGAAACTATCGCAGATAATAAAACTGCGACTCGGACTGACTCAACCGAGCGATCTCGGTAGCCCAATCGGCAGCGGTGCACTCGGCAATCAACTCGGAAGAGGATCTCGGCACATGAAGAATCTGCGACTGCTTTCCATTCTGCTGACCACCGGCGCCTTGGCGCTCACGGCCTGCGGCGACAAGAACGAAAACCCCAGCGACGGCACCACCATCGGCGACGAAGCGAGCAGCTCCGACACCACCGACGGCGGCGACTTCGGCAGCGACTCGGGCACCACCACGACCGCGGGCGAGAGCGACTCGTCGTCGTCGACGAGCGGCGGCTTCGTGCCGGAGACCGACGTCCCGAGCGTGTCGAGCTGCGACCCCTTCGCGCAGGACTGCAACGAGGGCGAGAAGTGCGTCGCGTATGCGAGCTCGGGCGGGACCTGGGACGCCAACAAGTGCGTGCCGGTCAACGGCGACGGCCAGCCCGGCGACCCCTGCATGTACTCCGACGCGGCGACCTCGACCGACGACTGCGGCGCCGAGTCGTGGTGCTGGGACGTCAACATGGAAGGCGTCGGCACCTGCACGTCCTTCTGCACCGGCAGCGCCGATGCTCCGGTCTGCGGCGTCAACCAGTCGTGCTCGATCGCCAACGAGGGCTCGATCAACCTCTGCCTGACCACCTGCGATCCGCTGCTTCAGGACTGCGCCGGCGATGGCACGGCCTGCTTCTATGACGGCACCGGCTTCGTCTGCGCCAACGCGACCCAGGACATCCCGACCGGCGAGCCCTGCGGCTTCATCAACGACTGCATCGCGGGCAACATCTGCCTCGCGCCCGAGTCGTTCCCGTCCTGCGCTGGCGCCTCGTGCTGCGGCCAGTTCTGCGACCTCGCGGATCCGGGCTTCGTCTGCGAGCCGGCGGGTACCGAGTGCGCCTCGTTCTACGAGGAAGGCATGGCCCCGCCCGGATACGAGGACGTCGGCGTCTGCGTGCTCCCGGCCTGAGCCGCGAGCGGCTCGAGCTCCTCGAGCGATGAGCCATGGAAAGGCCGGCGCGAAAGCGTCGGCCTTTTTCGCGCCTCGAACCTTATCCACAGTCGATGACCGATGAATAGGCGAGTTTGACGACTGGGCAAAGCTCGGTCAAAGTCCCCGAGCACGAAGACCGCTGAATTCTCCGATCTCGCGGCGAGTTCAATAACCGGGCAACCAACGAAGAAATCATGGCGACGTTCAACGAAGTGCTCTCTCAGGTCAAGGGGACGATCCGCGAGGTCTCGGTCGAAGAGACCAAGGCGCGGGTGCTCGACGACCGCAAGGCCTCCCCTGTCCTGATCGATGTCCGCGAGCGCGACGAGTACGAGCAGGGCTTCATCCCGCGCGCCGAGTGGGTGCCGCGTGGCTTCCTCGAGCTCAAGGTCGAGGACCTGGTCCCCGACCGCGACCAAGAGATCATCATCTATTGCGCGGGCGGTGTGCGATCGGCTCTGGCCACGCGCTCGCTCGGCGAGCTCGGCTACACGCGCGTGTCCTCGCTGGCGGGCGGCTTTCGATCGTGGAAGAACGCCGGCTACGCGTTCGAGCGCCCGCGCGTGCTGACCCCCGAGCAGATCAAGCGCTACAGCCGACACATCATGCTGCCCGAGGTCGGCGAGCTCGGCCAAGGCAAGCTGCTCGACGCCAAGGTGCTCTGCCTCGGCGCGGGCGGGCTCGGCTCGCCCTCGGCCTTGTACCTCGCGGCGGCCGGCGTCGGGACGATCGGGATCGTCGACGACGACGTGGTCGACGAGTCCAACCTCCAGCGCCAGGTCCTGCACAACATCGAGCGGCTGGGCATGCCCAAGGTCGAGAGCGCGCGCAAGACCCTTCAAGCGCTCAACCCCGACGTCAAGGTGATCCCGATCCAGGATCGCCTCGACACCTCCAACGTGCTCGACATCATCGCCAACTACGACTTGATCGTCGACGGCGCCGACAACTTCGCGACCCGCTACCTGCTCAACGACGCCTCGCTCAAGCTGGGCAAGCCGGTCGTGCACGCGTCGATCTTCCGCTTCGAAGGCCAGGTCACGACCTTCCTCGCCGACGGCAGCGGGCCCTGCTACCGCTGCCTCTACCCCGAGCCGCCCCCGCCCGGCGAGGCGCCCTCCTGCCAAGAGGCTGGCGTGCTCGGCGTGCTGCCCGGCATGATCGGGACCTTGCAGGCCAACGAGGCGCTCAAGATCATCCTCGGGATCGGCGACACGCTCTCGGGTCGGCTCTTGGTCCTCGACGCGCTCGGGACCAAGTTCCGAACCATGAAGCTGCGCCGCGATCCCGAGTGTCACGTGTGCTCGAAGCGGCCCGAGGACATCGAGCTGATCGACTACGAGACCTTCTGCAACGTACGCTGAGCGGCGTGCCGAGCGAGCCGATCTGGCGCCGAGTCGCCGCCCATGGAGGTCTGGCCGTGCTGCTCATCCGGCACGGCCAGACCGCGTACAACGCCAGCAAGCGCTTTTGTGGCGGCCGCTCCGATCCGCCGCTCGACGAGGCCGGGCGCGCGCAAGCGATGGCGCTCGCGCAGCGTCTGGCCGGCGCGCCCGAGCAGGTGTTCGCGTCGCCTCTGATTCGCGCGATCGAGACGGCCCGGGCGATCGTGCACGAGCAGACCAGCGAGCCGACCTTGATCGAAGAGCTGCGCGAGCTCGATCAAGGCGAGCTCGAGGGCCGCGACATCGCGTCGACGCTGCCGCACTACGCCGAGTTCTTCCGAGCCTGGCGACGCGACCCCAGCGAGGTCGCCGTGCCCGGCGGCGAGACCATGGCCGCGCTCGCCGATCGCATGGTCGTCGGCATGCAGCGCGTCTGCGAGCAACACGAGCCCGGCCAAGGTCGGGTGGTCGCGGTCGTCAGCCACCAGATGGCCCAGGC
>JAMHUH010000911.1:0-6629 GCA_035904925.1 Nannocystaceae bacterium
CAACGCAGCGGCGGCAGAGCGAGCACCTCGTCGCCACTGGGATCATAGGGGCCGATGAGGTCGGCCTCGAGTGCGCCGAGCAAGTGCCTGCGGGCGGGGTCGAGCGGGTTGGGCACCCCCCGAGCGTGCCTGCAATCGCCGACGATGGGAATCAGCTTTCGTCGATCTCGGGCTTGCTGTCTGCCCTTGCCAAGAATTCGAGGATCTTGGGCTGTGCCGCGTCGCGGATCGCGTTCCAAAGCGCTCGCTCGCAGGGCCCATGCACCTTGACCTCCACCTTGTTGTTGCTCGAGATCGGCTTGATGTAAAAATCGTAGAAGTATGTGGTCTGGGTGATCGGAGGATCTGTCCATCGCCGAGCTGCGGCCGATCGCGGTTCGACTGGCGGGGCGATGAGGTTCGCATCGTCACTCCATTGAGGATCCTTGGTTCCTCGCGCGACGAGCAGCACATGCTCACCAACTGCGATCACAACCGCGTAGTTGGTCTTGCTATCACGATACGTGATGCATTTGCCGGGGGCGAGGGTGGCTGCCACATCTGTCTCGGTTCGAATTCAATCCGCATCGACTGGGCCAGAGCCCAGCCGTGCCTCCCACGCGCCACTGTCGATCTCCAACTGCTCCATCGCCGCATCGATCGCCTCACGGTTCTCTCGCGCCTTGGTGACGAGTTGCTCGAACTGGAGCCGCTCGTGGCTGCCATAAATGACGGCCATCATCGCATCGAGTTGATCGATATCGCTCCGCATGTCCTCGAGCAGCTTCTCGAGATAGTCGGGCGACGGCTCGACACCAAGCGTGTCGAAGTGCCGCAAGACCATCAACCTCCCTAGCATTCGAACGCTGGCCCAACCCGAATCGGCAAGGAAAGGGGTGGCCGCGGGATCGTAGAGGCTGTCGAGAAGCACTCGGCCGATCGCATCGGCCTTCATGTCCTGAACCTCGCTGACGTCGGCGAGGAATTCGACCGGAAAGGGCTCGGTCGACCATCGATTCAACTGCTCGACTTCCGCGAGAAAACGAGTCGTCGCTGGACTCGTGTCGTCCGGTGGTAGCACGAATGGGTCGACGCGATGCAGCAACTCGGGATGTGCGATGAGTTCAATTCCCAGCTGACCGATCTCGCCGAGCAGCTCGGCGAACTTCGCGTCATCCAAGAGCTCCGCCAGCCCCTCCTCGAAGTCGTCCGACTTGGCGATCTGACCGCCAAACTTGCCAAGAAGCTCGCCGATCCGGCTCAAGTCTTTCAGCAAGCGCTCTCGAGCCACCCTGCTGGCAACGGAGCCGTCCGAGTCCACCCGTCCAGGTCGAGAAGTCCCCTGTCGCTCGAGGTGGCCCGCGACGGCATGGTCCCCCAGCATCAGGGCGAGGATCAGAGTCTTCAGCATGGTGAGCCACTAGTATCGCGCCCGCATCGTTCGTTCGCAAGTCTCGGTGTCGTGAGCGCGGCGCCGTCCTGACGGTCCTTCGAGCAGGCGCGGACTCCAACGCGCCAGCCCTCGACCTCGGGTCAGTGCTTCTCCCATCCGGTGTTGGCCGTAGATCGCGCCGGCTACTTGGGTCCTCACGTCCCGCGGCCCTCGCCGAAGCCGTGAATCGCAGCGAGGCAAACTTCACACCACTCACCTGAGAATCATGAGCAGCGTCTCGCTCGTCACTGCCGTCTCGTAGGGCTCGAGCAACGCGGCAGCGACTCGCTCGCCTCGCGTGCGGCCTGACGCGCAAACTCTTCCCGCTCTTCGGGGGTGGTCTGGGCGAGTCGGCGCATGATCGAGGCCCAGGCCGCGGAGACGACGACGGTCGTGGTCCAAAGCGTCTCGACAACAGGCGTCTCGACAACAGGCGTCTCGACAACCGACAGCGTGGTCCGGGGAGCATCGGTCACGGCGGATGAACGATGCCACCGCTCGATCGCGCGCACGAGCGCCACAGGCCGAGCGCATCCTCGATCTCCACCCTCGCCCAACGGCTCGGCCTCACGCCTCACGCCGCCCGTTGGACGCCTCGGGTCTGCTCGGCCACCGCCATCCAACCCAGGACATCGTGCAGATCGAGCCGCGCACCGTCCCATCCCCTCCACGCCCCGCGCTCGTGCTCGTGCTCGTCGAGCAATTCCGCCACCTCGCCCAGCTCGCCCAGCTCCGCAAGCTCCTCCCCCACCCCATCCCCATCCCCACCACCGCGCCCCGGCACGGGCCGAATCGCAATCCCATGCGCATTGCGAAACTCGATCTTCCCCGCCCGCACCTCGACGAACATCTGCCCTTCGTGCACGAGCGCGTGATGGCTCGGACAGAGCAAGACCAAGTTGGATTGCGAGGTCTTGCCGCCCTCGGCCCACGCCTGAACATGATGCGCGTGCAGATGCTGCGCGCGCCCGCAGCCCGGGACTCGACAGCCACCGTCGCGCAGCCATAGCGCTCGGGCGATCGCCGAGGGAATCGTCCGGCGTGCGCGGCCGACATCGAGGATCTCGCCCGATTCACCGATCGTCACGTCGACCCGCGAACAATCGCAAGCGAGCATTCGGGCCATGGCCAGCGGAATCGGCGTGCCATCGCGCAAGAACCCACCTACCCCGCCGGCCCCCTGCTCGAGCTGCTCTTGGGTCGTGAGCACGACCAGCTCGTAGCCGCTGCCGAGCGTCCGGGGCGAATGCTCGAGATAGGCTTGGGCGACGCTGACCCACGCGTCCGCGCGCTCGGCCGCCAGCACGGCCGGGTCGAGCTCGGCCCGCGCTTCCGCGGAAGCGCCCGCGCCCGGGCTCGCGTCCAACTCCGCTTCCGCGGAAGCGCTCGCGTCCAACTCCACCTCCCGCGCGCGAGCGCGGGCAGCCTCGCGGCCCGAGTCGAGCGCGGCGCGCATCGCCTCCCACACCACATTCGCCTGCTCGGGTGGCAGCTGGAGCTCGATTCGCACCATTCCGCTCGAGGTCTCCCGGCGCCGGACAAAGCGCCGCAGATCCACCCCCAGCGGACCTTCGCCCGGATTCGTGGCCTCGACCCGGGTCCGCCGCCAGGCCGCGCTGACCTGCTCGATCTGCGAAGCCGTCGCACCCGCCGCGACATCGATGAAGTCCTGCTCGTTCGCGCGGGTCGCCGCGCGGGTGATCGCCCGGACCTTGGAATAGCTGAGCTTGCCGGCCGCGAATGCAGCGTCGACGAGCGGCAATTCGCCGAGCGCCCGCGCCACCCGGACATATTCGCGCGCGGCGGTCGGGCCAAGGTCGATTCGCCAGGCCAGCCACGCGACCAGCGAGAGGAAGCCCGAGCCGGCCCAGCCATCGTGAGCGTCGAACTCGCGCAGATGGGTGAGCAGCGTGTGTTTGGCGACGTCGATGCGGAGCGAGAGATCGGCGATTTGGTCGCCGAGGCGATCGAGCTGCTCGCGGGTCATGAATGCACGTTCACTCATGAATTCATGAATCCATGAATGCACGCGCGCTGTCAACGATGCCGAATCCGACACCGGCCGATCGTGGCCCGCGGGCTGGCCACCCCGCAGCTCAGGCGAAGAGCTCGCGGTCGCGGACCTTGATCGGGGTCGCGTAGAACTCCCGCCACCAGGCCTTCTCGCGAGCCTTGCGCGGGGGCTTGCGCAGGCAGAGCGGGCCCTTCTTGTTGGCCTCGCGGGCTTTGACGCGAAAATGGTAGTGGTCGAAGATCCGCAGGGCCTCGATCATGTAGGCGACGGCGACTCGTTGGCCCCGGATTCGCACGAGGTTCTCACCGTTCTTGCGGTCGGCCGGGTCCGAGAAATTGTACGAGCCCGTGTAGACGCGCGCGTTGGCGGTGTCGAAGTCGACGACGATGAATTTGTGGTGAAGGCGGACGCCGGAGCCCCCGCTCGGCTCGGGCTTGAAGGGCGCAGGCAGGTCGCCGCCGAGCTCCTCGGGATAGACCGGAGCAACGTTGCCGTTGGGCTTTCGCAGCTCGATACCGAGCTTCTTGTCGGTGATCCCATAGACGAAGACGTCGGGCCGCTTGGTCAGGGCCTCGATCGCTTCGCGGATTGGACCGCGAGTCTGTTGCAGGAAGGCCAGCGAATAGAACACGCTCGACTTGGCCTCGAGGATGTCGTTGGCGACCTCTTCGAGCAAGGCGTTGTCGTTCGAATGAGGCGAGAACGCCACGCTCACGTCGACCCCGCTCGGCCCGATCTCGGCCCATTGCGCCGCGGCGGTGGCCCCGAAATCGGCCGCGCTGTCGCTGGCCCAATAGCCCGCGAACGCGGCCTGGAACGCACGAACCGGCTGGGTCCCACGCAGGACGAGCGCGTTGTTGGACTGCACGAAGAGGCCGCGCCACGTGAAGTTGGTCGAGCCGCACACGACGGCCTTCAGCTTGGGGCCATCGACCACGATGGTCTTGTTGTGCTGAAGCGAGCCCATGTGTTGGCGCTTGACGCTCTTGCTGCCCGCGCTCTTGCGCAGGAGCGCCTCGGCTCGCGTCTCGGCCGAGTCGGCCTCACCGTGCTCCTTGCTGTCGTCGATGATGATCTTCAAGCGCTTGCCCAGGCGCCGCAGCCGGTCGATGATCTCGGGCTCGCCCAGGTCGTAGGCGACCACGCGGACCTCGGTCGTCTCGTCCGCGAGGGCTTGGTCCAAGACCTCGTAGATGGCGCTGCGGGCCTCGAAGCCCATCCACGCGAGCGCTTCGTCGGCCTTGGGATGGGTCGGCTGGAAGTCGAAGCCCTTGGCGGCGGTGGCCGGGAGCAGCTTGGCGATCGCGCCTTTGGTGGCGCAGTAGCGATCGACGAAGGCCTGCGAAGAGATGAAACCGCGCGTGAAAGTCACGTTCAGATTGTTGGGGTAGGTCTCGCGACGAAGCACGATCCCGGCCGTCTGCGCCTCGCCGTGGCTGAGCTCGTCGAGCTCGTTCATGAACACCGGCGTGACTCGGTAGGTGAACTCGCCGGGGAGCTCGGCGTTGCGCGGAAAGTGGACCCAACGAAACATCTGGATGGGCGAGAGCAAGGTCGAGGTCCGATTCGGGTTCACTTCACCCTCCGCGTCGAGGAAGTTCAGCCGATTCTTGACCGCGAAGTAGCGCTCGCCCTTGGGCTCTTTGTATTCGATCGCAAATCCGACGAAGTCGTCGGGCGGCTCCTCGTCGGTCCAATTCATCGCCAGCAGGGTCATGCCCTCGCCGCGATGGAGCTTGAGGGTGAATGGTGCGGCTCGGTTCTGGCCGAGCGTCTGGAAATCTTCGGTCGCCATGCCGCCGAGTTTCCCCCTCTCGCTGGGCGTGCGTCAACCGCGAGGCCAATCGAGCCTCGCGCTTCGGCGACCACGGACGCTCGCCAGGCTGATACGCTCGCGGCGAGTGGTCGAGCCCGGTGAAGATCGCCCGACGACGCTCCGGCAGGGCAGCGGGGCCATGCTGCCGCCTCGCTGGCAGCGGCTGGTCGACGACCTTCGCCGCCGCGAGGAGTCGGAGAGCTTCGACGAGGACCTCGCGCGGGCGCTGACCCTCGATCGCTTCGTGGTCCTCGACCGGATCGGCGCGGGCGGGATGGGGGCGGTGTTCGAGGCGATCGACCCCAGGCTCGATCGCACGGTCGCGCTCAAGCTCTGCACGCTGCCGACCGACGACGCGGCCCGGATGATCGAGCACGAGGCCCGCTGCCTCGCCCAGCTCGCGCACCCCAACGTGGTCACGGTCTACGACGTCGTCCGCGAGGGTCCGGACCTGATCTTGGTGATGGAGTTCGTGCGCGGGCAGACCCTGCGAGCCTGGCAGCGGGCCAGCGAGCGCGGCTGGCGAGCGATCCTCGATCGCTACCTCGACGCGGCGCGCGGGCTGGCAGCGGCGCACGAGCAAGAGCTCGAGCACGGCGACTTCAAGCCGGACAACGTCGTGGTCGGCGACGACGGGCGCGTCCGCGTGATCGACTTTGGCATCGCTCGCCACGCCTTCGATCTCTTCGGCGTCCTGCTCGACGAGGGGCTCGAGCACGAGGCCCGGGGAACTCGGGCCTACATGGCGCCCGAGCGGCTCCGCGCGGAGCCGGGCGGGCCGCGTTCGGACGTGTTCGGGTTTTGTGTCTCGGTCTGGGAGTCGCTCTACGGCGCACGCCCCTACCCGGGTGAGACCACTCCAGCGCTCTTGGCCGCGATCGAAGCCGGCCAGCCCCGCAAGGGTCGGGCGCTGCCGGGGGTGCCCGCCGCGATCGAGGCCCTGCTTCGTCGGGGCATCGCCGAGGACCCGAGCTCGAGGCCCGCGAGCGTCGCCAGTTTGATCGACGAGCTGATCCAGGCTCGTGACGCGCAGGACCGGCGCCAGGCGAGTCGAAGGCGATGGGCGTGGCGCGGGTCGATCGGCCTGGTCTGGCTCGCGGTCGCGATCGGGACGCGCCAATGTCCAGACCTGGTCGAGCCCGAGCCGCTCGCCCTGCCCGACCCGCAGCCCGACCCGGTCACACAGACGCTCGCGCTGGCCGTCGAGGCCATGGGCGAGGGCTTGCCGGACTCTGCGATCCAGTACCTCGAGCTCGCGCGCAAGCGTGCGCACGCCGACGACGACCAGGGCGCGCTGGTGCGAGTGGCGGCTCAGGCCGAGGCGCTGGGCGACGAGTTTGCGCTTCGGGGCGACACGCTCCGCGCACGGGTCTGCTGGGAGATCGCCG
>JAMHUH010000912.1:0-9551 GCA_035904925.1 Nannocystaceae bacterium
CGCTCGAGCGCCGACTCGAGCACCTGGAATGCCTGCGCGTCGCGACCCGCCCGCAGCAACGCGAAGGCGAGCAGGCGGTGGCTCGAGGGGTGGTCGGGCCGCTGCTCGCGAGCCCGCCGGTACGTGTCGATCGCCAAGCGGGCGCCCGCGCTGCCGAGCTGCTCGAGCCGCGAGCCGGCGAAGCGACGCATGTCGGCGCGATCCGGGTAGAGATCGATGATCGAGCCATAGGCCCGGGCCGCGGCCTCGATCTCGGCGTTGGCCTCGAGCGCCTCGCCGAGCGCGACCACGGCCATGATCTCGGTCGGCTCGGCCTCGCGCCAGGCCAGCGCGACCTGCTTGGCCTCGACCACCTTGCCCCAACCGAGCAGGTTCATGACCGCCAAGAAGTTGCCGTGGTAGGCGTCGTCGGGGCTGCGCTCGGGCGGCTCGGTCCGGGTTCGGCCGCGCTTGACGTAGGGCTGGGCGCGACGCAGGCGAGCGAGCTCGACCTCGACCGGATCGTCGACCTGCGAGCGCGGATGCTCGGCGATCAGATCGTCGAGCTCGCGGGGCGGGTCGACGTCGCCGACCAGGATCTCGAGGTCGGGCTCGAGCATGGCCTCGTCCTCTTCGTCGTCGTCTTGGATCCGCGCGCGGCGATCGTCGGCCAGCAAGAGCAGCTGCTCGCCGGTCAGGGTGTCTTGCTCGAAGCGCGGGAGTCGGGTCGCCGCGAGCGGGACCTCGGGCTGGGTCAGCGCGTTGGGGATGCCTCGGACCCGGCGCTGGACCGCGTCGGGCCCGGAGAAGAGCACGTCGGGCAGCGCGGCCGGATCGAGGCGCGCGTGGTCGTAGTCGTCGGCGTCGGCCAACATCGCGAGGCGCGTGTAGGCGTTGACGACTCGGCTGTCGCGCGAGGTCGTGACGATCCTTCGCCACAGCTGCTGGCGAGCAACCAGCGACTGGCCCTCGGAGCGCTCCTCGAGCGTCGCGACCAGGAACTCGACCCGGGCCTCGGCCAAGGCCCAATCGACCAGCGGCTCCTCGACGTCGAGCAGCGGCACGTCCCAGGTCTGCTTGCCGTGGCTCTCGACCACGACCCGCAGCGACTCGCCGACGGTCTCGACGTCGGCGAAGACCAGGATCTCGTCGTCGGACTGTACGCCGTGGACGACCTCGGGGTAGTACCAGCGCGCGCCAGGGACCGAGATCCGGACGTCGTCGTGGACGGTCCGCAGCAGCCGACGAACCAGCCGACGCGGGCTGTCCTCGGCGTCGAGGACCAAGCCCGACTCGGGCAGCTGACGGACGATGTTGCGGATCATCCACTCTTCGCGCGCGCCCGAGTCGGCGACGACGTCGATCCGACGGATGCCTCCGTCGGCCAGCTCGCGCACGGTGTCGAGCACGACCGAGCGATCGAGCACACCCGCGGTCGCCTTGCCGTCGGAGATCAAGATCACGCGATCGACGAGCGGCCCTCGCTGGGCGCCGGTGTAGCGCAGGACGCTGACCAGGTTCGAGGCGCCCAGGGCTCGACGCTTGCGCAGCCGTTCGAAGGCCCCGCGCTCGAGCTTGCGGATCGGTCCGTCGTGAATGACCTCGAACCCTTGATCGAAGGCGATCAAGCGCAGCCAGATGTCGGCGCCGGTCCAAGGTTGCAGGGCCTCGATCAGCTCGGCCAGCTCCGCGACCCGGTCGGCGTACCCAACCGCCTGCGAGGCGCTGGTGTCGAACAAGATGGTCACGCCGCCGATCGGCGAGGCGTGGTCGTGGGTCAGCGGGTTGATCCGCGCCGCGACCTTGCGACCGTTGCGGACGCCGATCTGCCGCAGCCCGCTGGTCGGCACGACCAAGTCGTCGGTCGGGGTCCAGTCGAGCCGGACGAGATCGATCAAGGGCTTGCCGCGCTCGTCGACGCCGAGCTCGGACGCCTGGCGAACGCCCGCGTAGTCGGCGAGCAGCGGATCGGCCTGGCCATGCAGGACCACGCGAGCCGAGAAGCGCGGGACCTCGCGCAAGCCCGCGAGCGCGATCCGATACATGTCCTCGTCGCCGGCGAAGGTCTCGGCGTAGGAGAGCACCAGCTTTTGGATCGAGCGGCCCGGGAGCTCCGGCAGCAAGACCTCGAAGCGCTGCATCGGGCTCGGCTCCGGGTCGGCCCAGGGCGTCGCGGGATCGAAGAGCGAGGGTCGCAGCTGGCCGGGCTTGCGCTCGACGACCTCGGCCTCGCGCCACGAGCCCTCGATGAGCACGGCGAAGCGGGTCACGCGAGCGTGGGCCGGCAGCTGGACACGCAAGGTCGCGTCGAGCATGCGCGGCTCGGGGTTCTCGAACTCCATGTGCAGCTCGGTGAACGCGAGCGGATCTTCGAGCGTGCCGCGGACCTCGAGCCGCGCGAGCGGAAGATCGATGCCATCGCGGCTGCGCAGGCGGATCGGTCGGTCGTCGCGGTCACCCGCGCGCGCCCGCAGCCGAGCTTGGGTCGCGCTGATCAGCGCGTCGGGATCGATCGTCGAGGTTGGCTCGGTGCAGGCGATCGCGCCCAGCGCGAGGACCAAGAGCGTCAGCAAAGTCCACGTCGCTCGCCAAGTCGACTCGATCGAGGCTGCACGGCGCAAGCGAGCTTCGGTGGACACTGACATTCGGCCTACGACGAACCCAGAGTCGCACTCGGCCCCTGGTGAGGCAAGCGCCGCGATCGTGGTCCACGAACGCGCTGAGCCAGGAATCGCAGCTTTGCGCAGGCTCGAGAAGCTCGCTGCCAACGCCGGAGGCTGGCGAGCGATCCAGTGCAAATCGAGAAACCGAGTCAGCCGCCCGCGGCCGAGAAACTAAGTCGTGCCGAGCCGAGGTGGGAGCACGAGCGCGAGACTGCGCTGCAAGGTCGAGATTTCGATCGGCTTGCGCATCAGGTGGTCGGCCAGGGCCAAGAGGGCCGAATCCGCGTCGGCGGCCAGCCCGGTCATCAACATGGTTCGCAAGCCCGGCCAGCGCCGCTTGGCCTCGCGGATCAACCTCGATCCGTCCATGCCCGGCATCGAGAGGTCGGTCAGCAGCAGGTTGACGTCGCGGTGCTCGTCGAGCATGCGCAGCGCCTCGCGCCCACCCGGGGCCACGAACACCGTATGGCCAAGCTCGGTGAGGATCTGGGCGACCGCACCGCGAACCGCCGCTTCGTCGTCGACCAACAAGATCGTGGCTGGACCGACCTCGCGGATCGGCGCCTCGGTGGTCCCGCGCAGCTCGAGCGCGTGCGGGAACCAGACGGTGAAGGTGCTGCCCTCGCCCGGCTTGCTGATCACGGTGATCTCGCCCGCGTGGCGGCGAACGATGCCATGGCTGACCGAGAGGCCCAGGCCGTGGCCGTGCCGGCCCTTGGTCGAGAAGAAGGGATCGAAGAGTCGGCGCTGCGTGACCTCGTCGATGCCGACGCCGTCGTCGCGGACCTCGACGAAGACCCGATCACCCTCGATCCCGCTGCGCAGCCAGAGCCGACCGCCGCGCGGCATCGCGTCGACGGCGTTGAGGATCAAGTTGACGATCACCTCGCACATCTCGGCCGCGTTGCCGTCGACCATCAAGGGCTCGCCGATCGGCTGCCACTCGACCGCCCAGCGGCCGGGTGCCTCCGGCGGCTCCCAGCGCGGACGGGTCAGCGCGACCGCGTTGCCGACGATGTCCTCGACGTCGACCGATTCGAATTCCTCGCGGTCGCGCGCGCGCGCGAAGGTCTGGATCCGCCGGACCGTGACCGCGGCCTCGCGAGCGACCCGTTCGATCACCTTCATGTCCTCGACCGCGTCGACGGGCAGGTCGCGGCGCCGGGTCAGCATCTGCGCGTGGGCGAGCACCGAGGTCAGCGCGTTGTTGAAGTTGTGGGCGACGCCCGCGGCCAGCTCGCCCAGCGCACGCAGCCGCTCGGCCAGGCGCTGCCGCTCTTCCATGGCCTTGAGGATCTCGCTGGCCCGGCGCCGCTCGGTCACGTCGCGCATGCTGATCAACACGCGCGGATAGTCGCCCTCGTAGAAGCGCGTGAAGCCGAGATCGATCCAGCGCAGCTCGTCGGTCGAGGTGGTCATGCACCAACCGCTGAGCAAGGACCCGTGCGATCCGGTCTCGGCGATCGCTCGGGCGAGCAGGCGCGGCGCGTCGGCGGCGGAGCGCGGCCGCTCGTCGCCCGCCGAAGTCTGCGCGTCGCCGTCCATCCACAGATCGTCCCAGAGCCCTTCGTCGCCCTCGGCCGGGATCAACAGGTCTTGCAGCGGGACCCCGCGCATCTGCCTGCGCGAGCGCTCGAGCAGCTCGGTCGCGCGCGGGTTGACGCTGCGGACCTCGCCCGAGGGCGAGTCGACGATCACCAAGCCGTCGCTCGCGGCCTCGAAGGTCGCTCGATAGCGGGCCTCCGACTCGGCCAGCGCCTGCTGGCGGGCGAAGCGATCGGAGATGTCGCGCGCCATCGCGATCACGACGTCCTGGCCGAAGAAGCGACCGCGGTTGAGGATCACCTCGTTGGGGAAGACCTCGCCGTTCTTGCGCCGGCCCCACCACACGAAGGTCTGCGGCTCGCCGGCGAAGGCCTCGCTCAACAAGATGTTGGTCGCCTCGAGATCGACCATGTCGGGCGCCGCGAGCATCACCGGCATCTGGCCGATCAGCTCGTGCTTGGCGTAGCCGTACATCTCGACCATCGCGTCGTTGACCTCGAGCAAGCGACCGTTGCCTTCTTGCACGGCGATCGCTTCGGGCACCGTCTCGAACAGGCGATGCCAAGTCTCGTACGCATCATCGGCGCGCCGGCTCGAGTCCTGCTCGCCTTCCGCCATCGCCCAGACTGTAGCAGGGCGAGGCGCCGAGGGTTCGCGTGATGCCGGCGTATGTGGACTCACGCGCGCTCGTCGTTCGCGCCATCGAGCAGAGCGCCGGGCCATTGCTTCGCTGATCCCTGCACGGCACGATCCGGCCATGGACGGCAGCAACGACGCTCCGATCGCGGAACCCCAACCGAGCCGCGACGAAGCGACCGAAGCCCGCGCGAGCGCCCCTGCCCTGCGCCAGCCCAGCGCGCTGACCCCCTTGGTGACCGCGCCGCTCAGCGTCGAGCGCCCGCCCAAGTCCGCGGCCGGGCTGCCTGCGGTGATGTCGAGCCTCAACTACACGCTGCGCAAGGCCGGCTTCACCCGCGGCTTGCGGGTGCTGGCCAAGGTCAACCAGGCCGAGGGCTTCGACTGTCCCGGCTGCGCCTGGCCCGACCCCAAGGAGCGGTCGATCGTCGAGTTCTGCGAGAACGGAGCCCGGGCCGTCGCCGACGAGGCGACCCTGCGTCGGATCAACCGCGAGTTCTTCGAGCGCTTCACCGTCCGCGAATTGTCCGAGCGCAGCGACCACTGGCTCAATGCGCAGGGCCGTTTGACCGAGCCGATGATCCTACGGCCAGGCGACCAGCACTATCGGCCGATCGCCTGGGCCGACGCCTTCACGCTGATCGCCGACGCGCTGCGCGGCCTCGCCAGCCCCGACGAGGCCATCTTCTACACCTCGGGCCGGACCAGCAACGAGGCCGCGTTCCTCTACCAGGCCTTCGTCCGGCTCTTCGGCACCAACAACATGCCGGACTGCTCGAACATGTGCCACGAGTCGAGCGGGACCGGGCTCAAGCGAACGATCGGGATCGGCAAGGGCACGGTTCAGCTCGACGACTTCCTCGAGGCCGGGGCGATCTTCGTGTTCGGCCAGAACCCCGGCACCAACCACCCGCGGATGCTCTCGATCTTGCGCGAGGCCAAGCTGCGCGGGGTCAAGATCGTCAGCGTCAATCCGCTGCGCGAGGTCGGCCTGGTCCGCTTCAAGCACCCGCAAAAAGTCGGAGACATGCTCGGCAGCGGCATCGAGATCAGCGACCTCTATTTGCAGGTCAAGATCAACGGCGACGTCGCGCTGCTCAAGGCGATGATGAAGTGCGTGCTCGAGGCCGAGGCCGCGGCGCCAGGCAAGGTCATCGATCGTGCGTTCATCGACGAGCACACGATCGGCTATGCCGAGCTGATCGCCGAGCTCGAGACCCACCGCTTCGCCGATCTCGTCGAGGCCTGCGGCGTGCCCGAAGACCAGATCCGGGCCGCGGCCAAGATCTATGTCGAGTCCAAAGCGACGATTGCCTGCTGGGCGATGGGCCTGACCCAGCATCAAAACGGGGTCGGCAACATTCAAGAGCTGACCAACCTGCTCTTGCTGCGCGGCAACCTCGGCCGACCCGGCGCGGGTGTCTGCCCGGTCCGCGGCCACAGCAACGTCCAAGGCGATCGGACCATGGGCATCTGGGAGCGGCCGAGCGCCGCCTTCCTCGATCGCGTCGGCAAGGCGATCGGCTTCGAGCCGCCGCGCGAACACGGCTACGACGTGGTCGAGGCGATCGAGGCCATGCACGCGGGCAAGGCCAAGCTCTTCTTCGCGCTCGGCGGCAACTTCTTGTCGGCGACCCCCGACACCGACTTCACCGCCGACGCGCTGCGCCGGACCGCGCTGACGGTGCAGGTCAGCACCAAGCTCAACCGCTCGCACCTGGTCACCGGCCAGTGTGCGCTGATCTTGCCCTGCCTCGGCCGGACCGAGCGCGACGTCCAGGCCGGCGTCGAGCAATTCGTGACGGTCGAGAACTCGATGGGCATCGTCCACCGCTCGCGCGGCGGGCTCGAGCCGGCGAGCGAGCACCTGCTGAGCGAGCCGATGATCGTCGCCCGCCTGGCCGAGGCCACGCTCGCCGATCGCTCGCCGATCGACTTCGTCGCGCTGGCCAGCGACTACGACAAGATCCGCGACCTGATCGAGCAGGCGATCGCTGGCTTCGACGACTACAACGCGCGGGTCCGTGGCCACGACGGCTTCGCGCTGCGCAACAGCGCCCGCGAGCGCGAGTGGGCGACCGCCTCGGGCAAGGCCGAGTTCACGCTCAACGCCGTGCCCAAGTGGGAATTGGCCGAGGACGAATTGTTGATGATGACAATTCGGACCCACGATCAATACAACACGACCATCTACGATCTCGACGACCGCTATCGGGGAATCGAGGGCTATCGCCGAGTCGTGATGATGAACCCGCGCGACCTGCGGCGTTTGGGCGTCGAGCCCTACGATCAGGTCGATCTGACCAGCCGCTTTCAGGGCAAAGAGCGCCACGCACCGCGCTGGGTCGCGATCCCCTACGACATCCCGCCAGGAATGTGCGCGACCTACTTCCCCGAGGCCAACGTGCTCGTGCCGGTCGAGCAATTCGCCGAGGGCTCGCGCACGCCCGCCTCGAAGTCGGTCGTGGTCGTGGTCAGCAACGCGGTCGGGATCGTCAAGCCGCGCGACGACGACTGAGCGGGCGTCCGCTCAGGGCGTGGCCAGCCGAAAGAGCGAATCCCAGCCCAATTCGTACAAGGGCTCGACCGGGCTGCTTGCGTCGATCGTGACCCGCAAGGGCGCCGTATCGGGGCCGGCCTCGGGTCCGCTGCGGAACACGACTTGGGCCTCGTCCGAGGTCAGCGCGACGCCGAGCGGCCCCTTCCAGCCAGCCGGGAGCGCTTCGTCGAGGCGAGTCGCGACGAGGTTGGGGTCATCGAGATCGACCGAGAAGACCTCCGATTTCGAGTCGACGTTCGGGGCCGTGAACGCGAGCCGACGGCCGACCTGAGGGATGCTCGGCACGATGAAGCCAGACGCCGGCGCGGTGTAGATCAGCCGCTCGGTCGCCGACGCCCCGCCCAGATCGATGAGCGAGAGCCGGGCCTCGTTGGGGTTGGCGAGGTTGTAGGCGATCAAGCCTTGGGTTTGGTCGTACTGGTAGTTGAAGATCTCGTCCCCGGCCGGAAAGGGAGTCGAGACCTGGACCGCCGCGCTCGGGCCCTCGAGCTCGACGAGCATGAAGGCCTGCTCGTCGCTGCCGTCACCCCGGAGGTAGACGACTCGGTCGTCACCGAAGAACTCGAACCCCTTCACGGCGACCTGGTCCGCGCCGCTGAGCAGGATCGGAGCCTGCGGCGCCGCGCCGACGAACTCGACCAAGTAGAGCTGGCCCCACAGGCCCTCGCCGGTCCAGTAGATCAGCCGCTCGCCCGTGGACGAGACCCGGCGACGGATCGTCTGCGAGCCCGCGATCTGGGTGGTCACGAGCACCGGCGGCGCAGCGAGGTTGGCGAGATCGACCGCGAAGAACTCGTTGGCGCCGTCCTTGCCGAGGTCATTCGAATAGACGAGCTTGGTCTCGTCGAGGTCAGCGCTGAACACCGCCGGCACGCCGACTTCGATGTCGTCGATGACCACGCTCGGCTCGACGCTCGGGTGGATCTGGGCCAAGCGGAGCTGGTAGACGCCGTCGTCGTTCTCGTCGACCATGAACGCTGCCTGGCCCGCCTGGTTGATGAGCGATGAGAGGCTGGTCGGCGGCGGCACCGGATGGACTTGCTCGAACCCGATCGGGCTCCCCGAGGGGTCGAAGTCGACGCGCGCGAACGTGGTCGGGGCCGGATCTCCGGTCCGCGTGAGCGCCCAGCTCTGGTCGTCGGCAAAGTCCGCGCTGAGCAACACGGGCCCAACTCCCTCCGGCAACAAGGGCTGGAGGGCCCAGCTCGTGCCGTCGTAGACCAGCTGCTCGCTGACCCGCGTGAAGGGATCGATCGCGCCGTAGTGGACGACGTGGCTGCCCCAGGGTGTCGGGTCTCCAAGATCGAGGATTTCGCCCATCGGCACGCTGAGGATCATCTGCGGTGGATCGAGCACCAGTGGATCGCTGATGTCGAACGCGAGCAGCTCGCGGTGGTCGTCTGCGAGGCTCTTGCGGGTCACCAACACGAACGTGGTGTCGCCATCGCCATCCCCAGTTTCGGACTCCGTGCCCGTGTCGGACTCCGTGCCCGTGTCGGACCCCGTGCCCGTGTCCGAGTCCCCGGTTTCGGACCCCGAAGCGGCCGGCAGGTCGCTCGAAGGGCAGCCGGCCAGCGTCAAGGACAAGGGAAACACGAGCGTGAAGCCGGCGCGAAGTTGCATGGCCCGTCGGTCTCTCGACCGGCTCGATCGGATCAACTCGAGCGAGGGAATTGTTGGACTGGGCGGAGTCGGCGGGACAAGCGACCTCACTCGGCGCAGGCGTAGATGAACTCGCCGATCGAGCAGCAGAGGCCGTCGATCACGAAGGGCCCGCAGACCTCGCCGCGCGTGCTCTCGCCCCAACTCGCGATGTCCCCGCTCACGACGTTCTCGTCCGGAAGCACCCGAAATTGCCCGCTCGCGCGCTCGGCCAGGGCCCTTCGCGTGCCCGACCAATCGACCCGAACCAGCGGACCGATGTCGTCGTCGTAAAGCAGGACCCCGTCGAGGTCCCAACGGCGCAGGCTGGTCCCGGGATCGACCAGGACATGGTCGCAAGTCTCGAAATCCACGACCACCAGCGGCTCGACATAGTGGGCCTGGTTGTCGAGCAGCGCCCGATGATCGTCGATGGCATGGATGGGCTCCTTGTCCGGGATCTCGATGTACTCGAGCGTATCGAGCGAGTAGTAGCGGTGCTCGCCCCACCATCCGCCCACGAGCAC
>JAMHUH010000913.1:0-1714 GCA_035904925.1 Nannocystaceae bacterium
CTGATCTCTCCGCCGAGGTTGCCGAGTATGCCCTGGGGCTGGTTGAGGCTCCCCTACCGGTGAAGCTCGCCAAGAAGATCGTCGACCAGTTGCGTGCCCGCGCGACCAGCCAGGGCAAACTGCTTCGTGAGTATCTTGCGCTCGAGAAGGTTCATGCGACGGGCGCACTCGAGAAGCTGCTCGAAGAGACTGTTGGCGAGACAGTCGGGCCGCTGGCGGCTGCGACGGGTGAGCAACTGGATGCCCTCGACCGGATCGAGCGACTGCTGCTCGACAGATTTGGTGCGGGGCTCGATCAGATCGTCGAGTTGCTCCGTCGCCAAGATGCGACGCAACGACGGTCCGATACGCTCGAGGCTGATCGTGGTGCTATCCGTTGCATGGTCCCTTGGTCGGATCTTGGTCGACCGACCAATCGAAGTCCCGGGCAATTGCTGCGGGCCGCTTATGAGGTGGTTCCCTTCGACGCCACGCTTCGGGGGCCCGAGCTCGACGCACTTGAGGCGTTTTCCCGTGCCCCCTCGTCGGGCGTTCTGATTGTCACCGGGCCAGGCGGGAGCGGCAAGACCCGGCTGATGGTGGAGTGGTGCAAACGCATGCGAGCCGAGCAATGGTTGGCAGGGTTCGTGGACCCGAACGTGTCGGATCTGGGGCCGGTCGCACAGGGATCGAAGCCACGCCTCTTGGTGGTCGACTACGCGGAGACGCAGACCGTGCGTGTCGCCGCGATCATCCGGTCGATACTGCTGGCCGGCGGCCAGCCGAAAACTCGACTCGTGCTGCTTGCTCGTCAGAACGGTCCATGGGTGGACTCGCTGCGTGACAATGACCGAGCGGCCGATTTGCTGGACCAGTGGCCCGTCGTACTGGAGCTCCGTCCGCTCAACGACGCCCAGCGCCACGATGCTTTTCGAGTCGCGTATCGGGCGTTTGCAGGTAGCGAGGCGGACGCCTCGATGGCGGTCGAGGCGGGAGACGACCGTCCGTTGCTCGCTCACATGCGGGCGCTGTTGGCTGTGCTCGATGGGCCGGAGGAACTGAAGAATCGTGGCGACGTGCTGAAGCGCATCGTTCAGCACGAGCGCAAGTTCTGGGCAGGGGAGCTTGAGCGCGGGCTGGGCAAGAAGCCAGCTGAACCGCTCATAGATGACGCCGATCGACTGGGGGCAGCGCTCGTGCTGCTCGGCGGCGTGGATGCGCGTGCGAAGTTGCCTAACCTCGCGCGACGGGTTGGCACCGAGCTGGCGAGTGTGGATGTCCAAGTACTGAGCAAGTGCTTCACAGCGCTGTACTCCCACGGTGGCCGGGTCGTGGGTCTTGAACCCGATCTGCTCGGCGAGCAACTCGTGCTCGAGACGCTCGTGAAGGACGAGGACACTCGAGGTCCGGAGGCGCTGGCGCGCTGGTTGGAGCTTCCCTTCGAGCAGGGAGGTTCGGGGGCGATTGATCGGATGTTGACGGTGCTCACTCGGCTCTGCGGCAACCAAGCCGATGCACGGCCTCGGGGGTGGTTGACCGGACTCCTTCGTGACCGAGGGAAGCAACTCGTGGACGCATTGGCGGCCGCGCGAAGCGAAACCGACCCTACGGGGCCGACCTTCGCCGACGCGATCCTCGCCACGACGGATGCGGACCTCGCGAAGTTCATCGATGGGCTCTTGCCCGTCCAAACGGTGGAGCTGCGCGAAGTGGCGTGGGCGGTCGCATCCATCCA